>NZ_CP046103.1:4686006-4998406 GCF_009707325.1 Pseudomonas sp. IB20 | reverse complement strand
GCGTCGAGCACGTTGTTTTCCTCGGCAGCCTCGTCCAACGCCATGTACGCTTTGACCATCTTCGGGTTGCTCTTGCCCAGCGCGCCAAAGGCTTTCTTTACGGTAGGCAGCAAGTCGGACCAGTTATTGAACATTGCGGTAACTCCTGAACAGGTTGGGTGTGAAGCCAGTCTGTGCTGTTCGGGGTTAGGGGCATTGTTCAATCCGCTCATCTTTTTGACCGATGTTCGCAAATGAATTCGATCGACACCCTTATCAAGATGGCCAACCTGCGCGGCAGCCTGGATTTGCGTTGCCAGTTCCAGGGCGACTGGGCGCTGGATCACACGCCGGAGAATTTGGGCGTGGCGCCGTATCACATTGTGCTCAGCGGCACCTGCCGCGCCGAGTTAACGAGCGGGCAGCACGTAACGCTGGGGGAGGGCGATATCCTGCTGATGCCCGGTGGCGCCACCCATTTGTTGCGCAGTCCAGGTTCACGCATCCAGCCGATGCCACCGACGGTGATTGAGGGCGGTTTACTTCCGGTTCATCGCCTGGGTGGCGAACGGGTGGACTTGGACATGCTCTGCGGCAGCTTTCACTACAACCGGCAGTCGTTGTTGTTTGCCGCGTTGCCGGAGTATCTGGTGGTGTCCAGTCGGCAGTGGCAGGGCGATGGGCAATTGGCTGCGTTGATTGCTTTGTTGCGCAGCGAAGCGGATGGGCAACAACTGGGCGCCCGCTCGTTTATCGATGCACTGTCGTCGGCCTTGTTCACCCTGATCCTGCGCACCTGGCTGACCCTTCAGGCGCCGGTGGCCGGCACCTTCGCCTTGCTCGCCGACAAGCGCCTGAGCAAGGCCTGGCAGGCGATGCTGGCCGAGCCCGGCCATGAATGGACCATCGACAGCCTGGCCTTGGTTGCGACGATGTCGCGAGCGACCTTCATGCGTACCTTTGTGAAGGTGGCGGGTGTATCCCCGTGGGTGCTGCTGACCCAGTTGCGTATGGAGTTGGCGTTCAATCTGCTGCACCAGTCACGCCTGAGCCTGATGGATATCGCCGCCCAGGTGGGTTATCAGTCCCAGGCAGCGTTCAGCAAGAAGTTCAAGGAAACCTACGGCGAGGCGCCGGGGCGCCTGAGGGCGCGGTAGCCGTCACAACCAAGATCAAATGGGTGAGCTGGTTTGCCCTGCGATGGTGGTGCGTCAGTCGACAGATGAGTCGACAGACATGGCCTCATCGCAGGCAAGCCAGCTCCCCCATTGACCGGGTTTCCAGGCGGTTATCTGGCAGGCAGTAATTTCAGCGTGCCCCGCGTATTCGCCGTCACTTCCTCATCACTGAAATGCGCCTGCTCGTACCCGCCTTCAATGTAGGTTTCCGCTTGGTCGCCATAGTGCGAGTCAAACGGCACACCGCTTTGCCCCACCGGGTTGATGGTCAGTGCGTGGGCCGGGTCGGCGAAGTCGATCAGGCGGCGGGTCGATGGGCCGTAGGTCACCGGCCACGGCGCGGGGCCAATCATGGCTGTCTGGTTGTTCGGTACTTCGTGGCTGCCAGGGGCGGGGAAGGGGCCGACGTTGAAGACTATATCCAGCGGCTTCTGCATACCCAGCGGGTGGCCGTGGGTCAGGGTGTGCGCCTTGCCCCACTGCCATTGAGTCGGGTCATCACCGAAGGTGGCTTTGAGGTGTGTCAGGCTGTTGTCCCAGGCGAGCTTGACCGTGTCGGCGCGCTTGCCGTCCCACCAGGGCGAGTCCGGCGAGGCGGCCAGGCGTGGCAGGGCGGCATCGATCACCCGCGTAGTCAGCAGGGTCTTGAACATGGCATCGCCCAGTTTCGGGTGGAAGGCCGCGTCGGCGAGGTTGAACAGGAACTGGTTGAACAGCGTGGCGCTGGTGGAATCCAGCGGGTAGTCACCCTTCCAGCTTGCAAGCTGCTCCACCAGTTTCAACTGTGCCGGGTCCTTGACCACCTCGCGCAGCACCGGCAACAGCGGCGCCAGCAGGCGTGGGCCGTAGGCGGTGGTGGTGCCCAACTGCAAGGCCTGGCTGTTGGTCACGTCCCACTTCACGCTTTTGTCGCTCAGTTGCGTGTTCAACTGCTGGCCACGGTCGGCGAGGTTGTAGTAACCGGGGATTTCCATGCCGGTGGGCGAGACCGGCTGGGCATTGGCCGACACCACATAACCGCGCGCCGGGTTTTCTTCCTGGGGGTTGGCGCTGAATGGGTAGAAGCCCAGCTTGTCGGCCTGGGCGGTGCTGCCATCGAGAATAAAACCGGCATTCACCCCCGCCGGGCGGATTGGCAACTGCGCCGCCGCCCACCAGCCGATGTCGCCCTTGGCATTCGCCCACACAATGTTCAGGCCCGGCGCCGAGACCTTGGCCGCTGCCGCGCGGGCCTTGGCCAACGTGTCGGCGCGGTTGAGCTGGTAGAAACCTTCAAGGATCGGGTTTTCGGTGCCCAGGAACGCCCACCACATCGCGATCGGCGTCTTGCCGGCATTTTCGCCGAGCACGTCATTGATGATTGGGCCGTGGGGCGATTGGCGCAGCGTCAGCGTCACCGGCGCCTGGCCCTTGACCGCGATCTGCTGCTCGCTGCTGGTCATGTCGACCCATTGGTCGTGGTACCAGACTTGGTTGGGGTTGTCCGGGTTGACCTTTTCGGCGATCAAGTCGAGGTCGTCGTTCTGGAACATGGTCAGGCTCCAGCCGAAATCCAGGTTGTGGCCCAGGAACGCTACCGGCACCAGCGCGTTGTGATAGCCGTAGAGCTCAAAGCCCGGCGCCGACAACTGCGCCTCGTACCACACCGACGGCACCGAGAAGCGAATATGCGGATCGCCCGCCAGCAATGGCTTGCCACTTTTGGTGCGGCTGCCGCTGATGGCCCAGGCGTTGCTGCCTTCGAACTGCGGCAAACCGTTGTCGGCCAGGGCCTGATCGCTCAACGAGGCGAGGGCGCCGAGGGTTTTCCAGTCGCTGGCGGCAAGGTTGAGCGCGCCTTTGGTCTGCCAGTCCAGGTCGAAGACTTTCAGGTAATCGCTGCCCAGCTGGTCGCGTACGTAAGTCAGCAGCGGCTCGGTACGAAATGCGGCGGCAAAGCTGTAGGCCATGTACCCGGCAACGCTGATGGTGTCCTCGGCAGTGAACGGTCGCTTGGCAATGCCCAGCACGTCGAACTCCATCGGGCTGGCGTGGCTGTCCTGATACTGGTTGATTCCGTCCAGATAGGCTTGCAAGGCCTTCCATGCCTTGGAGTCGTGGTCGGTGTGTTCCACGTAACTCAAGGCACGCTCGCGAATACGCAGGCTGCGAAACAGCTTGTCGGTGCTCAGCAGCTTGGGGCCGAGCACTTCAGCCAGTTCACCACGGGCCAGGCGCCGCATGATCTCCATTTGGAACAGCCGGTCCTGGGCATGCACGTAGCCCAGGGCGCGATACAGGTCGGTCTCGTTCTCGGCGCGGATGTGCGGCACGCCACGGTCGTCGTAACGCACCGTGACCGAACCTTGCAGGTTGGCCAGTGTTTCGGTGCCCTGGCGGGTCGGTTGCTTGCTGTAGACATACCAGCCGGCGCCAGCCAAGAGGGCGGCAATCAGCAGAGCGAGCACGGTCAGGCTGCGTTTCATGGACGATCCTTGGTCATTCGCCTTTTAGGTCAACGGAGTCTAATAGGTTTGGTGAGGGCTGAGGGAAATGCTGATAACGCGCCCGATGTGCCTCGCCGACAGCCGAGGTTCAAGTGACCGGCAAGTCAAAAGGCTAGTATTGCGCTGTCATCTATGAGCTTTTTTCCATGACTTGCGCCACGCAACCATTGCCAGAACCCAGCCGCGCCGAGGCGACTTACGCGTGCTGCTTGGAAGCGCAATCGCTGATCAAGCGCTTTTTGCAGCACCCGCCGGAGGGCTTCGACGCCCGGCTATCCGAGCAGGGCCTGCCGTATTTTTTCACGCCATTCGACCTGTTGACCACCGCCGACGATGGGTTCGAGCAGCGCGTTCGCAACTGGCCGGGGTATCGGTTTTGGCGTTCGTGGCTGCGTATCGACAGCTGCTTCGTGGGCACTACCGTCAGTGAGTACTCGCCGTTTCCCCAAGGCGTGTCGCCCCAGGACCTCGCGCAGTGGCTGCAATATGAATGTGCACCGCAGCGCAAACTCACCGTGATCAAAGACGTGCCGTACAACTCACCGTTGCTCAGCGACGCGGACAACCTTTACGCGCAAGCCTTGATCGACGATTGCACCCGGCGTGGCTTCATCAGCCTGGAAGGCCAGGCGCTGGCCTATGTGCCGATCAACTTCACCAGCATCGACGAATACTTGGCGCGCTTGTCCCACAGCCGTCGGCGCAATATCCGGCGCAAACTGCGCAGTCGTGAAGCGATGCGCGTGGAAGTCCTGGAGACCGGCGATGCGCGCTTCAACGATGACGCCTGGCTCACGCACTTGTACGGGCTGTACAAGGCGGTGTACGACCAGAGCGAGATCCACTTTGACCTGCTCACCCCTGAATTTTTCCGTGGCTTGTTCCGCGACGCCAGCAGCAATGGGCGCGTGTTCTGCTACTGGCACTGCGATGAACTGATCGGCTACAACCTGTGCTACGTGGAAGGCGACAAGCTGCTCGACAAGTACATCGGCCTCAATTACCCGCTGGCGCTGGAATTCAACCTGTACTTCGTCAGTTGGTTTGTAAACCTTGAGTACGCGCTGGCCAATGGGCTGAAGTTTTACGTGGCTGGCTGGACCGACCCACAGGTCAAGGCCAGCCTTGGCGCCGACTTTACCTTCACCCGCCACCTGGTCTGGGTGCGCAACCCGCTGCTGCGCAAGCTGGGCAGTCGGTTCCGCCATCACTTTGAAAGCGATGCCCAGTGGCAACAGGAGCACACCTCATGAGCCTGGCCCGACCGCCGCTGATTCTGGATTTTGATGGCGCCGTCAGTGACATCCCCGGCGCGACCACCTTAGCGCTACAGGCCTGGCAGGAAAAAATCCGCTTCGGCTGCCGGTGGGCGCAGTTCAAGGCGCTGGAGACGGCCCTGCACGCGCAAATGCCCGGTGACTACGGCTGTGTGTTTACCGGCAGTGGCGACTATCACCACCTCAGCCAGTTGTTGCTGAACCGACTGCCAACGCAGCAGAAGTTCCAGCTGATCATTTGCGACAACCACCCCGACAACATGCGTTACCCGTTCGGCATCCATTGCGGCTCGTGGGTCTATTGGGCCAGCCGCTTGCCGCAGGTCGAGCATGTGCATGTGCTGGGCATCGGCTCGCAGGATATCGGCCTGGGCCACGCCTGGGAGAATCACTGGTCGCCGCTGCTCAAGCGCAAGCTGACCTACTGGAACGTCAACGTCGACACGCGCTGGATGAACTGGGTCGGCGCCGGTCGCAGCAATCGCGCCTTCAGCAACCCGGACGATTTGATGCGCGCGTTCTTGGCGCAGTTTGACCGTTCGTTGCCGGTTTACCTGTCCATCGACAAAGACGTGTTGAGCCCCGAGGTGGTGAACACCAACTGGGACCAGGGCGAGTTTCTGGAGCAGCACTTGAACGACCTGATCAGCGCCTGCCATGGCCTGATCATCGGCGCGGACATTACCGGCGACGTGTCGGCGTACCACTATGAAAGCAAGTTCAAGCGTTGGTTGAGTGCTTCCGATGGCCAAGAGGCGCTGCCTGAGGCGCAAGTGCAGATTTGGCAACAGCAACAGAACGCGCTGAATGGCCGTTTGGTGGACCGTATCAATCAGGGCTGGCGACAATAACCTTGAGCTGAGCCAGTACCTGTTCGAAGTGTTCGTCCGTCAGCCAATGGCTGTTGCTGATTGACAGTGTGCGGGCGGCGAAGGCTTGGGCCTGGGTAAGGTCGCCGCCTGGCTGCAACAGCGGGGCCGCCGCCGGATAGTCCGGCAAGGTGTGGATAAACAGGCGGGTCACGCCCAGCCCTGAGGTCCACAGCTGCGCCATCGCCGCATCACGTGTCTGTGCAGACGGCATCATCACCATCAAAAAAGGCCAGGTGCCTTGCTGCCCGGGCCGGTCCATTACCACCGAGACGCCGGGCAAGGCATTTAAGCGTGCTGCACGGCGTAAGGCGCGGGTTTGGCCCTGTTGCAAATAATCCGGCAGGCGCGCCAGCGCGGCGGCCCCGACCTTCTGGCGATAGCCGCCGAGACGGTGCAATGGGATGTCGTTAACCGAAAAGTCGTCGCCCACGGCGGCCACTTCATCGCCTTGGGCCAACGCTTTGCGCAGCGCCTTGCCATACACGTAATACAAGCCACGCGGCTGATAGGCCAGGGCGTAACCCCACAGTTCGGCGCTGCGTTGCAGCTCCCAGCGCAGGCTGAAGGGCAGGTCTTGCCGGCACTGGCGGTGCAGCGCCTGGTGCAACACCGGGTCGCGACTGAACAGCACACCGCCTTCGGCTGTCGTCAGGCCTTTACCCAATGCCAGGCTGAAAAAACCTACGTCGCCTTTGAGCCCAACGCTACGGCCATCGTCAAGGGCGCCCATGGCTTGCGCGGCGTCCTCGATGACTGCCGCACCGACGGCGTCGGCAATACGCTTGGCGGCACCCACATCGGCCACGCGCCCAGCCAGGTGAGTGACCACCACCGCCAGCGTGCTGTCGTCGCACAGGTGCGCCAGTTGCTGTTCATCGAGGTCAATGCTGTTGGGCTGCAAATCACAGGGCACTACTCGCAGCGGCGGGCAGTAATGCGCGGCCAATGCCACCAAGGGGCAGGTGTAGGCGGGCACGATGAGGCGCGTGCGGCCGGGCATACGCTGCTGCAAGGTGCGCAGGGCGATGATCAGCGCAGCGGTGCCGGAGCAGGGCAGCGCCGGCCGTGGAATCGAGAATTGGCGGGCCAGCGAGTCGGCCAGGCCGCCCGAGAAACCGAGTAAATCCCGCCAGCGCAAAGGCAGCCCTGCGGTCGGCGGGATTTCCCATGGGTGTGTCATGACACCGGGGCCTGCGCCGGCTCGACCTCGACCTGTTTGCTCTCTTTGTCTTCGCTGCGCGCCAGGCAGAGGATGCCGGCGATAATCAGCGCGCCACCGATGATTTTAGGCAGGGTCAAGGTGTCATCGAACAGCCACACGGAGATCAGCGTCACACTGATCAACTCCAGGTGGGAAGCCGCAAACGCCGGGCCCACGGGGGCGTATTTGAGCAAGGTCATCCAGGTGAAGAAGGCGCCGATATAGCCCACAAAGGCGCCGTAGATCCACGGTGCGCCAAACACCCGGACCAGCCAGGCGACGTCCATGGTCAGCGGTTCGGCATGCACCGAGGCGAATTTGAAGCTGACCTGCGCCAAAGTGTCGAAAATGATCAGCGCCAGAAAACCCAGGATATAGAAACGTTTCATCATTCAAACCCTACGACAGTCACGCCACAGGCGATCAGCATGATGCCGATCAAGCGCCATTTGCTCAGGTTCTCTTTAAACAGGAAACGCCCGGCAATCATGATCACGACAATATTGATGGAGCCCAGCATCACACCAACCGACAGTGGTACGAGTGTCAGGAACGCCAGCCACAACACGAATTCGAAGACATAACAGATCACGCCCAGCCAGATCCATGGACGCTTGAGCATGTGCTTCCAGTGGGCCAGACCGTCATGTTCGGCGCTGGCTGAGGCGGCGGCTTTAAAGGCCAGCTGGCCGGACGTATCAACGATAACGTTGAGCATCCAGAGGATGATGGTTAACTGGCTCATGTATTCCTACGCTTACAATCTCACTGAAAACGTACGATACAGCAGGCTGTGAATCGGGTAATTGGAGTTTGCCAGTTGAACAGCCTGTGTTCAGTTTGACGCCTTGCTCCACGCGCAATAGCAGCCCACTGCCAGGGTGTGGGTGGCGTCTACTTCGCGTCCGGCCTCAAGGGCTTGCAGGATCGGCTCAATGAAACTGTTGCTGGAATTACACGTGAGCCCTTCGCTATAGGGCCCGAAATACGCGAGCTTGCCCGTGCGATCCCAAATACCCACGGCAGGCGTGGCCGGTACCTGATCGGCGCCGGGCAAGGCGTTGAGGGTTTTCATCTTGCGCAGGTTGTCGGGCAACTGGCCGTGGCTGCCGGCTTTTTGCAGGGCGTAGAACTCGACGCCTTGGGGCGCGTACTGCTCGATCAACTCGCCCAGGTGCTGTTGGTTGCCGACGTTGCACGGGCAGGCCGGGTCCCAGAAGTGCACCAGGCGGATCGGGCCGGGGCCTGAGAGTTCGGCGGGCAGGCGCAGGGCATCGCCGGAGAAGACGGCCGTGTGTTCGCTGAATGCGCGCAAGTAGCGACCCTGGAACCAGTCATACGCCGCCCACAGCACGCCGGCGCAGATGATCAGGGTCAGGCTGGCGAACAAGGCGGAACGGTAGGGCTGTCGCATTCAGAACTATCCTCACAGGTCGCGTAGCTTGCCATGCTTGCCCGGACAGATGAATATCGCAGCTCGATATTCATCTTCACCGCAAGTCTGGAACCTTTTATGCCTGTCAGCTTTGACCCCGATCATCTGCGTGAAAGCTTGCGGCCACTTGTGGACGCGCAACCGCTCAGCGCCGAGGCGCGGGTCTACCAGCGCTTCTACGGGCTGGACCTCGCCGCGCGCAAAGTACCGGCGGTGAGCCGCCTGGGGTGTTTTGAGGTGGACGGCTTTGAGGTTGTCGCCCAAGTGTGGTGGCCGCCTGTGCCTGTGGCGACAATGTTCATGTTTCACGGCTTCTACGACCATATGGGTCTGTACCGCAACGTGGTGGACTGGGCGCTGGACCAAGGCTTCGTGGTCATCGGCTGCGATTTGCCGGGCCATGGCCTGTCGAGCGGCGCACGTGCCAGCATCGACGATTTTGCGGTGTATCAGGACGTGGTGCAGGCGCTGTTCGCCCAAGCCAAGGCGCTGCAACTGCCACAGCCTTGGCACCTGTTCGGGCAAAGCACGGGCGGCGCGGTGGTGGTGGACCATTTGCTCCATCACGGCGCCGACAGCCCGGCGCAGGGCAAGACCTTCCTGCTGTCACCCTTGGTGCGCCCGCGTGCGTGGGGGTGGTCGCAGGTCAGCTATTACCTGCTGCGGCCCTTCGTCAAAGGCATCGCCCGTCGGTTCAGCGAGAACACCAACGACCCTAAGTTCAAGCCGTTCCTGGAAGCTGACCCGCTGCAGCCGCGCCAGTTGCCCACCGCCTGGGTTGGCGCACTGGCGCGCTGGATCAAACGCATCGAAGCCGCCCCGCGCAGCCCGCGGCGGCCGGTGATTGTGCAGGGTGAGGAAGACATGACGGTGGATTGGCAGCACAACTTGCAGGTGCTGCGGGGCAAGTTTGATCAGCCTGAGGTGTTAATGATCCCGCGTGGCAGGCATCACTTGGCGAATGAGATTGCGCAGATTCGTGAGGAATACTTCAAGTACCTCACCGACCATCTGAAGTAGCACATGATTACGGCGCCAGGCTTGAGGTGCTTTGGCCGACCGCCAAGCCTGCGCGAATGGCTGCAAGCGCCGCTTTGTAATACGTCCGACCCTCCGGCGACTCCGCAAACGTGGCGAATTCTTCCAGCTCCGGGTCAGACAAATCCCGATAGACGTACAGCAACGTGTTGTTCAGGTCATTGCCAATCTGCTGCATCAGCCGCTCACGCTGGCCATTCAACATGCCTTGAGCCTGACCACCGCCCAACAGGCCCGGGATCATCTGGCTTAGGCTATCGGCCGCCACACCGGCAATCGCCAAGCTGACTTCCGCGCCGGCTTCACGGGCGGGCAGCGCCTGGGCCAGGTGGCCGATGATCAGGCTGCGGGTGGCGTCGGCTTCGATGTGCGGCAGGCCCTTTGAGTTTTTTGCAAGTTGGTCGCGGCGCGTAGCCAGCAACTCGGCGGCGACAATCTTGCGGCCCAACGGCGATTGGAAAAACGCCAGGGCCGGTTTCGGGTCCGTGAGGTTCTTACGCAATTGCGCTTCGGCGCGTTGGTCCACGGCTTGGGCGGCAAAGCGTTTATTGCTGTTGTCCACCAGCGCCTGGTACACCGCCGGCGGCAGGCTATTGCGGTAGCGTTGCTGGGCGGCACTGAGGGCGTCATTGAAATGCGCACGTTGTTCGGCCCAGCCGGCGACCTTGTACAACTGGTCATGGCCGTCTGCCCACGCGGGCAAAACGCAGAACATCAGCATGGAAAAAAACAAACGACGCATATGGACTCCTGTCAGTCGGCCACTATTGTCCGTGTCGGGCGTAGGATTTGTCGAGAAATCCTATCGGTCACCTGACTAAAGTGTATTCAGACGCTCGGCGGCTCTGTCGGATTCACAGGCGTATGGATACTATGCGCGCCATGCAAATACCCCTTGATCATCCCCTGCTGCAACGCATCGTCGACGACCTGGCCGAAAAAGGTTGGTCGCAGCAGAACGGCTTCCTGCCCCAGGCTCTGACCCTGGAACTGGCGGCTGAGTGCCGTAAACGTGCGGCAGAGGGTGAATTGGCGCCTGCAGCCGTAGGACGCGGCCCGGCCCAGGAGATTCGCGAGGGGATTCGCGGTGACCATATCCAGTGGCTGGAAGAGGGGGATGCCGCAGTCTGCGAGACCTACATGGGCGTGATGGACAGCCTGCGCCAGGCGATGAATCGCGGCCTGTTTCTGGGCCTGGAAGACTTCGAAAGCCATTTCGCGATGTACCCGCCGGGGGCGTTTTACCTCAAGCACGTGGACCGTTTTCGCGACGATGACCGGCGCATGGTCTCGGCCGTGGTGTATTTGAACGATGCCTGGCTGCCCGAGCATGGCGGCCAGTTGCGCATGTACCTCAAGGGCGGCGTCGAACATGACGTGGTGCCCACCGGCGGCAGCCTGGTGGTGTTCCTGTCCGGGGAGGTGCCCCACGAAGTCCTGCCCGCCACGCGCGAACGCCTGTCCCTGACCGGCTGGTTTCGCCGCCGGGGTAACGAGCCTTTTTAACCATGCAAAAGATTCTGATCAGCCGCTGCCTGCTCGGGCACAAGGTGCGCTACGACGGCGGAGCCAGTGGCCCATTTGATCAATTGGCGGCGTGGCAGGCTGAAGGCCGCGTGGTTGCCATCTGCCCGGAAGTGTCGGGCGGTTTGCCCACGCCGCGTCCCTCCGCCGAGATACCGGGCGGGCAGGGCATTGATGTGTGGGAAGGCCGCGCTCAGGTGCTGACCGCAGAGGGCGAAGACTTCAGCGCCGCCTTTCTCGATGGCGCCCGCCAGGCGTTGGCGCTGGTGCAGCGCCATGACATCCGCATCGCCATTCTCAAGGCCAATAGCCCTTCCTGCGGCAACCTGTTGACTTATGACGGCACGTTCACTGGTGTAAAGGTGAGCGGTGAAGGGGTGACGGCGGCGTTGCTCAAGCGTCACGGGGTGTTGGTGTTCAGTGAGCTGGAGCTGTCCGAAGCGGCACGGCATCTCTCAAGCCTTATATAAAAATGGGGCTGCGTCGCTATCGCAGGCAAGCCAGCTCCCACATTGACCGAGTATTTATTCGGCCTTCGTATCGTTCTCAAACCACTTCTGCGCCAGCGCCTTCAGTCGACCATCGGCCTTCACGTGCTGTAATGCCTTGTCCAAGCTGCTTTTGAACGCCGGGTTGCCCTTCTGGAACGGAATAACCAGCTCAGGCTTTTCCCGATAAGGCTCACTGAAATCGAAACGATCCTTCAGCTCGGCAGTCATAGCGATATGGTTGATGGCCACGTCGTACTTGCCGGTTTCCACGCCCGGCAGCAGGTCAGTGTCATCGGTGGTGATAAACGAGGGGCGCACGTCCATTTCCTTCGCCAGTTGCTCGCCCAGTTCCACTTCAAAACCGGTGAGCTTGTCGCCGTCCTTGAAGTTGAATGGCGGCGTGTTGGCCTCCAGGGCGATGCGCAGTTCGCCGCGATCAAACACATCATCGATCAATTCGGCGTGAGCCAATGGGCTCAGAAGGGGCAGTAAAAGTACAAGGCCAGGCGAAAAGCGCATGGTCGCTCCTAAAGAATTCGTCTGTGCGAGGCGCCGATCAGCATCGCTTTGCTATGGTGTTCAGTGCCTTGGACAGCAATTTGTCGCGAAGTTGTCATAACCCTACAGATTTCATAGAAAAACTGGAGAAGCGAATGAAAGCCTTTTTGTCCCGTGCCACCCTGGCCAGCCTGTTGCTGGGTGCTTCGATGCTGGCTACTGCGGCTGACGGTATTCCGCGCAGTGCGCCACCTGAAGGTGCCAAAGTGTTTATCGTGTCGCCAAAAGACGGCGCCACCGTCGATAAAACCTTCACCGTCAAATTCGGCATGGAAGGCCTGCAGCTGGCCCCGGCGACCAGCCAGGACCCAGGCACCGGCCACCACCACCTGCTGATTGACCAGAAAGAGCTGCCGGACGCCAGCGTGCCGATCCCGGCCACCGACACCGTGATCCACTACGGCAAGGCCCAGACCGAAACCCAGCTGACCCTCACCCCAGGCAAGCACACACTGCAACTGGTAGCTGGCGACAAACTGCACATGCAGTTCAACCCTACTGTAGCCTCGAAGGTGATCACGGTTAACGTTAAGTAAGATTTGTTCAGACAAAAAAATGGGAGACCCCTGCGGGCCTCCCATTTTTTATGCAGCGTTTAAAGCCTTAGAACAATACGCGGCTACGAATCGTGCCGTTGATGTGCTGCAGCTTCTCTTGCGCCAGGTCCGAGTACTCGGCGTCGACGTCGATCACCACGTAGCCGACCTTCTCGTTGGTCTGCAGGAACTGACCGGAGATGTTGATGCCGTTTTCCGCGAAGACCTTGTTGATCTCCATCATCACGCCAGGGATGTTCTGGTGGATGTGCAGCAGGCGGTGCTTGCCAGGGTGAGCCGGCAGCGCCACTTCCGGGAAGTTGACGGAAGACACCGACGTACCGTTGTCGCTGTACTTGACCAGTTTTTCCGACACTTCCAGGCCGATGTTGGCTTGGGCTTCAGCGGTGGAACCGCCGATGTGTGGAGTCAGGATCACGTTGTCCAGGCCACGCAGCGGGCTTTCGAAGATGTCGTCGTTGGAGCGTGGCTCCACCGGGAACACGTCGATCGCGGCGCCGATCAGGTGCTTGTCCTTGATCGCGTCGGCCAGGGCGTCCAGCTCAACCACGGTGCCACGTGCAGCGTTGATCAGGATGCCGCCTTTCTTGATGGCGCGGATTTCCTTCTCGCCGATCATCCACTGGGTCTCAGCGGTTTCCGGAACGTGCAGGGTGACGATGTCGGACATGCCCAGCAGCTCGGTCAGGCTCGACACCTGAGTGGCGTTACCCAATGGCAGCTTGGTCAGGGTGTCGTAGAAGAACACCTGCATGCCTAAGCCTTCGGCCAGCACCGACAGTTGAGTGCCGATCGAGCCGTAACCGACGATACCCAGCTTCTTGCCGCGGATTTCGAAAGAGTTGGCCGCGCTTTTGATCCAGCCGCCACGGTGGCAGGAAGCGTTTTTCTCTGGGATACCGCGCAACAGCAGGATGGCCTCGGCCAGCACCAGTTCAGCAACGGAACGGGTGTTGGAGTACGGTGCGTTGAACACCGCGATACCGCGCTCACGTGCAGCGTTAAGGTCGACCTGGTTGGTGCCGATGCAGAAACAGCCGACAGCCACGAGTTTCTTGGCGTGGTCGAAGATCTCTTCGGTCAGCTGAGTGCGGGAGCGAATGCCGATAAAGTGCGCGTCGGCGATCTTTTCCTTTAACTGGGCTTCCGGCAGAGAACTGGTGATGTACTCAATGCTGGAGTACCCAGCGGCTTTCAGTACGTCGACAGCCGATGGGTGGACGCCTTCCAGAAGAAGGAACTTGATCTTGCTCTTATCGAGAGAAGTCTTGCTCATCTGCGTAAACCTGTATCCCGGAGAAAAATGGCAGGGAATCGAGCAGTTAGTGCCTTGAATCAGTGCACAAGAGCTGACCCGGACGGCAGGAAAGCCGTCACCGCAGAACGCCCTTGGGCTCTGTCCTGCGGGGGCGGTATGCTAGCATACGCGCCCCGCTAAACACCTATTCCTGCGACGTGAAGCGTTCTCAGGATGACCATGAATTGTTCGAGAGTTCTGTCGATGACCCATCCTGCCCTGATTGATGAGCTGAAGACCCTGGTTGAGCCTGGCAAAGTGCTGACCGATGCAGACTCCCTGGAGGCTTACGGCAAGGATTGGACCAAGCACTTCGCGCCCGCGCCTAGCGCCATCGTGTTCCCCAAGACCACCGAACAGGTGCAAGCCATCGTGCGTTGGGCCAATGAACACAAGGTGGCACTGGTGCCGTCGGGTGGCCGCACCGGTCTGTCGGCTGCTGCTGTGGCGGCGAATGGCGAAGTGGTCGTGTCGTTCGACTACATGAACCAGATTCTCGGCGTGAACCTCACCGACCGCACCGCCGTGTGCCAGCCGGGCGTGGTCACCAAGCAATTGCAGAACGTCGCCGAAGAGAAAGGCCTGTACTACCCGGTGGACTTCGCTTCGTCGGGTTCGAGCCAGATTGGCGGCAATATCGGTACCAATGCCGGCGGGATCAAGGTGATTCGCTACGGCATGACCCGCAATTGGGTGGCCGGCATGAAAGTGGTCACCGGCAAAGGTGATGTGCTGGAACTGAACCGCGACCTGATCAAGAACGCCACCGGCTACGACATGCGCCAGCTGTTTATCGGCGCCGAAGGCACCCTGGGTTTCGTGGTGGAAGCCACCATGCGCCTGGACCGTGCGCCGAAAAACCTCACCGCCATGGTGCTCGGCACCACTGATTTCGACTCGATCATGCCGGTGCTGCATGCGTTCCAGAGCAAGCTGGACCTGACCGCCTTCGAATTCTTCTCCGACAAAGCCCTGGCCAAAGTCATGGGCCGTGGCGACGTACCCGCGCCGTTCGAAACCGACTGCCCGTTCTACGCGCTGCTGGAATTCGAGGCCACCACCGAAGAAGTTGCCAACCACGCCCTGGAAACCTTCGAGCACTGCGTCGAGCAGGGCTGGGTGCTGGACGGCGTGATGAGCCAAAGCGAAACCCAGCTGCACAACCTGTGGAAACTGCGCGAGTACATCTCCGAGACCATTTCCCACTGGACCCCATACAAGAACGATATTTCGGTCACTGTCTCCAAAGTGCCGGCGTTCTTGAAGGAAATCGACGCGATCGTCGGCGAACACTACCCGGACTTCGAAATTGTCTGGTTCGGCCACATCGGCGACGGCAACCTGCACCTGAACATCCTCAAGCCGGAAAACCTGAGCAAGGACGAGTTCTTCGCCAAATGCGCCACCGTCAACAAGTGGGTGTTCGAAACCGTTCAGAAGTACAACGGCTCGATCTCCGCCGAGCACGGCGTAGGCATGACCAAACGCGATTACCTGACCTACAGCCGCTCACCGGTTGAAATCGAATACATGAAGGCAGTGAAGGCGGTGTTCGACCCTAACGGCATCATGAACCCTGGCAAGATCTTCGCTGTTTAATCGCCCCTGAAGGAGTCGTTCCATGAGCTACCAGCACAAGTATGTCGACGGCACCAACATCCACTTTCCCCTGGGTAAAGTGGTGTGCATCGGGCGTAACTACGCCGAACATGCCAAGGAACTGGACAACCCGGTGCCGACCGAGCCGCTGCTGTTCATCAAACCGGGCAGCTGCGTGGTCGCACTGGAAGGCGGCTTCACCATCCCTACCGAGCGCGGTTCGGTGCATTACGAAGCGGAAATCGCGGTGTTGATCGGCAAGCCCTTGTCGACCAAACCCAGCCGTGAAGAAGTGCTGGACGCCATCTCCGGCTTCGCCCCGGCCCTGGACCTGACCCTGCGCGACAAGCAGGCCGAGCTGAAAGCCAAAGGCCTGCCGTGGGAAATCGCCAAGTCGTTCGACGGCGCCGCTGTGATTGCCCCGTTTGTGGTGAGTAGCACCTTTGCGGACGTGACCGACATCGGCATCCGCCTGACCATCAACGGCCAAGTGCGCCAGGACGGCAACAGCGCGCAGATGCTCAACCCGATCATCCCGATGATCCAGCACATGGCCGGCTGCTTCTCGCTGCAGGCCGGCGACGTGATCCTCACCGGCACCCCGGCGGGTGTGGGGCCGTTGAATGTGGGGGATGAGTTGGTGCTGGAGTTGGCGGGCGTGAGCCGCTTCGAAAGCAGCGTTCGCTAAAGGCTGGATGCAGTTCAAATGTGGGAGCTGGCTTGCCTGCGATGCGGACACCTCGGTGTATCAGTGATACTGAGGTGATGCTATCGCAGGCAAGCCAGCTCCCACATTCGATTGAGTACATCCTCAGAATCCCAGGCTTTTGCATTTTTTTCACACACCATCCGGATAATTCCAGCCTCCTGCGCGCAGGCCTGTTGATCCTGTGCTATCACCTAACGCTGACTTTCCGGAAAAGCGCTCAATGGCCGTGACCTTGCCCACCGCTGCACCCAAGCCCCGTTCACGTTTTGCCCTGCGCTGGTATTCCTGGCTGTTCCTCGCCGGGGCGATTGTGTATGGCGTTGCCTGGCTCATGCACTGGGACGATCGTGGTGCGCTGTGGGTGGCGGAGCGCTTTGAGACGCCGGCCGAACAACAAGCCAGTGTGTGGCTGCCGGACTATCACGCGGTCATCGACGGCAAGTTGCTGCCCGGCATGGAGAAGGACGAGGCTTCGGACCTGGCCTACAACCCGCAGACCAAAACCCTGTTTTCTGTGATGGGCAAAAACCCGTTCCTGGTTGAGTTGAGCCTGCAAGGCGACGTGCTGCGCAAAATGCCGCTCAATGGCTGGAATAACCCGGAAGGCCTGACGGTGATGGAGAATGGCTTGATGGCCATTGTCGATGAGCGCATGCACACGCTCACCGTGGTGACAGTCGATGCCGGCACTCAACAACTGAACATCGCTGACTTCAAGACCTACGACCTCGGCCCGTCCAAGGACCAGAACAAAGCGTTTGAAGGCATCGCCTGGGACAAGCGCAACCAGCAAATCGTACTCGGCGAAGAGCGCCCACCTGCGCTGTTTACCTGGAAAAGCGATGGCGCCACGCTGACAGGCGACAAGCAAAAAGTCGCCAGCACCGAGTTGGACATGCGCAACCTTTCGGCCCTGGATGTCGACCCGCGCACCGGGCACTTGCTGGTGCTGTCGGCCGACTCCCACCTGTTGCTGGAGCTGGATGCAAAGGGCGAGCAAGTGAGCTTCATGACCCTGCTCGGTGGCTTCAACGGCCTCAAGCACACCATCCCGCGTGCGGAAGGCGTGACCATGGATGAGAGCGGCACGTTGTACATGGTCAGTGAGCCGAACCTGTTTTATCGCTTCGAGAAACAGAAATAACTGACGATTACGTCGGATACAGCGCTAGGAGCGTCATTCGCCAGGCAGTCGGCTGCGTTTAAGTTTAAATTCAGACAGGCGTGATATTCATTCGCCACTTTTTGACGTTGAGCTTGCCTGATGCGCCGACTTACCCGCCCCAAACCCGCGTTTTTTTTGGTGTTGCTGATCGCCTTGGTCACCGGCGCGGTGGTCGCACAGCAATTTCGCTTGTTCGAACGCGCGTGGTTCAACTGGCAGGCGTGGGGCCAGCCCGCCAATGAGCGCTCCATCGGCCTGGCCGATTACCGTGTCAGCCTGGAAGCCAAAGTGATCGAAGGCCTCGACGATGACGTCTCGGCACTCACTTACGACCCGGTGCGAAAAAGCCTGTTTACCGTCACCAACAAAAACGCCGAGCTGGTCGAGCTGTCCCTGGACGGCAAGATCTTGCGGCGCATTGCGCTGGTGGGCTTTGGCGATGCCGAGGCGGTGGAGTTCATCAGCGACAACATCTACGTCATCAGCGATGAAGCCCAGCAGCGGCTGATCAAGGTGCATGTGAATGACGACACCCAGTTCCTTGATGCTGCCGACGCAGAGCAGATGACCTTGGGTGTGCACATCGGCGGTAACAAGGGTTTCGAGGGCCTGGCGTATGACTCGGTAGGTAAACGCCTGTTCGTGGCCAAGGAGCGCGACCCGATGCTGATCTACGAGGTCCACGGTTTCCCGCATTTCAAGCCGGAAAAAACCTACTCGGTGCACGTGATCAACAACCCTAAGCGTGATGCCGGGCTGTTTGTGCGCGACCTGTCGAGCTTGCAATACAACGAGCGCAGCGGGCATTTGCTGGCGCTGTCGGATGAGTCGTTTTTGGTGCTGGAGTTGGACATCGACGGTCGCCCGTTAAGCAGCCTTTCTCTGCTCAACGGGCGCCATGGTCTGCAAAAACGTGTGCCCCAGGCCGAAGGTATCGCCATGGACGATGACGGCAGCTTGTACCTGGTCAGCGAGCCTAACCTGTTTTACGTGTTCAAAAAGCCCTGATCAAAACATCCACTGCACACCCAGCGAATAGCCGGTCTGGCTGCCTTCGGCATGCCCAAGGCGGCTGTTCACCTCGGCGTAAACGCCCAACTGCGGGGTGATCGCCAGTTGGCTGCCGAGGCTTGGCGCACGATTTTGGAGGGGGATGCTGCGAAAAGTAGCGTTTTTGTTACATGGATCTTTCGGACAATGGAATCAAATGTGGGAACTGCGGTGCGGTGTGTCAGTTAAACCGAGGCGATGCTATCGCAGGCAAGTCGAATCGTCGCACCGCAGCTCCCACACAAAGCCAGGCGGTGAGCTTTAGGCCTTGAGGGTTTTCACGCCTTCAGAGGTGCCCAGCAGCAACACATCAGCCGGGCGCGCGGCGAACAAACCGTTAGTCACCACACCGACGATCGCATTGATCTGGGTTTCCAGCTCCACCGGGTTGGTGATCTGCAGGTTGAACACGTCGATGATGATGTTGCCGTTATCGGTCAACACGCCTTCGCGGTACACCGGGTCGCCGCCCAGTTTCACCAGCTCGCGGGCCACGTGGCTGCGGGCCATCGGGATCACTTCCACCGGCAGCGGGAACGCGCCGAGTACCGGCACCAGCTTGCTGGCGTCGGCGATGCAGATAAAGGTCTTGGCCACGGCCGCGACGATCTTCTCGCGGGTCAGGGCTGCGCCGCCGCCTTTGATCAGGTTCAGGTGCTCGTCGCTTTCATCGGCGCCGTCGACGTAGAACTCCAGGTCGCTCACGGTATTGAGCTCGTACACCGGAATGCCATGGCCCTTGAGGCGCGCGGCGGTGGCTTCGGAGCTGGCCACGGCGCCGTCAAACGCGCCCTTGTGCAGGGCCAGCGCATCGATAAAGCAGTTGGCGGTGGAGCCGGTGCCGACGCCGACGATGCTTTTGTCGTCGAGTTTAGGAAGGATTAAATCGACGGCGGCCTGGGCCACTGCCTGTTTGAGTTGATCCTGGGTCATGCGGGCTCCGGAACGGGCGGGGAATTATCGAGGGCGGCGAGTATAACCCAACAAAACCTCGGGATTCGTGTGGTCGCCCGGCTAAACGCTGGGTTAGACTCCTTGGCCCTGCCCAACCCGCCCAGTGATGCTTTCCGATGCTTGAACAGTACGTCAAAAAGATCCTCACCTCGCGCGTTTACGACGTTGCCGTAGAAACCCCCTTGCAGACCGCGCGCCAGCTCTCCGAGCGGCTGGGCAACAAGGTCTGGCTCAAGCGTGAAGACTTGCAGCCGGTGTTCTCGTTCAAGATTCGGGGCGCCTACAACAAGCTGACCCAACTGAGCGCTGAAGAACGCGCGCGCGGCGTGGTCACCGCGTCTGCCGGCAACCACGCCCAAGGCCTGGCCCTGGCGGCCAAGGTGTTGGGGGTCAAGGCCACTATCGTGATGCCCAAGACCACCCCGGAGATCAAGGTCGAAGGCGTGCGTTCGCGTGGCGGCAAAGTGGTGCTGCACGGTGATTCCTTCCCGGAAGCCCTGGCCTACTCGCTGAAACTGGTCGACGAAAAAGGCTACGTTTACATTCACCCCTATGATGATCCGCACACCATTGCCGGGCAGGGCACCGTGGCGATGGAAATTCTGCGCCAGCACCCGGGGCCGCTGGACGCGATTTTCGTACCAGTGGGCGGCGGCGGGCTGATTGCCGGTATTGCGGCGTACGTGAAATACCTGCGCCCGGAGATCAAGATCATCGGCGTCGAGCCGGACGACTCCAACTGCCTGCAAGCCGCCATGGCTGCCGGTGAGCGCGTGGTATTGCCGACCGTCGGTATCTTTGCCGACGGCGTGGCGGTGGCGCAGATCGGCCAGCACACGTTCGACATCTGCAAAGACTATGTGGACGAAGTGATCACCGTCAGCACCGATGAAATCTGCGCGGCGATCAAGGACATCTACGACGACACCCGCTCCATCACCGAGCCGGCGGGCGCATTGGGTGTGGCGGGGATCAAGAAGTATGTCGAGACCCGAGGCATCACCGGGCAAACCCTGGTGGCCATCGACTCCGGTGCCAACGTCAACTTCGACCGCCTGCGCCATGTGGCCGAGCGCGCCGAGCTGGGTGAAGGCCGCGAAGCTATCATCGCCGTGACCATCCCCGAGCAGCCGGGCAGCTTCAAGGCCTTCTGCGAGGCCGTGGGCAAGCGCCAGATCACCGAATTCAACTACCGCTACCACTCCGGCCGCGAGGCGCACATCTTCGTTGGCGTGCAGACTCACCCGGAAAACGACCCGCGCAGCGCGTTGATCGCCAGCCTCACCAGCCAGGGTTTCCCGGTGCTGGACCTGACCGAGAACGAACTGGCCAAGTTGCACATTCGTCATATGGTCGGTGGGCACGCGGCGAAAGTGAGCGACGAGCTGGTATTGCGTTTCGAATTCCCGGAACGCCCGGGCGCGCTGTTCAACTTTCTTAACAAATTGGGCGGGCGCTGGAACATCTCGATGTTCCACTATCGCAACCACGGCGCGGCCGACGGCCGTGTGGTCGCCGGCTTGCAAGTGCCGGCGGACGAGCGCCATTTGGTGCCGGCCGCATTGGCGCAAATCGGCTACCCGTACTGGGATGAAAGCGAAAACCCGGCCTACCAGCTGTTCCTCGGTTGAGCGACTACGCTGACTGAGCGGCCTATAAGGAATCAAGACCATGGAAACGCTGACCACCCTAAAAGTTATCCACATCACCGCCACTGTGTTGCTGTTGCTCTGTGGCCTGGGCCTGGCGGTACTGGCCTGGCGCAAGCGCAGTGCCGGCCCGGCGGTTACCGTGCAACGCCCGTGGGCATTTGTGTGGCTGCTGATGGGGGTTTGCATGGTCAGCATGCCATTCACCGGCTGGTGGCTGGCGCATTTGATCGGCTGGCCGCTGGGGCAAACCTGGATTCTGGGTTCCAGCATCCTCTACACCGTGGCGGCGCTGGCCTGGTTCTGGCTGGTGGCACGGCTTAACCGCCTGCGCCTGGGCGTCGGTGGCAGCCTGAATTTCACCCTGGCGCTGGCCGTGGTCAGCCTGGTGGGGTTTGTGGCGATTGCCGGGTTGATGGGCGCCAAGCCGGTCTAAAGGGGCTTCATGAACGTCCTTCTGGTCGGCGCCACAGGGTTTGTGGGCCGCCATCTGTTGCGCGCCTTGCAGCACGCCGGGCACTGCGTGATCGCGACCTCTCGAACGCCTCAACACCAGAGTTGGCCGGGGGTTGAGTGGCGTTCGCTGGACCTGGGCCGCCTGGCTGTCGACCCCGAGCACTTTGTCTTTCCTGAATCTGTTGATTTATTGATCAATGCGGCGGGCCTGCTCAGCGTGGATGTGGCTGAGTTGAGCCGGGTGCAGGATCAGGGCACTCGCGTGCTGTTTGATCTGGCCGCTCAGCGTGGCGTGCGGGTGTTGCAGATTTCCGCCTTGGGCGCTGCGGCGCAATCCGACCTGCCGTTCCTGGCCAGCAAAGGCTTGGCGGATGATTATCTGCTCAGTCTGGGCATAACCGCTGTGGTGCTTCGGCCTTCATTGGTGGTGGGCGCGGGCGGCACCAGCAGTGCGTGGCTGGCCGGGCTTTCGCCTTGGCCGCTGATTCCGCTGCTCGACCTCAAGGCCCAGGTGCAGCCCGTGCATATCGACGATCTGGTCGGTGCGGTAATGGCCCTGCTGCGCCAGTGGCCTGCTGAATCAATGGTGCTGCCGTTGGTGGGGCCCGAGCCGATGCGGCTGTCGCAGGTCGTTGACCACCTGCGCGCGGCTCAAGGCTGGGAGGCGGGCCGCTACGTGCAAGTGCCGCTGCTGAGGTTGGGCGGTTGGTTGGGTGATCGCCTGGGCTGGCAGGTTTTGAACCGACAAAGTATCGCCCTGGCGCAACAGGACAATGTGGCCGACCCCGAGGTGCTGGCCTCGGTCTGCGGCTATACCGCCGCGCCGCTGGCCTCGCGCCTGCAGGATTGGCCGAACGCGGCCATCAGCAGCCAGCGCACTGTCCGCCCTCTGATGCTGGCGGTGATGGTGCTGATCTGGCTGGGCACCGCAGCGGTCTGCCTTGGCCCGGGTTACGACTGGGGCCTGCGCATCATGGCCGAGGCGGGCGTGCAAGGCACTTGGGCGACACTCGCTGTTATCGGCGGTTCGGCCTGCGATGCCCTGCTGGGCCTGGGCTTGCTGGTGAAGCGCTGGCGCAGGCAGGCCCTGACCCTGCAACTGCTGCTGATGGCCGGTTACACCGTGTTTATCAGCTTTGTTCTGCCCCATTACTGGTTTGACCCTTATGCCGCCGTCGCCAAGAACCTGGTGCTGATGGTGGCGACTGTATGGCTTCTTTGGACTGAACCTTTTTTGAATGAGCCTCGTCGATGAGCGCGTACCTGCTGCTGAAAACCCTGCATATCCTTTCCTCGACCATTCTATTCGGGTTGGGCGCGGGCTCGGCTTACTATGCCTTGCGCGCCTGGCGCAGCGGCAACGTTGAAGTCATCGCCGTGACGTTCAAGCACCTGGTGTTCGCTGACTGGGCGTTTACCGCAACCACGGCGGTGTTCCAGCCCTTAAGCGGGGTTGGCTTGATGCACTTGGCGGGTTGGTCGATGCAGCAGAGCTGGCTGCAATGGACCGTCGGCCTGTATTGCCTGGCTGGGGTTTGCTGGTTGCCGGTGGTGTGGTTGCAGATTCGTGTGCACAAGATGGCGGAGCAGGCGTTGCGCGACGGCACGGCGATGCCGATCAAGGCGACGACCTATATGCGCTGGTGGTTTGGCCTGGGCTGGCCGGCGTTTTTGGCGTTTATGGTGATTTTCTATTTGATGGTGGCTAAGCCGATGTAGGGCTTGGGACTGAGTCGACTTCATCGCAGGCAAGCCAGCTCCCACACTTGAATGTATTCACGAATCTAGGTGTGGGAGCTGGCTTGCCTGCGATGGGGCCATCAGCTTCGCAGTGTTATCACCGGCCAGCCGCGCTTCTGGGCCTCAGCCCGCAAATTCGGATCCGGATCCACCGCCACCGGGTGGGTCACTTGCTCCAGCAGTGGCAAATCATTCATCGAGTCGCTATAGAAATAGCTGTCTTCCAGGCTGTGCCCGGTTTCTTCCAGCCAACGATTCAAGCGCGTCACCTTGCCTTCACGGAAGCACGGCACATCGGTGCTGCGCCCGGTGTAGCGGCCATTCTCCATCTCGCACTCGGTGGCGATCAGGGTATCGACGCCCAGGCGTGCAGCAATTGGCGCGGTGACGAAGCGGTTGGTGGCGGTGATGATCACCAGCTTGTCGCCGGCAGCGCGGTGCTTGGCCAGCAGTTCCACTGCCTGGGGCAGCATGATCGGCTCGATGCAGTCGCGCATGTAGTCGTTGTGCCATTCGTCCAACTGGGCCATCTCGGTGCGGCCGAGGATTTCCAGGCAGAAGTTCAGGTAAGCGGCGTTATCCAGCGTGCCGGCCAGGTAGTCCTGGTAAAACTCGTCGTTGCGGGCCTTGTAGGCCACCGCGTCGAGAATCCCGCGTTCGCAGAGGTAATCGCCCCAGGCGTGATCGCTGTCACCGCCCAGAAGCGTGTTGTCCAAGTCGAATAAAGCCAGGCGCATTGCAGTTACTCGCTGAAAAGTCTGTAAAAAGGCGTCCAGAATACGGTCTTTTCACAAGAGTGCACATAAGGTAAGAAGCCTCGTTGCCGCTGGAACAACCTTTGTGGAACAATGCGGCGACATGCGTTTGCGAGGTTGTTGCCGTGATCGACCCCGATGGTTTCCGTCCTAATGTCGGGATTATTCTTACGAATGATGCCGGACAGGTGCTATGGGCTCGCCGAATCAACCAAGATGCCTGGCAGTTTCCTCAAGGCGGAATCAACCCCGACGAAACCCCTGAAGACGCCTTGTACCGTGAGTTGAACGAAGAAGTCGGCCTTGAGCGTGAAGATGTGCAAATTCTGGCCTGTACGCGGGGCTGGTTGCGCTATCGTTTGCCGCAACGCCTGGTGCGTACCCACAGCCAACCGCTGTGCATCGGCCAGAAGCAGAAATGGTTTCTCCTGCGCCTGATCTCCAACGAGCAGCGGGTGCGGATGGATTTGACCGGTAAACCGGAGTTCGATGGCTGGCGTTGGGTCAGCTATTGGTACCCGCTGGGCCAGGTGGTGACATTCAAGCGCGAGGTTTATCGTCGCGCTCTCAAAGAACTTGCCCCGCGCCTTTTAGCGCGCGACTGACGACGGAGTTCGACCCCGAGCCATGCTCAATACGCTGCGCAAGATCGTCCAGGAAGTTAACTCCGCCAAGGATCTCAAGGCGGCGTTGGGGATTATTGTGTTGCGCGTCAAGGAAGCCATGGGCAGCCAGGTCTGCTCGGTTTACCTGCTGGACCCTGAGACCAACCGTTTTGTGCTGATGGCCACCGAGGGCCTGAACAAGCGCTCCATCGGCAAGGTCAGCATGGCGCCCAATGAAGGTCTGGTGGGCCTGGTGGGGACGCGTGAAGAACCCCTGAACCTTGAAAACGCGGCCGATCACCCGCGTTATCGCTACTTTGCCGAAACCGGTGAAGAGCGCTACGCCTCGTTCCTCGGCGCACCGATCATCCACCACCGCCGCGTTGTCGGCGTGTTGGTCATCCAGCAAAAAGAACGCCGCCAGTTCGATGAAGGTGAAGAAGCCTTCCTCGTGACCATGAGCGCGCAGCTTGCCGGGGTTATTGCTCACGCCGAGGCGACGGGTTCGATTCGCGGCCTGGGGCGCCAGGGCAAGGGCATCCAGGAAGCTAAGTTCGTCGGCGTGCCCGGTTCGCCGGGTGCTGCCGTTGGTACGGCGGTGGTCATGCTGCCACCGGCCGACCTCGATGTGGTGCCGGACAAGACCGTCAACGACATCGACGCTGAAATCAAACTGTTCAAGACTGCCCTGGAAGGCGTGCGCGCCGACATGCGCAACCTCTCGACCAAACTGGCCACGCAACTGCGCCCCGAAGAGCGCGCGCTGTTCGACGTGTACCAGATGATGCTCGACGACGCGTCCCTGGGTAATGAAGTCAAAACCGTGATTAAGACCGGCCAGTGGGCCCAGGGCGCGCTGCGCCAGGTGGTCACCGATCACGTCAACCGTTTCGAATTGATGGACGACGCCTACCTGCGCGAGCGTGCCTCGGACGTCCGTGACCTCGGTCGCCGTCTGTTGGCCTACCTGCAGGAAGACCGCACCACCAACCTGGTCTACCCCGACAACACCATCCTGATCAGTGAAGAGCTGACCGCCACCATGCTTGGCGAAGTGCCGGAAGGCAAACTGGTGGGCCTGGTCTCGGTATTGGGTTCGGGTAACTCCCACGTCGCGATCCTGGCCCGCGCCATGGGCATTCCGACGGTGATGGGCCTGGTCGACCTGCCGTACTCCAAGGTCGACGGCATCGACATGATCGTCGACGGCCATCGCGGTGAAGTCTTCACCAACCCCAGCGAGCTGCTGCGCAAGCAATACGCCGAGGTGGTGGAAGAAGAGAAGCAACTCGCGCTGGGCCTCGACTCGCTGCGCGAACTGCCGTGCGTGACCCTCGACGGCCACCGCGTACCGCTGCTGGTCAACACCGGCCTGCTGGCCGATGTGGCCCGCGCGCAACAGCGCGGCGCCGAAGGGGTAGGGCTGTACCGCACCGAAGTGCCGTTCATGATCAACCAACGGTTCCCGAGTGAGAAGGAGCAGCTGGCGATTTATCGCGAGCAACTGTCCGCCTTCCACCCCTTGCCGGTGACGATGCGCAGCCTGGACATCGGCGGCGATAAGTCACTGTCTTACTTCCCGATCAAGGAAGACAACCCCTTCCTTGGCTGGCGCGGCATTCGCGTGACCCTCGACCATCCTGAAATTTTCCTCGTACAAACCCGCGCCATGCTCAAGGCCAGCGAAGGCTTGAATAACCTGCGCATCCTGCTGCCGATGATCTCCGGCACCCATGAGCTGGAAGAAGCCCTGCACTTGATCCACCGCGCCTGGGGCGAAGTGCGCGACGAAGGCGCTGACGTGCCGATGCCGCCGATTGGCGTGATGATCGAAATCCCGGCAGCGGTGTACCAGGCTAAAGAGCTGGCGCGGCAGGTGGACTTCCTCTCGGTCGGCTCCAACGACCTGACCCAGTACCTGCTGGCCGTGGACCGCAACAACCCACGGGTGGCCGACCTCTACGACTACCTGCACCCGGCGGTGCTGCAAGCCCTGCAACACGTGGTGCGCGACGCCCATGCCGAAGGCAAGCCGGTGAGCATCTGCGGTGAAATGGCCGGCGACCCGGCGGCGGCGGTGCTGTTGATGGCGATGGGCTTTGACAGCCTGTCGATGAACGCCACCAACTTGCCGAAGGTGAAGTGGATGCTGCGTCAGGTGAATTTGAGCATGGCCAAGGAATTGCTGGCCGAGCTGATGACCATCGACAACCCGCAAGTTATCCACAGCTCGCTGCAATTGGCGCTGAAAAACCTGGGGCTGACGCGGATGATTAACCCGGCTTCGGCGAAAACCCTCTAGACCGAGGCGCGGCCATTGCAGGCAAGCCAGCTCCCACAGGGGAATGCATTCCAAACTGTGGGAGCTGGCTTGCCTGCAATGGCGCCAGTCCAGTCACCGCTAAATGTTGAGTTCGACTTCACCCAGCCGGCCACCCAACGGCCCGAAGCTGCGCTCCACCATCCGCCGTGTGCCGTCGGCATTCACAATCAACGCCGTACTCGCCCGCGTCCCGTAACTGGGGCTGGCAATAAACACACTCGACAACAAACTCTCTGTCGCCAGCCCAACGCCGGTGTCCGGCAAGTCGGCAAACGGCGCGGTCTGTGGGTCGCTCAAAATGTCCAGCAAAGCCTCCGGCTGCGGGTTTTCCAGCAAATCGCTCAACGCCGCCTTGGCCTTGAGCAGCTTCGGCCACGGCGTATCCAGCCCGGCGTTGGATAACCCATACACCCCAGCCTCGAGCCGCGTAGGGTCGGTTTGGTTGGCGTTGTAGTGCCACAGCTCATCTCGTGTGCCAATCAGCAGGTTAAAGCCGGCATATTCGATCGATCTTCCGTTAACGTCGGTTAAATAGTCGTCAATCGGTAGCGATCCACTGAGAAAGCGCGCCACCAACTCGCCACGGGACTTGCGTGCGGGCGGCTGGTGCGGGTCGCGGATATTGGTCAGGGCGGCAAAACGCCCGTCGGCGTTCACCCCAAGCCAGGTGCCGCCTGCTTCCTGGTCGCGGCCGGCGTAGATGTGCGGCGCATCCGGCCACTGGGCCAGCGGCAGGCTGGGGCGGGCGTAGAACTCATCACGGTTGGCCGCGACGATCAGCGGTTGGGCATGGCCCGGCCGCCAGGCGAAAACAATCAGGCACATCAGGCGATCCCTTTTGTGTTTTTCTTCACTCTACCCATACAACGGCAGGCGTTCCATCGTATCGAAGTTGGGCGGCACGCCTTCCATCCGTTAACATGCCGGGCTATTAGGCGCGTGTGGACTCTTATTTAAAGCGCTGTAACGCAGGCTTAATCGCACACCGGCATGGTCCGGTGCGCCATGACTATTGATTTAACGAGGAGTCGCAATGCTGCCTTACCCGCAGATCAACCCGGTGGCCTTGGCCATCGGTCCGCTGCAAATCCATTGGTACGGGTTGATGTACCTGATCGGCATCGGCGGTGCCTGGCTGCTGGCTTCCCGGCGCCTGAACCGTTTCGACCCGACCTGGACCAAGGAGAAGCTCTCCGACATGGTGTTCTGGATGTCGATGGGCGTGATCGTCGGCGGGCGTCTGGGGTATGTATTGTTCTACGACCTGTCGGCCTATATCGCCAACCCGACACTGATCTTCGAGGTGTGGAAGGGCGGCATGGCATTCCACGGCGGGTTTGTCGGCGTGATGATCGCCGCCTGGTGGTTCGGCCGCCGCAACGGCAAGTCGTTCTTCCAACTGATGGACTTCGTCGCGCCGTTCGTGCCGATTGGCCTGGGTGCCGGGCGCATTGGTAACTTTATCAACGCCGAGTTGTGGGGCAAGCCGACCGACGTGCCGTGGGCGATGGTGTTCCCGCCGTTCAGCGACCCGGCGCAATTGCCGCGCCATCCGTCGCAGCTCTACCAGTTCGCCCTGGAAGGTGTGGCACTGTTCCTGATTCTGTACATCTTCTCGCGCAAGCCGCGCCCAACCATGGCGGTGTCGGGGATGTTCGCGCTGTTCTACGGGATCTTCCGTTTCATCGTCGAGTTTGTCCGTGTGCCGGATGCACAGCTGGGCTACCTGGCGTGGGGCTGGTTGACCATGGGTCAGATCCTCAGCATGCCGATGATTCTGGCGGGCCTGGGCCTGTTGTGGTGGGCTTACAACCGCCCGCAAGGCATCAAGAACACCGCGCTTTAAATTCGAATGCCGAGGCTTTTGCATAGCCTCGGCTTCAACGATACGGGTACTCACATGAAGCAATATCTCGAACTACTGAACGACGTCGTGACCAATGGATTGACCAAGGGCGATCGCACCGGCACCGGCACCAAGGCCGTGTTTGCCCGTCAGTATCGGCATAACTTGGCCGACGGCTTCCCGCTGCTGACCACCAAGAAGCTTCACTTCAAAAGCATCGCCAACGAACTGATCTGGATGTTGAGCGGCAACACCAACATCAAGTGGCTCAACGAAAATGGCGTAAAAATCTGGGACGAATGGGCCACCGAAGACGGTGACCTGGGGCCGGTGTACGGCGAGCAGTGGACCGCCTGGCCGACCAAAGATGGCGGCAAGATCAACCAGATCGACTACATGGTCGACACGTTGAAGAACAACCCCAACAGCCGTCGCATCCTGTTCCACGGTTGGAACGTCGAATACCTGCCGGACGAAACCAAGAGCCCGCAGGAAAACGCACGCAACGGCAAGCAAGCGCTGCCGCCGTGCCACCTGCTTTACCAGGCGTTCGTGCATGACGGCCATCTGTCGATGCAGTTGTATATCCGCAGCTCCGACGTATTCCTCGGCCTGCCGTACAACACCGCCGCGTTGGCGTTGCTGACCCACATGCTGGCCCAGCAATGCGACCTGATCCCGCACGAGATCATCGTCACCACCGGCGACACCCACGCCTACAGCAACCACATGGAACAGATCCAGACCCAGCTGGCGCGCACGCCGAAGAAGCTGCCGGAATTGGTGATCAAACGCAAACCTGCGTCGATCTACGACTACAAGTTTGAAGACTTCGAAATCGTCGGTTATGACGCTGACCCAAGCATCAAGGCTGACGTGGCTATTTAAAGATGGCCCCTGTCTAAATGTGAGAGCTGGCTTATGTGGGCGCTGGCTTGCCGCGAACGTCCAGATCCACCGCTATCGCAGGCAAGCCAGCTCCCACAATAGTATTCGGTTACCAAGCTGAATCAGTGCCCGTGGCTCCTGCCCACATGCGAAGGCTCAGCCTCGCTGGCCGCGACACTCCCGCTGACTTCCAACCGCTGCAAAATCCCGCACTGATCCAGGCCCGGCCCACCGCCGCAGCGTTGGCGAAGGTCCAGCAATTGCTCCTGTAACGCCAACAACCCATCGATCCGCGCTTTCACGTGGTGGATATGTTCGTCGATCAACGCATTCACGCTTTCGCACTGGTCCTGAGGGCTGTCGCGTAGCCCGAGCAGGCTGCGGATTTCCTCAAGCGTCATGTCGAGGCTGCGGCAGTTGCGGATAAAGATCAGCCGCTCGGTGTGCGCCTGGGTGTACACGCGGTAGTTGGCATCGGTGCGCGCCGGGGGCGGCAGCAGGCCTTCTTTCTCGTAATAACGGATGGTTTCCACCTGACAGTCGGTCAGTTTGGCCAATTCGCCGATCTTCATCGCAGCAATCTCCAAATGGGTGCTTGACCCTATAGTGGCTACAGGGTCTTTACTTGGCAACAGGCACCTTTACGGACGCGACAGAATGAGCGATTCCATCCACACCCCCAAACCGCATGATCACCCGCACGACCATGATCATGACCATAGTCACGACCACGGCGCCAAACTGACGCCCGTCAAACAGCATGACCATGCCAGCCATGGCGACGCTTGCTGTTCCAGCAAGGTTGCGCCTGCCGTGGTCACGCTGAGCGAAGCCCCGACCGCCGGCTCGCGGCTGAGCACCTTTCGCATCGAAGCCATGGACTGCCCCACCGAGCAGACGCTGATCCAGAACAAACTGGGCAAACTGGCCGGTGTGCAGCAGCTGGAATTCAACCTGATCAACCGCATCCTTGGCGTCACCCATGACCTGCCGAGCACCGCGCCGATCATCGAAGCGATCAAATCCATCGGCATGCAGGCCGACCCCATCGAAGAAGGCACCCCAGCCGCCGCGCCGCCCGCCAAGAAACACTGGTGGCCGCTGGCGCTGTCCGGTGTCGGCGCGTTGGGCGCTGAAGTGCTGCATTTCACCGGCGTAGCCCCGACGTGGGTGATTGCGCTGGTGGCGTTGGTATCGATCCTCAGCGGCGGCCTCACCACCTATAAAAAGGGCTGGATCGCGCTCAAAAACTTCAACCTGAACATCAACGCGCTGATGAGCATCGCGGTGACCGGCGCCGTGCTGATCGGTCAATGGCCGGAAGCGGCGATGGTGATGTTCCTGTTCACCGTGGCTGAATTGATCGAAGCCAAGTCCCTGGACCGTGCGCGCAATGCCATCAGTGGCTTGATGCAGATGACCCCGGAACAGGCCACGGTGCAGCAGGCTGACGGTACTTGGGTCGAAAAAGAAGTTAAAAGCATCGAGCTTGGCGCCATCGTGCGGGTTAAGCCCGGCGAGCGCATTGGCCTGGACGGTGAAGTCACCGCTGGCCAATCCACCATCGACCAAGCGCCGATCACCGGTGAAAGCCTGCCGATTGAAAAGGGCGTGGGCGACAAAGTCTTCGCCGGCACTATCAACCAGGCCGGTTCCCTGGAGTACAAAGTCACCGCAGCGGCGAACAATTCCACCCTGGCGCGCATCATTCACGCCGTGGAACAGGCTCAAGGCGCGCGGGCGCCGACCCAGCGGTTTGTCGACAGCTTCTCGAAGATCTACACCCCAGCCGTCTTCCTGTTTGCTTTGGGCGTGGCGCTCATTCCGCCGCTGTTCATGGCGGGTGCCTGGTTTGACTGGATCTATCGCGCCCTCGTACTGCTGGTGGTTGCTTGCCCATGTGCGCTGGTGATCTCCACGCCGGTCACCATCGTCAGCGGCCTGGCCGCAGCGGCGCGCAAAGGCATCCTGATCAAAGGTGGCGTGTACCTCGAAGGCGGCTACAAACTCGATTACCTGGCCCTCGACAAGACCGGCACCATCACCCACGGCAAACCGGTGCAGACCGACTACCTGGCACTGTTCCCGACTGTCGAAGACAGCGCACCGTCCTTGGCCGCCAGTTTGGCCGGGCGTTCCGACCACCCGGTGTCGCTGGCCATCGCCAACGCGGCTGTGGATAAAAACCTGCCGAGCCACGTTGTGGATAACTTCGAGGCCTTGGCCGGTCGCGGTGTGCGCGGTGATATCAACGGCGAAACCTACCACTTGGGCAACCACCGCTTGGTGGAAGACCTTGGCCTGTGCTCACCTGAGCTGGAAGAAAAGCTCTTCGCCCTGGAAAAACAAGGCAAGTCCGTGGTGTTGCTGCTCGATAAATCCGGCCCGCTGGCGCTGTTCGCCGTCGCCGACACGGTCAAGGACAGTAGCCGCGAAGCCATCCAGCAACTGCACGAGCTGGGCATCAAAACCCTGATGCTCACCGGCGACAACGCCCACACCGCCAAAGCGATTGCCGCCCAGGTCGGCATCGACCAGGCCCAGGGCGACCTGTTGCCCACCGACAAACTGCAAGCCATCGAAACCCTCTACGGCCAAGGCCACCGCGTGGGCATGGTCGGCGACGGTATCAACGACGCTCCGGCGCTGGCCCGCGCCGAGATCGGTTTTGCCATGGCCGCCGCCGGTACCGACACGGCAATCGAGACCGCCGACGTGGCCTTGATGGACGATGATTTGCGCAAGATCCCGGCTTTCATTCGGCTCTCCAGGCAAACGTCGAGTATCCTCAAGCAGAACATCGCCCTGGCGCTGGTGATCAAGGCGATTTTCCTCGCGGTCACCTTCCTCGGCATGGCGACCATGTGGATGGCGGTGTTTGCCGACATGGGCGTGAGCCTGCTGGTGGTGTTCAATGGCCTGCGCCTGTTGCGCAAATAATTGATGTGAGGGTGGTGTGCTGAGTGCCGAGTTAAAGGCGTTTTTTATGGTCGCCCGCCTGGGCAGCATTACTCAGGCGGCGAAAAAACTCGGCCTGAGCCAGCCCACGGTCACCACCCAGATTCGCAACCTGGAAAGCCAGTACGGCGTTGAGCTGTTCTACCGTGGCGGCCGCCGCCTCACCGTCAGCGACGACGGTGCGCGCCTGCTGCCGATGGTCAAGACGCTGTTGCAGCAGGAAGCGGATATCGAGTTTTTCCTGCGCAACAACGGTCAGGTCCAGGGCGCCTTACGGATTGCCGCAACGGCGCCGTACTACATTCTCGACCTGGTCAAAGCCTTCCGCGAGCGCCTGCCCCAAGTGGACGTGTCGGTGGAAATCGGCAACTCCCAGCAGGTGCTCGAAGCGCTGGATGATTACCGCGTCGATGTCGCCGCGTCCTCACAACTGCTGGAAGACCCACGCCTGATCCGCCGAGTACTCGGCACCGATCCCTTGGTGTTGGCGGTGCATCGCAATCACCCTTTGGCCACGCTTGATCATGTGCCACTCAGTGCGTTGGCCGGGCATACCTTGCTGATGCGTGAGGCGGGTTCCACCACACGGCGCCTGACCGAAGAAATGTTGCAAGGCGCGGGTGTGAGCTATGGGCCGCTGCTAGAAATCGGTAGCCGCGAGTCGATCCGCGAGGCGGTGCTGCGCAACATCGGCATCAGCATCATCGCCCGCCAGGAAGTGCCCCATGACCCGCAGCTGCGGGTGCTGACTATCGAAAATGCGCCGCAGATTCCGGAGTATTTGTACTGCCTCAAAGAGCGCAAAGGCGCGCGCCTGCCGGCTGCCTTTCTGGGGTTGGCGCAGGAAATGTCGCCACTCTGAGGTCTTGTTGATCGTTCCCACGCTCCGCGTGGGAATGCCGCCCTGGACGCTCCGCGTCCGCTCTTGGACGTCGTGACGCGGAGCGTCACAAGATGCATACCCACGCAGAGCATGGGAACGATCGGCTATACCCAAATCCACCAATACCACTATCACTCCCTTTTGCCTTCCTGCCACACCAGGGACTCATTGCCCACCTAGCATGGCCTTCATCAGTTTGATGAGGTGCCTCCATGAACACAGCCCTGACCAACCCCGGCGCGCCCATGACGGTGCGCGGTATCCAGAAACGCTTCGGTGCCTTTACCGCGCTGGATAATGTGTCCCTGGACGTCGCCGCCGGCGAGCTGGTGTGCCTGCTGGGCCCGTCCGGCTGCGGCAAAACCACCTTGCTGCGCTGCATCGCCGGCCTGGAACGCCAGGACAGCGGTGAACTTCGCCTCGGCAACCGCGATGTTTCCCTACTGCCGCCCCAAGCGCGGGACTACGGCATTTTGTTCCAGTCCTACGCGCTGTTTCCCAACCTGACTGTCGAAGCGAACATCGGCTACGGCCTCACCGGCAGTGGCCGCGATGAAGTGCGCAAGCGCGTCGGCCAGATGCTTGAACTGGTCGGCCTGCTGGGCAGCGAAAAGAAATTTCCCGGCCAACTCTCTGGCGGCCAACAACAGCGCGTCGCTCTGGCCCGCGCCCTGGCACCGGCGCCTTCGCTGTTACTGCTCGACGAACCCATGTCTGCCCTCGACGCCCGCGTGCGTGAGCACCTGTGCACCGAGCTGCGCCAGCTGCAACGGCGCCTGGGCATCACCACGCTGATGGTCACGCACAACCAGGACGAGGCCATGTTGATGGCCGACCGCATTGCCGTGATGAACAACGGCAAGGTCGAGCAATACGCCACGCCCCAGGAAATCTACGACCGCCCGGCCACGCCGTTTGTGGCGGAGTTTGTCGGCCAGGGCAACTGGCTGCCGTTCAGCCGCAACAGCGCGAGCCATGCCCAGGTCGGCGGGATGAATATGCGCCTGGCCGACGATGCCGGCGTGGCCAAATCCGGGCGCCTGTTCTGCCGCCCTGAAGCCATCAGCGTCAACCCGCCGGTGCATGAAGAAAACCTGTTCCCAGCCAAAATCCGCGAGATCACCTTTCTCGGCAACCGCTGCCGCATGAGCTTTGAACTGGAGCAATTGCCCGGCCACCCGCTGCTGGCCGAACTGGCCCCCGAAGCCATGCCACGCCTGGGCGCCCAGGACATCTGGGTCGCCTTGCCGCCACGCAGCCTCCAGGTGTTTGCCTGAGATGGCGGCTGAAATGACTGTGCCGGTGCCGCACCAGGCTTCCCGTGCCGAAACAGGTGATCGCATTTTTGTGCTCGGCGGCAAACTGCTGTGGCTGTTGCTGCTGGGTGTCGCCGTATTGTTGCCGTTGCTGGCGATCTTTTGGCGTGGCTTCAGCAGCGATGCCGGGCAGGGCGGTGGCTGGGTGGCGGCACGGGAGCTGGTGACCAGCGCCAACTTCCACTGGTTGCTGGGCAACAGCCTGAAAGTCTCCCTCAGCGTGGCGGCCATTGTCGTACCGCTGGCTTACCTGTTTGCCTACGCCCTGCAACGCACGCTGATTCCCGGCAAGACGATCTGGCGCGGCCTGTCACTGCTGCCACTGATGGCGCCGTCGATGCTGCCGGGCATTGCGCTGGTGTACCTGTTTGGCAACCAAGGCCTGTTGCGCGGGTTGCTCTCGGACAACATCTACGGCTTCTGGGGCATCGTGCTCGGTGAAGTGATCTACACCTTCCCACACGCATTGATGATTTTGCTGTCGGCACTGTCGCTGGCGGATGCGCGGCTTTTTGATGCGGCATCGAGCATGGGCGCCAGCCCCGCGCGTGCGTTTCGCAGCATCACCTGGCCGGCCACGCGCCAGGCAGTGTTCGCCGCGTTTTGCCTGGTGTTTACCCTGACCATCACCGACTTCGGCGTGCCCGTGGTGGTCGGCGGCGATTATCAGGTGCTGGCGCTGGAGGCCTACAAGGCGGTGGTCGGCCAGCAACAGTTTGGTCGCGGCGCATTGATCGGCATGGTCTTGCTGTTGCCGGCGCTGTTCAGCTTTGGCGTCGATGCCTGGTTGCGCCGTCGGCATGGCGACGCCATGAGCGGCCGCGCCCAGGTGTTCCAGCCGGCGCCATCGCGGCTGCGTGATGGCTGCTACTTGGCCATCGTGCTGCTGATTTGCGCGGTGTTGCTGCTGGTATTCGGCATGGCGGTGTATTCCTCGCTGGTGAAGTTCTGGCCGTACAACCTGTCGTTGTCGCTCAACCACTATCAGTTCGAAGACACGGCCGGCGGCGGTTGGCTGGCCTATCGCAACAGCCTGACCATGGCCCTGTGCACAGCGCTGATCGGTAGCGTGCTGATTTTTACCGGCGCCTACCTGATGGAAAAGACCAAGAGCCAGAAAGGCCTCAACCTGGCATTGCGCATGCTCAGCTTTGTGCCGATGGCCGTGCCGGGCCTGGTGCTGGGCCTGGGCTACGTGTTCTTTTTCAACCTCAACGGCAACCCGCTGCACGTGTTCTACGGGACCATGACCTTACTGGTGGTGTGCACCATTGCGCACTATTTGACCACCGCGCAGATGACCGCCACCACGGCGCTGCGCCAGCTTGATAGTGAGTTTGAAGCCGCTGCGCTGTCCCTAAAAGCGCCGCTGTACCGCCACTATCTGCGCGTCACGGTGCCGATCTGTCTGCCGGCGCTGCTGGACATCGTGCGCTACCTGTTTGTGTCGGGGATGACCACCGTTTCCGCCGCGATCTTCCTCTACAGCCCCGACACCATCCTCGCCGCCGTCGCCGTGTTGAACATGGACGACGCCGGCAACGTGGGCGGCGCCGCAGCCATGTCGACCCTGATCCTGTTCACCTCAGCCGGCGTCTCGCTGCTGCTGGCGTGGGCTTCACGTGGCGCGCTGCGCCGCTCCCAAGCCTGGCGCCAGACTGCGCCGGGCCAATAACATCCTTGAAGGAGGTGCTCCATGTTCAAGCCCCTGGCGCTGGTCGCTGCCGTACTCACCGCATTCAGCCTGAATGCCTTCGCCAAGACCGAGCTGACCGTGTACACGGCCCTCGAAGCCGAGCAGTTGAGGACCTATAAACAGGCCTTCGAAAAGGCCAACCCCGACATCGAGATCAAGTGGGTGCGCGACTCCACCGGCATCATCACCGCTAAGCTTTTAGCCGAGAAAGACCGCCCGCACGCCGACGTGGTGTGGGGTTTGGCCGCCTCGAGCCTGGCGATCCTCGACCAGCAAGGGATGCTCGATAACTACGCGCCCAAGGATCTGGACAAAATCGGTAAGAACTACCGCGACCCCGCTAACCCGCCAGCCTGGGTCGGCATGGACGTGTGGGCCGCGACCATCTGCTTCAACACTGTCGAAGCCGAGAAACAAGGCTTGAGCAAGCCGGTGAGCTGGCAAGACCTGACCAAGCCTGAGTACAAGGGCAAGATCGTGATGCCCAACCCGGCATCCTCCGGCACCGGTTTCCTGGACGTGAGCGCCTGGTTGCAGACCTTTGGCGAGAAGCAGGGCTGGCAGTACATGGACGACCTGCACCAGAACATCGGCCAGTACGTTCACTCCGGTTCCAAGCCGTGCAAGCTGGCGGCGTCCGGTGAGTTCCCGATTGGCGTTTCCTTCGAGTACCCAGCGGTACAACTGAAACGCCAGGGCGCGCCACTGGACATCATCCTGCCCAAAGAAGGCTTGGGCTGGGACATCGAAGCCACCGCCGTGATCAAGGGAACGCCCCGTGCTGATGCGGCGAAAAAACTCGCTGACTTCTCTGCAAGCGCGGCGGCGATGGACCTGTACAAAGAAAACTTCGCTGTGCTCGCCCAGCCGGGTATTGCCAAGCCGCAGACTGAGCTGCCGGCCGATTACGAGCAGCGGCTGATCAAGAATGACTTTGTCTGGGCCTCGAAAAACCGCGACAGCATCCTGGCCGAGTGGCGCAAGCGCTATGACGGGAAGTCGGAGAAACAATGACTGATCGTTCCCACGCTCTGCGTGGGAATGCCGCCCTGGACGCTCTGCGTCCGCTCTTGAAGTCTTGACGCAGAGCGTCACCGGATGCATTCCCACGCAGAGCGTGGGAATGAGAGGAATGCATGAGTAGTGATCTCTTAGTTATCGGCGCCGGTATCCTCGGCCTGTCCCACGCCTATGCAGCCGCCAAACGCGGCCTCAAGGTCAAGGTGTTCGAGCGCAGCGCCACGCCGCTGGGCGCCTCGGTGCGCAACTTCGGCCAGGCACTGGTCACTGGCCAGCCGCCGGGGCCGATGCTTGAACTGGCCCAGCAAAGCCGTGATATCTGGGGGCACTGGGCGCAGGTGGCCGGTCTGCCGCTCAAGCGCAATGGCTCGTACCTGTTTGCCCGCACCGAAGCCGAAGAACACTTGCTGGAAGCCTTCTGCGCCGGTCGTGGCCGAGAGCACGGCTACAACGTCGAGCTGCTGCAAGGCGCGGCGATGAAAGATTTGTATGGCGGCCAGTTTCGCCATCACCGCGCGGCGCTGCATGGCAAGGATGATCAGCAGCTATATTCGCGCGAAGCGATCCCGGCGCTGATCAACTACCTTCGCAGTGAACTGGAGGTGGAGTTTTATTTCTCCACGCTGGTACGCGACGTCGAGCCGGGCCAACTGCACAGCACGGCGGGCAGCTTTCGCGGCGAGCAGATCATTGTCTGCTCCGGGCATGATTACCAAACCCTGTTGGCCGAGGCGATCGGCGCACTCAACCCGAGCATCTGCCGCCTGCAAATGCTGCGCGCCCGGCCAGCGGTTAACCTGAACCTGCAACATGCTTTGCTCACAGGCCTTAGTTGCGTGCATTACGGCGCGTTCGCTGATTTGCCGCAAGCCGCGCCAGTGCAGGCGCAAATCCTGCGCGATGCGCCGCATTTGCAGGAACATGGGATCCATCTGCTGATCAGCCCCACGCCCCACGGTGACCTGATCATCGGCGATTCACACGACTACGGCAGCGATGCCTCGCCGTTCAACGCCGAGCAGATCGATGACTGGCTGATCGAACTGGCCGAGCAGACGTTGGGGTGCAAGATCCAAGTGGTGGAGCGCTGGCAGGGCGTCTACGGTTCACGCGGGCCGGCGCCGTTTTCATTCCTGCGGGCGGCACCGGGCGTGAGTGCGGCATTGATGCACAGTGGCGTAGGCATGAGCGTGGGACCGGCGATGGCCGAGCGAAATATCACAGCATTGTGGGGATAAGCGCTATGAACCCTGAGCAGGCGATTGCCGAAGTCTTCGGCTTGTACGAGCAGCACGGCACGGCGGATTACATCGGCGAGCCGGTGTCGCAGATCGAACATATGTCCCAGGCCGCGCAGCTTGCTATCGCTGAAGGCTTTGATGATGAAGTGGTGCTGGCGGCGTTTTTCCACGACATCGGCCACCTCTGCGGCCAGGGCGGCGAGAACATGGGCGGTTATGGCGTGGTCAGCCATGAGCGCCTCGGCGCGGACTATTTACGCCGCGCAGGCTTCAGCGAGCGCATGGCCAAACTGGTGGAGTATCACGTGCAAGCCAAGCGCTACCTGACCTTCAGCCAGCCGGACTATTACGCCCGCTTGAGCGAAGCCAGCCGCCGCACCCTGGGTTATCAGGGCGGCGTGATGACGGCCGAAGAGGCCCGCGCCTTCGAGCAAGACCCGCTCTGCCAAGTCAGCCTGCGCATGCGTCACTGGGATGAGCAGGCCAAGCACATGCATGTGCCGGTGCTGGACCTGGAGCCGTTGAACGCCCTGGCCCTAGCTGTCAATCTTCATTGAGCTCCTGCGCCAACGCTTGAATCTGCTCCTGGCGCTCAGCTTGGCTCAGCTTTGGCTGCGGGTTGAGGGATGACCACTGCGGATAGGCGCGGGCCTTGTTCAACGCATCCGGCAACTTGCCTTCACGCCAGGTTTTGTCCTGGGGCGTGTCGACCTTGATGCTGTGCATCGCCGCATGGCCGCGCAGGTTGAGCGCTTTGAGCAACTGGCGTTGGCGCAGGGCGAGCAGGCGTAGCACGCTGTCGTCGACGGTCAGCTCGCGGTGGCCCTTGATCTTGCCCAGCAGACGGCTGCCGTAGCTGCGCGCGGTTTGCAGCGCGCCACCGGCAATCGCGCCGGCAATCGCGGCAGCGCCGAGGGTCAGGCCGCCGACCAGCAGGTCCACACCCGCGCCGGCGGCCGCGCCTGCAGCAATTCCGCCACCGACACGCACGCCCAGTTGCTTGAGGGTTTGCGGGTTGAACAGGTCATCGCCCCAGCGGCCGTCCAGCAACGGCAAGTCGCTGGCGGCGGCATCCTGTGGGCGGAAACCGAACAGTTTGAGCAGGGCATCCACGCATTTTTGCTCGCGCTGGCGCACAGCTTTGCGTAAATCGCTGATGGCTTGTTGCTCGTCTTCGGTGACCACGCTGCGCCGGCACGCGGCGCAGTCGATCAACAGCTCGGCGATCAACCGTGCAGCGCTTTGTTGGCGGGCGACGCGCTGGGCTTGCTGGTCAATAATCAAGCGTTCCAGCTGCGGCCGTGCGTTTTCCAACAGCAGCGCCAGGCTTTCGTACAGGCGGCGCTCGCCATCCTCCGGCGGCGCCACGCTGTCGAAACGCACCAGTGCGTGCAGGCCGAGGCGGGCCAGGGCTTCGCGCCAGTCCGGCTCGCGGTGGTCGCTGCTCGAGACAAAATTGAGCACCGGCAGCAACGGTTTGCCGCAACTGGCCAGCACCTGCAGCTCGTCGCGGTATTTGGCCAGCACCGGCTCGCGGGCGTCGATCACATACAGGCCGGCGTCGGAGGCCAGCAGTTGGCGCAATACTTTGGCTTCCTGCTCGAAACGCTGGCGCGCTTCGCTGCCCTCCAGAAACCGCGCCAGGCGGGCCGGGCCGTCGAGGCGTTCGCCGGGGCGGTCCAGGCGTTCCAGGTAATCAAGCAGGGCGATGGCGTCTTCCAGGCCGGGCGTGTCGTACAGCTCCAGCAAGGCTTCGCCGTCGACCGACAACCGCGCGCCTTCCACATGCCGCGTGGTGCTGGGGCGATGGGAGACTTCACCGAAACCCACGTCCCGGGTCAGCGTGCGCAGCAGCGAAGTCTTGCCGACATTGGTGTGGCCGACCACGGCGAGTTTCAGCGGTTTAGTCATGACCGGTCTCCAGCCACGTGAGCGGCGCGCAATCGGCGAAGGGCAATTCCAGCTGTTGCAGCGCAGCGTGCCAGTCGCCCAGGCGTTCGGCGTCCAGCGCTTGGCCGGCTGGGGCTTGCAGCAGCCATACGCGGGTGGCCGTAGCGCTGCGCGCGAGCTCGGCGACCAATGCCAGGCTGCCACGGTCGGGCGAACGGCGCGGGTCACAGGCGATGGCCAGGCGCGCAGGCGGGAAGCGCGTGAGTTGTTCCAGCAGTTTGTTGCGCGATTCGCGGCTGTCGAGGATGCCGGCGTTTTTTACGCTGGCCGGCAGTTTGGGTGGCCAGGCGTGCTGGTCGTCCAGTTCGATGGCCACCAGCAGGGCACCGTCGCTCTCCAATTCGCTGACGCCGCCGCTGATGGCGTGCAGTTGCTCGGGGGCGGCATCGCTGACGCCAAGCCGTTCGCTGCTCGGCATCAGGCGTTCGCGCAACTGGCTGTAGCCGGGCAGGTTGAGGTCCAGGCGCAGGGCCGCGCACCCGCGTTTCCAGCGCCACAAGCACAGCAGGGCGAGGATCAACCGGGGCAGCAGGCCGTAGACCAGCAGCACGCCTACCAGCCAGGCGGCCCAGGCTTGGCGGGCGCTTTCGATATTCAGCGCCGAGTCGCCGCTGGCGCGGATCATCTCGACCGTCGGCACGTTAAAGCCCAGCAACGCAGGCAGGCTGCCCAGGGCTTGGGTCACGGCGACAAAGGTGTCGGCGCCGAGGAGGGTGGTTTCCCACACAAAGCCGTAGCGCCGCGTGGCCAATAGCGTGAGCAGGATCAGCATGGCGCTGAGCAGCGCCAGTAACCACAGGCTATTGACCAGCACACCCACGGCCCAGCGATTGAGCTTCTGGCGCTGCAATAACAGCAGCAACGCTGGCGCCAATTGCGCGGCCTTGGCATCGCGGGCGAGTTTTTCGCTGAGCCACAACCACAGGCGGCCGAGGCTGGCGCTGTGTTCGCCGGCAAACAGCAGGCCCAGGGCCCAGCTGATTAACAGGATCAGATTCAAGCCGAGCAGGCTGCCCAAGGCCCAGAACACGTTAACCGGCGTCAAACCGTTGCCCAGCGCGGCAAACGCCAGGCCGGCGCCACTGATCACCGCGACCACGGCCAACAGCACCAGCGCCAAGCGGGCGCCTTGCAACCAGCGGGTGAGGGCGGCGGTCAAACCGTCGCGTTCGGCCAAGTGCAGGGCGCGCTGTTGAATGCGCGTCGGCAAGTCGCCACCGGCCGTACGGGCGAGGCGGTTGGCTTCCAGGTCTTCGAGGGGGCCTGCGTGTTCTTCACGCAGGCGCACGGTTTCTGTCAGCCAGAGTGTGTGCAGCGGGGTCAGTGCAGTCACGCGCTATCCTATTGAGCCAGTGAGGTTGGAGCATACTGACGTGGAGCATAACCGCTGACTCGCAGCTCTGGTATTCTCGTCGTCATGAAAAAAACTCTCCCTTTAAGCCTGATCGCAGCCCTCGGTGAAAACCGTGTGATCGGCGTCGACAACAGCATGCCCTGGCATTTGCCGGGGGACTTCAAATATTTCAAGGCCACCACGCTCGGCAAGCCGATCATCATGGGGCGCAAGACCTGGGATTCCCTGGGCCGACCGTTGCCGGGGCGCCTGAATATCGTGGTTAGCCGTCAGACCGACTTGGCGCTTGAAGGTGCGGAAGTTTTTCCGTCACTCGATACGGCGGTCGAGCGGGCGCAAGCCTGGGCACTGGAACAGGGCGTGGATGAGCTGATGCTGATCGGCGGGGCGCAGTTGTATGCGCAGGGGCTGGAGCAGGCGGATCGCCTGTATTTGACGCGGGTCGCGTTGAGCCCGGAAGGCGATGCGTGGTTTCCCGAGTTTGATGTGAGCCAGTGGAAGCTGGTGTCGAATATCGAGAATGCGGCTGAGGGTGATAAGCCGGCGTATAACTTCGAAGTCTGGGAGAGGAGCAGCTGCTAGCTTTAAGCCACAAGCTAGAAGCTGCTAGCTTTAAGCCACAAGCTGCAAGTTAAAGCGAAGTGCTCTTTCTTGCAGCTTGAAGCTTATAGCGTGCAACTCAGCTAGCTAGCTGCACATGCTCATCGGCATTCAACAGCGTTTTATCCGTCTGCCCCATGATCTGGCTGGTAATCGCGCCCGCCGTCATCGAACCGTTCACGTTCAGCGCCGTACGGCCCATGTCGATCAGCGGCTCAACCGAAATCAGCAGCGCCACCAGTGACACCGGCAAGCCCATCGCCGGCAGCACGATCAGCGCGGCAAAGGTTGCACCGCCGCCAACACCGGCCACACCGGCCGAGCTCAAGGTCACAATCGCCACCAAGGTCGCGATCCACAGCGGGTCGAGCGGGTTGATGCCCACGGTCGGGGCAACCATCACCGCCAGCATGGCCGGGTAGAGACCGGCGCAACCGTTCTGGCCGATGGTGGCGCCGAACGAGGCAGCGAAACCGGCGATGGACTGCGGGATACCCAGGCGACGCGTCTGCGCTTCAATGCTCAGCGGGATGGCGGCTGCGCTGGAGCGGCTGGTGAAGGCAAACGTCAGCACTGGCCACACTTTACGGAAGAAGCGCAGCGGGTTGACCCCAGCCAACGACAGCAGCAGGCCATGCACCACAAACATCAGGCCCAACGCCAGGTACGACACCACCACAAAACTGCCGAGCTTAATGATGTCTTGCAGGTTGGAGCCGGCGACTACTTTAGTCATCAGCGCCAGCACGCCGTAGGGCGTCAGCTTCATCACCAGGCGCACCAGGCGCATCACCCAGGCTTGCAGGGTGTCGATGGCGTTGAGCACTTTCTGGCCTTTTTCCACGTCATCCTTGAGCAGTTGCAGCGCGGCAACCCCTAGGAACGCGGCGAAAATCACCACACTGATGATCGACGTCGGCTTGGCCCGGGCCAGGTCGGCGAAGGGGTTGGCCGGTACGAACGACAGCAGCAACTGCGGGATATTCAGGTCGGCGACCTTGCCTGCGTAATCACTCTGGATCACTTGCAGGCGCGCCATTTCCTGGGTGCCGGCCACCAAGCCTTCGGCGGTGAGGCCAAACAGGTTGGTCAGGCCGATACCGATCAGCGCCGCAATTGCCGTGGTGAACAGCAGCGTGCCGATGGTCAGGAAGCTGATCTTGCCCAGGGACGAGGCGTTATGCAGGCGCGCTACGGCACTGAGGATAGAGGCGAATACCAGCGGGATCACGATCATTTGCAGCAGTTGCACATAGCCGTTGCCGACCAGATCGAACCAACTGATCGAGGCCTTGAGCACCGGGTTACCGTCGCCATAAATAGTGTGCAACGCCGCGCCAAACAGCACACCAAGCACCAGTGCAAACAGGACCTTTTTAGCGAGGCTCCAGTTGGTGCGACGCGTTTGTGCCAGGCCCAGCAACAGGGCCACGAACACCAGTAAGTTGAGAATCAGGAGCAGATTCATTGAAGCTCCGTTGAGAAGGCAGCCAATCGCGTGAGCCTGCGATTGCGAACCGGAAAGCCTAACAGCTTGAAATATATTGATTTAATACCGATATGGAATGGTGACTGTCGTTTTTGGAATAAGCATTTGACGCTCAGGCACATGCCCTTGGCGCAATCACGACGCAAGCAGTCGCGCTCGGGCGATAACTGTCACACAAATTTGTTAGCGTCGATGTCTTTCACTCAGGGAGAAACGCTTATGAAGTTCGCGCCAACATTACTTGCCGCTGCCTTCTGCTTCGGCCTCGCCAGCCAGGCATTTGCCGCCACCGAGTTGAAGCACTGGCCGGCGCCTGCGGCCGAGCAATTGAACAAGATGATCGCCGCCAACGCCAACAAAGGCAACTTCGCGGTGTTCGACATGGACAACACCAGTTACCGCTATGACCTCGAAGAGTCCCTGCTGCCGTTCCTTGAGAACAAGGGCCTGATCACCCGCGAGACCATGGACCCTTCGCTCAAACTTATGCCCTTCAAAGACACCGCCGAGCACAAAGAAAGCCTGTTCAGCTATTACTACCGCCTCTGTGAAGTCGACGACATGGTCTGCTACCCGTGGGTCGCGCAGATTTTTTCCGGGTTTACCCTCAAGGAACTCAAGGGCTACGTCGACGAGCTGATGGCGTCGGGCAAGCCGGTGCCGGTCACGTATTTTGAAGGCGATGTGGTGAAAAAATCCGAGGTCCAGCCGCCGAAAGTCTTCACCGGCCAGGCCGAGCTGTACAACAAGCTGATGGAAAACGGCATTGAGGTGTATGTGATGACCGCCGCCTCTGAGGAGCTGGTGCGCATGGTTGCCGCCGATCCGAAGTACGGCTACAACGTCAAACCCGAAAACGTTATTGGCGTGAGTACCCTGCTCAAAGACCGCAAGACCGGCGAGCTCACCACCGCGCGCAAACAGATCGCCGCCGGCAAATATGACGAAAAAGCCAACCTCGGCCTGGAGCTGACCCCGTACCTGTGGACCCCGGCGACCTGGATGGCCGGCAAGCACGCGGCGATCCTGACCTACATCGACGAGTGGAAAAAACCGGTGATCGTCGGCGGTGATACACCGACCAGCGACGGCTACATGCTGTTCCACGATGTGGACGTGGCCAAGGGCGGCATCCACCTGTGGATCAACCGCAAGGACAAGTACATGACCCAGCTCAACGGCATGATGGCCAAGCATGCGGCCGCACAGGCCAAGGAAGGGTTGCCGGTGACGGCGGACAAGAACTGGGTGATCGTCAAGCCGGACGAGATTCAGTAAGAGCGAGGTGCCTGCTTCGCGAGCAAGCCCGCTCCCACATTCGACCGCATGCTTATGTTGGAACACGGTCAAGTGTGGGAGCGGGCTTGCTCGCGAAGGCGGTGTGTCAGGCAGTACAGATGTTGACTGGCTAACCGCTATCGCAGGCAAGGAGCGAGGTGCCTGCTTCGCGAGCAAGCCCGCTCCCACATTCGACCGCATGCTTATGTTGGAACACGGTCAAGTGTGGGAGCGGGCTTGCTCGCGAAGGCGGTGTGTCAGGCAGTACAGATGTTGACTGGCTAACCGCTATCGCAGGCAAGCCAGTTTCCACATGTAATCTTCAGTGATTTGGCGAGTTAGCCAGGCAAAAAAATGCCCCGCACCTGGCGGGGCATTTTTATGCGCGAGGCTTACAGGCCGTCGAGCATCGCTTTGTTACGCACGGCACCCTTGTCGGCGCTGGTGGCCAGCAATGCGTAAGCCTTCAACGCGGTGGTGACTTTGCGCGGACGCTTTTCCACCGGCTTCCAGCCTTTCTTGTCCTGCTCGACGCGGCGCGCGGCCAGCTCTTCGTCGCTGATCAACAGGTTGATCGAGCGGTTCGGAATGTCGATCAGCACTTTGTCGCCGTCCTGCACCAGACCAATCGCGCCGCCGGCAGCGGCTTCCGGTGAAGCGTGGCCGATGGACAGGCCCGAAGTGCCGCCGGAAAAACGGCCGTCGGTCAGCAAGGCGCAGGCTTTGCCCAGGCCTTTGGATTTCAGGTACGACGTCGGGTAGAGCATCTCTTGCATGCCCGGGCCGCCTTTCGGGCCTTCGTAACGGATGATGACGATGTCGCCTTCTTTCACTTCGTCAGCGAGGATGCCGCGTACCGAGCTGTCCTGGCTTTCGTAGATCTTGGCGCGGCCTTCGAACACGTGGATGGATTCATCCACACCGGCGGTTTTCACCACGCAACCATCCAGGGCGATGTTGCCGTACAGCACGGCCAGGCCGCCTTCTTGCGAGTAGGCATGCTCGACACTGCGGATGCAGCCGTTTTCACGGTCGTCATCGAGGGTGTCCCAACGGGTCGACTGGCTGAACGCCGTCTGAGTTGGGATGCCCCCCGGGCCTGCCTTGAAGAAGGTATGCACGGCTTCGTCGTCAGTCTGGGTGATGTCCCACTTGGCGATGCCTTCGGCCAGGGATTTGCTGTGCACGGTCGGCAGGTCGGTGTGCAACAGGCCGCCACGGGCCAGGGAGCCTAGGATCGAGAAGATCCCGCCGGCGCGGTGCACGTCTTCCATATGGTACTTCTGGATGTTCGGCGCGACCTTGCACAGCTGCGGCACGTGGCGGGACAGACGGTCGATGTCGCGCAGGTCGAAGTCGATCTCGGCTTCTTGCGCGGCGGCCAGCAAGTGCAGGATGGTGTTGGTGGAACCGCCCATGGCGATGTCCAGGGTCATGGCGTTTTCGAACGCCTTGAAGTTAGCGATGTTGCGCGGCAACACCGACTCATCGTTCTCGGTGTAGTAACGCTTGCACAGCTCGACGATGGTGCGGCCGGCCTGCAGGAACAGCTGTTCGCGGTCGCTGTGGGTGGCCAACGTGGAACCGTTGCCCGGCAACGCCAGACCTAAGGCTTCCACCAGGCAGTTCATCGAGTTGGCGGTGAACATGCCGGAGCACGAACCGCAGGTCGGGCAGGCGCTGCGCTCGTATTCCGCGACCTTCTCGTCGGACGCACTGGAATCGGCGGCGATGACCATGGCGTCAACCAGGTCGAGGCCGTGGGAGGCGAGCTTGGTCTTGCCGGCTTCCATCGGGCCGCCGGAGACGAAGATCACCGGGATGTTCAGGCGCAGGGCGGCCATCAGCATGCCAGGGGTGATCTTGTCGCAGTTGGAGATGCACACGATGGCGTCGGCGCAGTGGGCGTTGACCATGTATTCCACGGAGTCGGCGATGATCTCGCGGCTCGGCAGCGAATACAGCATGCCGTCATGGCCCATGGCAATGCCGTCATCCACGGCGATGGTGTTGAATTCTTTCGCTACACCGCCGGCGCGTTCGATCTCGCGGGCGACCAGTTGGCCCAGGTCCTTGAGGTGGACGTGGCCCGGTACGAATTGGGTGAACGAGTTGGCAATCGCGATGATCGGCTTTTTGAAGTCGTCATCTTTCATCCCCGTGGCACGCCACAGTGCGCGCGCGCCGGCCATGTTGCGGCCGTGGGTGGATGTTTTCGAGCGGTAATCGGGCATTGGAGCTCTCCGGGCGGCTAATCAGGTACTAATCAGGTGCTAAAGGGGAAGTGAGCTTCTATTGACGTCTGGAACACTCAGAAAATGGCCGTGTGTCCAAACGTTGCCACTCGCGTCGCGGGATCGCCGCGTGCTTGGGCCTCGAGCTCATAAACCCGCCGGGGGATGACTGGCGATGAATAGGGTCGATTCTACACCGCTGGCGGCGGGAGGGAATGGGCAGGTGCTAGCGTCGGATGCGGGGTTGAGCCTTAGCGGCGCCCGATCCGCCGGTTAGTGAGCAGCCCCCAAAGGCTGAACCCGATGAAGCTGAGGGCGATGGTCATCAGCAAATGGCTGCCAGTCTGCGCAAGGGCGGCGCTGCTGACGGCGGCGGTGAGGAACATGATGCTATTGCCCGCCGATGCCGCCGTTCCCGCGCTGCTCGAAAACAACAGCATCGCGGCCGAAATGGCGGCAGGCCTTACCAGCGTGACCGCCAGGGCGCTGATCAGCATGGGAATCAGCAGGGTGATGGTCGTTATGGCCTCGTAGTGAATGATCAGCGCCAGCAGCACGCCTGAAACACTGAGCAAGCCGAGGCCGATGTTGATTTGCCGGGACAGTGAGATGCGTTTTTGCAGGTACGAAGCCGCCACGCCACCGAGCAGGTAGGCAATGCCGTACACCATCAGCACCAGTGCATATTGGTATTCGGACAGCTTCAACGCATCCATGAAAATCAGCGGCGTTACGCTGATCAAGGCGAAATAGCAGGCGAACACCAGCGCGGCGATCCACCAGTAACGCAGGAAGTCGCGGTTGCTGGCGACGGCTTTGAGCGTGCCGATGATCGACACCGACGCGCGGTGCGGGCTGGCGGACTTGGATGGCAGGATGCAGAACGCATGAATCAACATGCCCAGTGCCATGAGCGCAAAGCCATAGAAGCTGCCCTGCCAGTCGAAGGTGGTTTGCAGCCATGAGCCGATCAACGGCGAGAGTGCGACAAACGAGCCACTCAGGGTCATGTAGTAGAGGCGCACGCGGGCGCGGTCTTGTTCTTCGAACAGGTCTTCCACCAGTGCGTGGCCCAACACGAAAAAGCCGCAGCCCATGGCCTGCACCGTACGAAACAGCAGGAAGGCCAGGTAGTCAGACGCCAGCGCGCAGCCAATCGCACCGAGGATCGACAGCGTGATGCAGCTGAGCAGGACTTCCTTGCGCCCCCATTTATCCGACAGCGGGCCCGCGACCAGTTGGGAGATAGAAAACACCAGCGTAAATAAGCTGATCGAGAGCGCGATGTCTGCGGTGGGCGTGTCGAACCGGGCAGCCAGAGCAGGGAACGAGGGCAGCAGAATATTGATCGGGAAGAAGCTGATCAGTGAAATGCAGGTGATGAGGATGAAGCGCGAGTGCTGTTGGCGTTTTACGTCGGCACTGGGCTGGGCGTAGGACTCAGACATTGTTTTTGTTTTCCGGAGTAATTCCAGAAACCGATACTAGTCTGCGAAATGTGGAATTCAATCAAAACCGTTGCGAGAAGCTGCCTCCACTTGCATGGCTTGCGGCAATATTTCTGACACAGCACAAAAAAATGTGGGAGCTGGCTTGCCTGCGATAGCGGTGCAACAGGTTAAAAGTCTGTACCTGATACACCGCTATCGCGGGCAAGCCCGCTCCCACAGTTTGATCTGCGCTTATGGCTTAGCTATTAGGCAGCAACCGGCACGTAATGCTCTTGATGTAACGCGTTTCGGCAATCGCCGGGTGCACCGGGTGATCCGGGCCCTGGCCGCCGCGTTCGAGCATCTGGATATTGCGGTCCAGGTGGCGGGCGCTGGTCAGCAGGATGTTTTGCAGGTCGTCTTCCGGCAGGTGCATCGAGCACGATGCGCTGACCAGAATGCCGTCCTTGCTGAGCAGGCGCATGGCTTGCTCGTTCAGGCGGCGGTAGGCGCCTTCGCCGTTTTTCATGTCTTTTTTGCGTTTGATGAAGGCCGGTGGGTCGGCGACGATCACGTCGAAGCGTTCTTCGCTGGCTTTCAGTTCTTTCAAGGCTTCGAAGACGTCGCCTTCGATGCAGGTCATTTTCTCGGCAACGCCGTTCAGCGCGGCGTTGCGCTCTACGCCGTCGAGGGCGAAGGCGGAGGCGTCGACGCAGAACACTTCACTGGCGCCGAAGGCCGCGGCTTGCACGCCCCAGCCGCCGATGTAGCTGTAGAGGTCGAGCACGCGTTTGCCTTTGGCATACGGGGCCAGGCGCGCGCGGTTCATGCGGTGGTCGTAGAACCAGCCGGTCTTCTGGCCCTGGATCACCGGGGCTTCGAATTTCACGCCGTTTTCTTCCAGCGCGACCCACTCCGGCACCAGGCCGAACACGGTTTCAACGTAGCGGTTGAGGCCTTCGGCATCGCGCGCGGCGGAGTCGTTCTTGAACAGGATGCCGCTCGGCTTGAGCACTTGGGTCAGGGCGGCGATCACGTCTTCTTTGTGCGCTTCCATGGTCGCCGAAGCGATCTGGACCACCAGGATGTCGCCGAAACGGTCGACTACCAGGCCCGGCAACAGGTCGGAATCGCCGTAGACCAGGCGGTAGAACGGCTTGTCGAACAGGCGATCACGCAGGGACAGGGCGACGTTGATGCGGTGCACCAGCAGCGACTTGTCCAAAGGCAACTTGATGTCGCGCGACAGCAGGCGCGCGCAGATCAGGTTGTTCGGGCTCATGGCCACGATGCCCAGGGTCTTGCCGCCGGCCGCTTCCAGGATAGCCTGGTCGCCCGCCTGGAAGCCGTGAAGTGGGGTGGCGGCCACGTCGATTTCGTTGCTGTAGACCCACAGGTGGCCGTTGCGCAAACGACGATCGGCGTTGGCTTTGAGACGCAGGCTTGGCAGGGACATGACGTCGCTCCGGAAAAAAGAGTGGGAGTATACCTGTTGCGCAGATATTCATGTGGGAGCTGGCTTGCCTGCAATGCAGGCGGCTCGATGTATCTGACGTACGGTGGTGATGCCATCGCAGCGGTGCGGCGACCCGACAAGCCAGCTCCCACATTTGATCCGGTTTCAGTTCGGTTTTTTGAGGTGTCGGTCAGCTTCCCATAGAGGTTAGAATCCCCGCCTAGCCCAGAGTGTGTACTTATGTCCCAAGAGCTTTCCGCCGAACAGATCCAACAGGCCCTGCAAGGCATCAGCGTGCCGCCCCAACCGCAAATCATGGTGGATTTGCAGATGGAGCAGTACATGCCCGACCCGGACCTGGACGTGATCGCGCGGTTGATCTCCCAGGACCCAGGCCTGTCCGGCGCCTTGCTGAAAATCGTCAACTCGTCGTATTACGGGCTGAGCAACAAGATCGCCTCAATCCAGCGCGCGGTGAACCTGCTGGGCAGCCGTTCGATCATCAACCTGATCAACGCCCTGTCGATCAAGGGCGAGATGAGCGATGACACCATCGTCACGCTCAACCGCTTCTGGGACACCGCCCAGGATGTGGCCATGACCTGCCTGACCTTGGCCAAACGCACCGGCTCGCAAGCGGTCGACGAGGCGTATGCCTTAGGCTTGTTCCACGATTGTGGCGTGCCGTTGATGCTCAAGCGCTTCCCCAATTACATGACGGTGCTGGAACAGGCCTACGCCAATGCCGGCCCCGACTGCCGCGTGGTCGATACTGAAAACAACGCCTTCAACACCAACCATGCCGTGGTGGGCTATTACACGGCCAAATCCTGGCGCCTGCCGGAGCATGTGACCGACGCCATCGCCAACCACCACAACGCCCTGGCGATTTTCAGCGATGAGTCGACGCGCAACCCGCAACTGAAAAACCTGCTGGCGATCCTCAAAATGGCTGAGCACATCTGCTCGTCCTATCGCGTGCTGGGTAACCAGACCGTGGACCATGAGTGGAATGCCATCGGCCATCTGGTGCTGGATTACCTGGGCCTGTCGGACTACGACTTCGAAAGCATGAAGTTGTCGATCCGCGAACTGGGCGCGCACTGACCCTTTCTTCACGAGGTACACATGCCCGAGTTACCAGAAGTCGAAACCACCCGGCGCGGTATTGCGCCGCACCTGGAGGGCCAGCGCGTCAGCCGCGTGGTGGTACGTGAGCGGCGCCTGCGCTGGCCGATCCCGGAAGACCTCGATGTACGCCTGTCGGGGCAGCGCATTGTGCTGGTGGAACGGCGGGCCAAGTACCTGTTGATCAATGCCGAAGTGGGCACCTTGATCAGCCACTTGGGCATGTCGGGCAACTTGCGTCTGGTGGAAGTCGGCATGCCGGCGGCCAAGCATGAGCATGTGGATATCGAGTTGGAATCCGGCATGGCCCTGCGTTACACCGACCCACGGCGCTTCGGCGCGATGCTGTGGAGCCAGGACCCGCACAACCACGAACTGTTGATTCGCCTGGGCCCGGAGCCGTTGACCGACCTGTTTGATGGCGAGCGCCTGTTCCAGCGGTCCCGTGGCAAGTCGATGGCGGTGAAGCCGTTCATCATGGACAACGCGGTGGTGGTGGGCGTGGGCAATATCTATGCGACGGAAGCGTTGTTTGCCGCCGGGATTGACCCGCGTCGGGCCGCCGGTGGTATTTCACGCGGGCGTTACCTGAAGCTGGCGATCGAAATCAAGCGCGTGCTGGCGGCCGCCATTGAACGTGGCGGCACCACATTGCGGGACTTTATCGGGGGTGATGGGCAGCCGGGGTATTTCCAGCAAGAACTGTTCGTCTACGGCCGGGGCGGCGAGGGGTGCAAGGTTTGCGGGACCGAGTTGCGCAATGTGGTGCTGGGGCAGCGGGCGAGTGTGTTTTGCCCTAAATGTCAGAGCTGATTGCTGTGTGATGGCTGATGCCGCCATCGCAGGCAAGCCAGCTCCCACAGTTAGATTTGTGAATCCATTCAGTGTGGGAGCGGGCTTGCCCGCGATGAGGCCCGGCCAGACACCACAGGGCCTCAGGCTTTACCGGTAATCAACCGGTACTTCTCCATCAACTGCTCTTCCGTTTCCGGATGGGCTTCATCCAGCGGAATGCAATCCACCGGGCACACTTGCTGGCACTGAGGCTCGTCATAGTGGCCGACGCACTGGGTGCACAGGTTGGGGTCGATCACGTAGATCTCTTCGCCCTGGGAAATCGCAGCGTTCGGGCACTCGGGTTCGCAGACGTCGCAGTTGATGCAATCGTCGGTGATGATCAAGGACATGGAAACTCCTGCCAGGGCTGTCAGCCAGGGCATCTGAAAACTAATGCGCGCAATTGTGCCGCATTGGCGCCCGCAGTGCGAGTGCACATGACCTGAGGTCAACTGGTATGTCTGGGGCGCTATGGGCAGCCCGCTCGCCACAACAAGCCCACTCATCAGAAATTACTTCTTGAAGCGCAGCGTCAGCGCATCCGCGACAGCCGGGTGTACGAACTTGGTGATATCCCCGCCCAAAGCGGCAATTTCACGCACCAACGTCGAGGAAATGAACGAATAACGCTCCGACGGCGTAAGAAACAGGCTTTCCACGTCCGGCGCCAGTTGGCGGTTCATGTTGGCCAGCTGGAATTCGTATTCGAAGTCCGACACCGCACGCAGGCCGCGCAGGAATACATTGGCGTTCTGCTCTTTGGCGAAGTGCGCGAGCAAGGTCGAGAAACCCACCACTTCTACGTTGGGCAGGTGCTTGGTGACCTCACGCGCCAGTTCCACGCGCTGTTCCAGGGGAAACAGCGGGTTTTTCTTGGGGCTGGCAGCGACTGCGATGATCACATGGTCGAACAGGCGAGAGGCGCGTTCGACCAGATCGCCATGGCCTTTGGTAATCGGGTCGAAGGTTCCTGGGTACAACACTCGGTTCATCGCGTCGTCCTGGCGGAGTCCGTTGGGGAACCGGATGGTATCGCAGCCATCCCGGTCGGCCAAGTCAACTTATGCAGAAGAAAGCAGTATAGACATGGCGAATACCGTGTTTTTTCACGCTGTTTTCAGACGTTCGGCCAACGCTGTCGCCAGTTGCGCGGTTAATCCATACACCGACAATTGCGGATTAGCCCCAATGCTGGTGGGGAATAACGAGCCGTCGTGGATCGACAGGTTGCGCAGTTGGTGATGGCGACCGAGGCTGTCGGCCACTGCGGTTTTCGGGTCTTCACCCATGGCGCAACCGCCCATCACATGGGCACTGCCCAGCGTGGTTCGGTGCAGTTCCAGGCTCAGGCCGTCAATCAGGTTGCGTGCCTCAGCCAGGGTGTTCACGTAGCGCGCATCGTGATGCAGCGGCTTGACTGACTTGGCGCCCGCCGCGAACTGAATCTCGGCCATGCTGTGGAAGGCACGGCGCAGGCCGTCCCACGCGTAGGGCGAAACCTGGTAGTCGAGCACCGGCGTGCCGTCTGCGCGTAATTCCACTGTGCCGCCGGGGCTGTCGGGGTGGAAACCGTCGCGCAGCAGCGCGAGCATGGCGTGGGTGTGGGGCAATTGGCTCATGTCGAGCGCGTTCCCTGTGCCGTAGCCGCCGAACAGGGTGCTGGCCAATCCCGGGTGTAACGGCGGTGCCTCCAGCTTGTAGGACATTTTGCCGGTGGTACCGTCCTGCCATTGGAAGTGGTCGGAGTAGATCGACTGCGGCGCGCCGTAGAACGGGTTGATCACGTCGTCGAACAAGCCGGCGGAGAAGTTCACCAAGTGCAGGAACGTTCGCTTGCCCAGCCGAGAATGCGGGTCAGGCGCGTCCGAGCGCATCAGCAGCGCCGGGCTGTTGATGCCGCCGCCCGCGAGCACGTAATGCTTGGCCTTGACCGTAATCTTGCGCCCGGTGGGTGCAACGCAGCGTTTGTCCATCGCCACGCATTCCAGGCTGCTGATGGTGTCACCGCTGTATTTGAGGCGCTCGGCGCGGGCCAGGTACAGCAGCTCGCCGCCCTTTTCCAGGGTGGACGGGATGGTAGTTACCAGCATCGATTGCTTGGCGTTGACCGGGCAGCCCATGCCGCAATAGCCCAGGTTGAAGCAGCCACGCACGTTGCGTGGGATCACGTGCCAGCTGTAACCGAGTTTTTCGCAGCCTTTGCGGATCACATCATTGTTGGCATTCGGTGGAATGGCCCACGGGGCGATGCCCAGGCGCTGTTCCATCTTCTCGAACCACGGTGCCATGTCGGCGCTGCTGTGGCCTTTTACTGCGTATTCACTGGCCCAGTGGGAAAGAGTGGCGTCGGGTGTACGAAAGCTCGACGTCCAGTTGATCAAGGTGGTGCCGCCTACGGCCCGGCCCTGCAGGATGGTGATCGCGCCGTCCTTACTCATGCGGCCGATGCCTTCCTGATAGAGGCTGGCGTAGGCCTCGTCTTCGAGCAGCTTGAAGTCGCTGCTGGTCTTGAGCGGGCCTTCTTCGATCAGCAGCACCTTGTAGCCGGCGGCGCTGAGGACCTCGGCGGTGGTGCCGCCACCGGCGCCGCTGCCGATAATTGCCACATCGGCTTCCAGGGTCAGATCGCCGTCAAGGGCAGCGCCATTGTGGGTTTTCCAGCCGCGGGCCAGGCCGTCGCGGAACAGATCGGGTACGGGCATAGGTGTGCACTCTTATTTTTTGTATGAAGTGGCAACCAATGTGGGAGCTGGCTTACCTGCGATAGCGGTCTGCCTGCCGATCAATTCATCGCTGGCCCGCCGCTATCGCAGGCAAGCCAGCTCCCACCTGTCTGAATGGGTTATCAACGTCAAATTTTGGGTGGCCCGGGGTAGCCGCAATGCGCCCAGGACTGCGGGCGGAAGTACCAAGCCATGATCACCAGCTTGAGCAGCGAGCCCTGGCCCATGCGCAGCAGGTTCAGGTAGCTGTTTTCCCAGCGGTGCAGGAAGTTGCGGATCTGCTCGCTACTGGCGTTTTCCCAGCTGCCCCAGATACCGGTCAGTGGGCCGCGGGTGATGCCCATGCTCAATACGTCGAACAGTTGCTGGGTGAGCTTGAACATTTCCGGCGACAGGTGCTGGAGGCTGTAGTCGAGCTTTTTCAGGGTGTCTTCGATCCCGGCGACCACGTCCTGGGCGCTGGCCGCGCCTTCGAGCAGCACGGGGATTACCGCGCGCAAGAACGGCAAGTCACTGCTGCGCAGCAGGGCAAAACCGCTGGCCGGGGTGCTGCTGGAGCAGCCGCTGAGGCTGGCGCCTAGCCCGGCGGTGGCCAGGAATGCGCTGGCGCACAGGCCGATTTTCAGGACGCCGCGCCGCGACAGCGCAGGTGAATCAGTCAGGCTAGGGTTCATTGTTATTGTTACCCCGAGGTTGGCGGAATCAGCGAATAAACAGTTTTTGAATCAACGTCTGGATCGACTTGCCGTAAGGCGGGTAGATCAGCTTTGCCGCGTTCAGGCGCTGTTTCACCAGTACGCCCTTGGCTTTGCTGAACGTGAGGAAGCCTTCATGGCCGTGGTAGTGGCCCATGCCCGAGGGGCCGATGCCGCCAAAGGGCATGTCGTCCTGGGCCACATGCAGCAGGGTGTCGTTCAGGCACACGCCACCGGAGTGGGTTTCATGGAGTACGCGGTTCTGCTCGCCCTTGTTGTAGCCGAAGTAGTACAGGGCCAATGGGCGAGGGCGCTGGTTGATGTAGGCAAACGCCTGGTCAATGCCGCGATACGGCACGATCGGCAGCACAGGGCCGAAGATTTCGTCCTGCATCACGGTCATTTCATCGCTGACATTTAGCAGCAGGCTGTGGGCCATACGCCGTGCCTGGCCTTGGTCGTACAGCGGAATCAGGGTGGCGCCTTTGTCGGTGGCGTCTTTGACGTAGGCATTCAGCCGTGCCTGCTGCCTTTCGTTGATGATGGCGGTGTAGTCCGGGTTGTCGGCCAGGGTCGGATAAAACCCGCGAACGGCTTTGCTGTACGCCTCGACGAACCCTTCGACGCGATCTTCCGGCACCAGCACGTAGTCCGGCGCTACACAGGTTTGCCCGGCATTCAGGCATTTGCCGAAGGCGATGCGCTCGGCGGCGTCCTTGAGCGGTACGTCGGCGGAGACAATCGCCGGCGACTTGCCGCCCAGCTCCAGCGTGACCGGCGTGAGATGCTCGGCAGCGGCGCGCATCACGTGCTTGCCGATGCTGGTGGCGCCGGTAAACAGCAGGTGATCGAAGCGCAATTTGGAGAACGCCATGCCCACTTCGGCTTCGCCCAGCACCACGCATACCAAGTCTTCGGGGAAGATTTTCGCCAACAGCGCCTTGAGCAGTTCACCCGTGGCGGGCGTGGATTCGCTGAGCTTGAGCATCACCCGGTTACCGGCCGCCAGAGCGCCGACCAACGGGCCAATGGCCAAATACAGTGGGTAGTTCCACGGCACGATCACCCCAACCACGCCCAGCGGTTGGTAGATGACTTTGGCCGACGCGGGTTGGAAGGCAATGCCTACGGCGCGGCGGGAAGGTTTCATCCAGCCCTTTAGGTGTTTACTGGCGTAGTGAATGCCATGCAAGCTCGGCATCAGTTCGGCGAACAGGGTTTCGTCTGCGCTGCGATGGCTGAAGTCCTGGCTGATCGCGTTGATCAGGGCTTGGCGTTCGTCGCTGAGCAAGTCGCGCAAGGCTTTGAGCCATTGCTGACGCTGCGCCGCCGGCGGCATCGGGTTGGCGGCATAGGCGCGGCGTTGGGCGTCGAACAGGTCCTGGAGTTGATCCAGCGCCTGGGAATCTTGCAGGTAGGCAACGGTGGCAGACATGGTGCAGTTCCCAATTGTTATAGGTCTGCCTGGATTTTTAGAGTCATTGCTCTAAATTGTCAAATGTCATTGCAGCAACAAGCGGATTTATCCAGACAAGGATAGGCCGTAAGATGCCCCATCACGTGTTTAGAAGCTGATCCCCTATGGCACCACGAGTAAAGACCAGCGAGCGCATTGTGCAAACCAGCCTGGAGCTTTTTAACCAGCAGGGCGAGCGCAGCATCAGCACCAACCACATTGCCGCCCACATGGAGATTTCCCCGGGCAACCTGTACTACCACTTCCCCAACAAGCAGGCGATCATCGCCGTGCTGTTTCGCGAATACGAAGTGTTGGTGGACAGTTTCCTGCGCCCGCCTCAAGGCCGTGCGGTAACCGTTGAAGACAAACGCTTCTACCTGCAGGCCGTGCTGGCCGGCATGTGGCGCTACCGTTTCCTGCACCGTGACCTCGAACACCTGCTGGAAAGCGACCCGGAACTGGCCACCGGCTACCGGCGTTTCTCTCAGCGTTGCCTGATCCAGGGCGGCGCTATCTATCAGGGGTTCGTGGATGCCGGCATCCTCAATATGGACCCGATACAAACCGAGGCCCTGACCCTCAATGCCTGGATCATCCTCACTTCCTGGGTGCGTTTCCTGTGCACCACCAATGAAAACTCCACCCATTTGAGCGCCGAGGCGATCAAGCGCGGGGTGTATCAGGTGCTGGTGCTGGAAGCAGGGTTTGTCACGCCCCAGGCGAAAGAGGCGGTGGACGCCTTGTTCAAAGAGTTTTACGTGCCGTTGAACCAGGCACTGGAAGAAGTGAAGTAGGACCTTTCCCGAATGTGTTCACAGGAGTCCGTCATGCCGCTTGCCCAACTGATCAGCCCCCAGCAATTAGCCGAGCGCCAGCAGGCTGCCGGGCTGGTGATCCTGGATTGCCGCTTTGCCTTGGAAGACCCGGACTACGGGCTTTGCAGCTATGCCGAGGGGCATATTGAGGGGGCGCAATACGCTGATCTGGAGCGCCACCTCAGCGGTCCGGTGACCAAAGGCGTGACCGGCCGACACCCATTGCCAGCCGCGGACACGTTCACCGAGCAACTGCGGGCTTGGGGTATCAACGCCGACACCGACATCGTGCTGTATGACGACGGCCCCGGTGCCTATGCCGCCCGCGCCTGGTGGCTGCTGGCCTGGCTGGGCAAGCGTGATGCTGTGTTTATCCTGGACGGTGGCCTCAAGGCCTGGCACGCCGCCGGTTTCCCGCTGAGCCTGGACGCGCCGGTGGTTGAGCCGGGGACGTTTGCCGGTACGCCGGACAATCACTTGGTGCTGGACGCCGAACACCTGCAAAAACGCCTGGGCGAACCGGGCATGACCTTGATTGATGCCCGCGCCCAGGCGCGTTTCCGTGGTGACGTGGAACCTATCGACCCCATCGCCGGGCACATTCCCGGTGCGCAATGTGCGGCGTTCAATGAAAACCTGGGCAGTGATGGCCGCTTTCTTCCGGCTGAGCAGCTCAAGCAGCGCTTCGCCGCGCAGTTGCAGGGCCGTTCGCCGGATGCGCTGGTGGCGTATTGCGGTTCGGGCGTGACGGCGTGTCATAACCTGTTTGCGTTGAGCTTGGCGGGTTATCCGTTGGGCAAGCTGTATGCGGGGTCGTGGAGCGAGTGGATTACTGATCCGGCGCGGGAAATTGCGACCGGCGACTGAGCTGTCAGGCCTGTAAACCCAATCAAAATGTGGGAGCTGGCTTGCCTGCGATGCCGGTGTGTCAGCTAAAAGAACCTATGCGCATTGCAGGCAAGCCCGCTCCCACATTATTTATCGTGTTTCTCCAGTAGCCACTGGGGGATTCGGCGCTCCAGGTAGTAGCTGGGGCGCTTGAGCGAACCATCGACAAACCCCACATGCCCACCCTTGGCCAATAACTCGAACTCGGTGCATTCCGACAATTCACTGGCCTCGGGCAAGCTGTGGGCGAACACGAACGGGTCATCGGCGGCCTGGATAATCAGGGTGGGGGTGCGGATAGCACCCAGGTAATACCGACTGGATGCGCGGCGGTAATAGTCCTCGGCGCTGAGGAAACCGTGCAGCGGCGCGGTCACCCGCCCATCGAAGTCCCAGAACGTGCGCATCTTCTCCAGCGAGCCCAGTGCCTCCAGGGTTTTCAGCCCGTCAGCCTGGCCATCCTGTAAAAAGCGCCGCTGCTTGGCGCGGATATACGCCAGCATCTCGCGCATAAAGTGCTTCTGATAAACCCGCGAAAAGCCCAGCCCGATGCGATCGGCGCATTGATCCAGCCGAAACGGCACCGACACCGCCGCGGCGCCGTGCAACCCCGAGGCCTCGCCGGTTTCCCCCAAATGCTTGAGCAGCACATTGCCGCCCAGGGAATAACCCACTGCGTACAGCGGCGCCAACGGCCGCTTGGCCCGCAGATGGGCAATCGCTGCCGCCAGGTCTTCGCTGGCGCCCGAGTGGTAACTGCGCGCTAGCAGGTTCGGCTCGCCCGAGCACCCGCGCCAGTTCAACGCTGCGCTGGCCCAGCCTTGAGCTGCGAGGGTTTTTTGCAGGCCAGCCACGTAGGGCGAGTTGGATGAACCCGTCAGCCCATGCAGTACCAGCACTAATGGCGCTTGTGCGTCGTGGGGGCCGTGCCAGTCGAGGTCGAGGAAGTCGCCGTCGTCCAGCCACAAGCGTTCGCGTTGGCGTTCGATATGGGTGGTGGTGCGCCACAGCGGCCCCCACAGCGTTTGCAGATGGGGGTTGCCGAGGCCGAAGGCGGGTTTGAACAGGTCGGAAGAAGGGGTCATGTAACTCTCGGTAGCAAGCGAACTCACTGTGCACAGCTGAAAGACTAGGCAGCGATTTCGACCAACCGATGCCACAACGCGTAATACACCCGCCCGGACTTCTGCTCCCGGTGCAGGCGCCAGCTGCCCGGCAGGCCGAGGGTAGACGGGGCGGTCTCACTCTCAGTGTAGATCCACGCATCCGCAGCCAGCCACTGTCGCTCTTCCAGCAACGCACACACCGTCGGCAACAGGTTTTGATTGAACGGCGGGTCGAGGAACACCACGTCGTACTCAGTTGCCGCCTGGGTTTCCAGGTAGCGCAGCGCGTCGGCGGTCTGAACCTGGCCGGTGGTGCAACGCAGCGTGCCCAGGTGTTCCTTGAGGCTGGACACCGCCACATTGCTGGCATCCAGCGCCTGGCCCTGGGCCGCGCCACGGGACAGCGCCTCCAGGAACAGCGCGCCGCTGCCGGCGAACGGGTCCAGCACTTTGGCCCCGCCGATGTACGGCGCGAGCCAGTTGAACAGGGTTTCACGCACGCGATCCGGCGTCGGGCGCAGGCCTACGACGTCAGGGAAGCTCAGCTTGCGACTGCCCCATTCACCGCCAATGATGCGCAGTTGGCCCACACCGTTATGCACGTTGTGGACAGGTTTTTTTGGGCGAGATGAACTGGCCATTAATGCTCCGGAACCCCGAGCGGCTGCTCGGCAGGTTTATCAGTGGGGGGCGGTAGTGGCTTTTGCGCAATCGTCGGGCCGGCGGTCACGATGACCATCTTGTCGGCGCTCAAGTGTTTGTTCAATGCAGCCTTGACCTGCTCTACGGTCAGGGCCTGGGATTGTTTCATGAAATCTTCCAGATAGCTCAGCGGCAGGTTGTAGAAACCCATCGCGCCCAGTTGCCCGGCAATATCGGCGTTGCTGGCGGTGGACAGCGGGAAGCTGCCGGCCAGCTCACGCTTGGCGTCATCCAGTTCCTTTTGCGTCGGGCCGGTCTTGAGGTAGTCGGCCAGTACGTCCTCAACCAGGCGCAGGGTGCCGCCGCTCATTTCGGCGCGGGTCTGCAGGTTGATCATGAACGGGCCGCGTACTTGCATCGGCGAGAAGCCGGAGTACACGCCATAGGTCAGGCCGCGTTTCTCGCGCACTTCGCTCATCAAGCGAGTGCCGAAACCACCGCCGCCGAGGATCTGGTTGCCCAGGGACAAGGCTGCGTAGTCCGGGTCGGCGCGGTCGATGCCCAGTTGCGCGAACAGCAGGTGCGTCTGCTTGGATGGGAACTCAATATGGCTCAGGCCGGCTTTGGGTTCGGTCGGTTGGGCGATCTTCGCCAGGGCCGGGCCTTTAGGCAGCGATGCGGAGACCTTGGCGGTCATGGCTTCGGCCTCGGCGCGGGTCAGGTCGCCTACAACGGCAATCACCGCGTTACCGGCGGCGTAAGCCTTGGCGTGGAAGGCCTGCAGCTGCGCGAGGGTAATCTTCGGAATGCTTTCAGGCGTGCCTTCGCTCGGGTGAGCGTAAGGGTGGTCGCCGTACAGGCGCTTGAACAGCTCAAGGCTGGCCAGTTTAGCCGGGTTCTGTTTCTGGTATTCAAAACCGGCAAGGATCTGGTTCTTGATCCGCGCCAGGGAGTCGGCCGGGAAGGTCGGCTTGCCGATCACGTCGTCGAACAGCGCCAGGGCTGCGTCGCGCTTGTCGCTGTCACTCAGGCTGCGCAGGGACACCAGCGCCATGTCGCGGTAGGCGCCATTGCCAAAGTCGGCGCCCAGGCTTTCAAAGCCACTGGCGATCTGGCTGACGCCCTTGCCCGGCACACCTTCATTGAGCATGGCGTTGGTCAGCAGGGCCACACCGGGCGTGTTGCCGTCCTGGCTGCTGCCGGCGGCGAACAGGATGCGCACGTCGAACATCGGCAATTCGTGGGCTTCGACGAACAGCACCTTGGCGCCTTCGGCGGTGGTCCAGGTTTGCACGTCGAGCTTGCGGTTGGTCGGCGCCTTGCCGTCCAGCTCCGCCAAAGATTGCAGTTTGCTGGCCGATTGGGCCTTGTCCAGCGCCTGGCTGGCCACGGATTCGCTCGGGCGCAGGAAATACACGGCGCTGGCGGCGATCGCGGTGACGGCGATCAGGGCTGGCAGGATCAGGCGGCTGCTTTTGCGATCACTCATGAGCGGTCTCCTCAGGCAAAACATGGGCGACGCTCAAACGCTCGCGGGTGAAATAAGTACGTGCGGCCTTCTGGATATCTTCCGGGGTCACGCTTTGCAGGTCGGCCAACTCGGTGTCCATCAGTTTCCAGGACAGCCCGACAGTTTCCAGGGAGCCAATGGCCGTGGCCTGGCTGGTGATGGAATCGCGCTGGTAGACCACGCCGGCGATGACCTGGGCGCGGATACGCTCCAGTTCTTCGGTGGTCGGCGGTTTGGCTTTCAATTCGTCCAGCAGGCGCCACAGGCCGGCTTCGGCTTGGGCAATGGTCTTTTTCTTCTGCTGGTTCGGCGTGGCCGTCAGGGTGAACAGGCTGTCACCCCGGGTGTAGGCGTCGTAGCTGGTGGAGGCGGCGGATACCAGCTCTTCACCGCGTTCCAGTTGCTCGGAAATACGCGCACTGTAGCCGCCATCGAGCAGGGCCGAGAGCAGGCGCAGGGCCTGTACCGAGCGTTTGTCTTCGGCGGTGGCCAGGCCTGGCACGTTGAAGCCCAGGATCACGCTCGGCAGTTGGGTCTGCACGTGCAGGGTCAGCAGGCGTTCGCCAGGCTCGGCGAGCTCCAGTGGGATTTTCGCGGGTGGCACATCACGCTTGGGGATTGGGCCGAAATAACGCTGAGCCAGGTTCTTGACCTCATCCGGGGTCACGTCACCGACTACCACCAGCGTGGCGTTGTTCGGTACATACCAGGATTGATACCAGTGGCGCAGCTCTTCGACTTTCATGCGCTCCAGGTCAGCCATCCAGCCGATGGTCGGCGTGTGGTAACCGCTGGCCGGGTAGGCCATGGCCTTGAAGCGCTCGTAGGCCTTGGACATCGGGTTATCGTCGGTGCGCAGGCGGCGCTCTTCCTTGATGACCTCGATCTCGCGGCTGAACTCATCCGCCGGCAGGCGCAGGCTGGCCATGCGGTCGGCTTCCAGCTCGAAAGCGACGCCCAGGCGATCACGGGCCAGTACTTGGTAGTAGGCGGTGTAGTCATCGCTGGTGAAGGCGTTTTCTTCGGCGCCTAGGTCGCGCAGGATCAGTGAGGCTTCGCCGGGGCCGACTTTCGCGCTGCCCTTGAACATCATGTGTTCCAGGGCGTGGGACAAACCGGTCTGGCCCGGGGTTTCGTAGCTCGAACCAACCTTGTACCAGACCTGGGAAACCACCACCGGCGCGCGATGATCTTCGCGCACGACCACTTTAAGGCCGTTATCCAAGGTGAATTCATGGGTGGGTTGTGGGTCGGCAGCCAAAGCTGAAAGGGGCAGACAAACTGTGCTGAACAGCAGGCCTGCAGCGCGGCGGGCTAGAGCATTCATTCGTTTTTAAACCTGTTGGGCTGCCCGCTTGGTCTTAGCGTCGGCGGGCGAGGAGGTACTGATCCGATTTGGACACGGCCACCATGGCGGTCATCTTGTTCCGGATCCAGTCGTAGGAACGTGGAGGTTAAAGGTGTTTTTTCCCGACAATCTTCCACTTTTCGCCGATTTTATCGCTTCAGTCCTTTATTGAAACGATTTGTTGAGGCCTTTATTTACGCCTTACAAAATGTTGCGCATGAACAAGCGAGCGTTAAAGCAGTCTGTTCTGCATCGAATTTATTTACCGAGGCGCCCTGGCGCATCGCTACTTTGAGATAGCCGTCCTCCATGTTTGGTTCCAACGACGACAAGAAGAGCCCAGCTGCGGCTGGCGAGAAAAAAGGCCTGTTCGGATGGCTGCGCAAAAAGCCGCAGGAAACCGTCGTCGAACAGCCGCAGGTTCAACCTGAGCCTATCCCTGAACCGATAGTAGAAGCCGAACCGGTTGCTGAAATCCCGGCACCGGTGGTGTTGCCGATGGCCGAGCCGGTGTTGCAGCCGGTGGCTGAAGCCGCGCCGGAACCTGAGCCCGAGCACAAGCCGTGGCTTGAGCTGCCGGTGGCCGAAGAGCCCGTAGCGCTGGTTGACGATGTGCAGGCCGAACATGTGGCGCCGCCGATTCCGTCGGTGGTTGAGCCGGTGGAAGTGGTGGTTGAAGCGCTGCCGGTAGTCGAAGTGCCTGCGCCGGTCGTTGTTGAGCCGACGCCTGTGCCTGTCGTCGTGGCCGCGCCTGCCGTTATCGAGCCGCCTGTCGAACAAGAGCCGATCACCGCTGCTGCCGAAACCAGCAAAACCGGCTTCTTCGCGCGCCTCAAGCAGGGCCTGAGCAAGACCAGCGCCAGCATTGGCGAAGGCATGGCCAGCCTGTTCCTGGGCAAGAAGGTCATCGATGACGAGCTGCTGGAAGACATTGAAACCCGCCTGCTGACGGCCGACGTGGGCGTTGAAGCCACCGCCGTGATCATCCAGAGCCTGACCCAGAAGGTCGCACGCAAGCAACTGACCGACGCCGACGCGCTCTACAAATCCCTGCAGGCAGAGCTGGCTGCGATGCTCAAACCGGTAGAAGCCCCGCTGGTGATCACGCCGAACAAGCCGTTTGTGATCCTGGTGGTCGGCGTCAACGGCGCCGGCAAAACCACCACCATCGGCAAGCTGGCCAAAAAGCTGCAGTTGGAAGGCAAGAAAGTCATGCTCGCCGCCGGCGACACCTTCCGCGCCGCTGCCGTGGAGCAACTGCAGGTCTGGGGTGAGCGCAACAAGATCCCGGTGATCGCCCAGCACACCGGCGCCGACTCTGCCTCGGTGATCTTCGACGCCGTGCAAGCCGCCAAGGCGCGCAACATCGACGTGCTGATCGCCGATACCGCCGGTCGCCTGCACACCAAAGACAACTTGATGGAAGAGTTGAAGAAAGTACGCCGCGTGATCAGCAAGCTCGACGCCGAGGCACCGCATGAAGTCTTGCTGGTGCTTGACGCCGGCACCGGCCAGAACGCCATCAGCCAGGCCAAACAATTCAACCAGACGGTGCAACTGACCGGCCTGGCATTGACTAAGCTCGACGGCACAGCCAAAGGCGGCGTGATCTTCGCCCTGGCTAAACAGTTCGGGTTGCCGATTCGTTACATCGGCGTCGGTGAAGGTATCGACGACCTGCGCACCTTTGAAGCCGAACCCTTTGTACAGGCACTCTTTGCCGAGCGGGAGCGTTCATGATTCGATTCGAACAGGTCGGTAAACGCTATGCCAACGGGCATGTGGGCTTGCATGAGCTGAGCTTTCGAGTGCGTCGCGGCGAATTCTTGTTTGTGACCGGTCACTCGGGCGCGGGCAAAAGTACGCTGTTGCGCCTGCTGCTGGCCATGGAGCGTCCGACCACTGGCAAGTTGCTGCTGGCGGGCCAGGATCTGGCCACTATCAGCAACGCACAGATTCCTTTCCTGCGCCGTCAGATCGGCGTGGTGTTTCAGAACCACCAGTTGCTGTTCGATCGCACGGTGTTCAACAACATTGCCTTGCCGTTGCAGATCCTGGGGCTGTCCAAGGCCGAGATCGTCAAGCGTGTGGATTCGGCGCTGGAGCGCGTGGCGCTGTCGGATAAAACCGATCTGTACCCAGGCGACCTGTCCACCGGCCAGCAACAACGCGTCGGCATTGCCCGCGCCATCGTCCACCGCCCGGCCTTGCTGCTGGCGGACGAACCCACCGGTAACCTCGACCCGCGCCTGGCGGCCGAGATCATGGGCGTGTTCGAAGACATCAACCGCCTGGGCACCAGTGTGCTGATCGCCAGTCACGACCTGGCGTTGATCGCGCGTATGCGCCATCGCATGCTGACCCTGCAACGCGGCCGCCTGATCGGCGACGGGGAGGCCGGCGTATGAGTGCAACACGCAGCCCTAAAGTCTCCGAACGCGTGGCGCCAAAAGCCGCCGACCCGCAACCGCAGAAGAAAAAACGCGATGAAGACGATGGCCCGGATTTCAGCACACTGCTGCGCGCCTGGATCGAAAGCCATCGCGCCAGCCTGCTCGACAGCCTGCGCCGCCTGGCCAAGCAGCCGATTGGCAGCTTTTTCACCTGCCTGGTGATGGCCGTGGCGCTGAGCCTGCCGATGGGTTTGTCGCTGCTGCTTAATAATGTCGAGCGTCTGGGCGGTTCCTGGCAGCGTGCGGCGCAGATTTCTCTGTACCTGAACCTCGACGCCAGCGCCAAAGATGGCGAAAGCTTGCGCGACGACATCAAGAACCTGCCGGGTGTGGCGGACGCCGAATACATCAGCCGCGACCAGGCCCTTGAGGAGTTTCAGCAGCAGTCTGGCCTGGGCGAGGCGCTCAAGGAGCTGCCGCAGAACCCGCTGCCGGGCGTGGTGCTGGTGACGCCGAATGAAGTCGACAAGCCGGCGCTTGAGGCCCTGCGACAAAAACTTGCAGAGATGCCCAAGGTGCAACAGGCGCAACTTGATCTAGTCTGGGTAGAGCGTCTTGCCGCGATTCTCAAGCTGGGCGACCGCTTTGTGTTCGGTTTGACGGTGCTGTTGGTGTCTGCATTACTTTTGGTGATAGGTAATACCATTCGTCTTCATATTGAAAACCGTCGCATCGAGATAGAAGTGATTAAACTGGTCGGCGGCACGGACAGCTATGTGCGTCGTCCTTTTCTGTACATGGGCGCGCTTTATGGCTTTGGTGCCGGGATTTTGTCCTGGGGCGTGCTAGCGTTTGGCCTTGACTGGCTGAACGACGCGGTAGTCGGGCTTGCCGGCTTGTACGGCAGCGATTTTGCCTTGGCCGGCGTGCCGGTTGCCGATGGTTTGTCACTCTTGCTTGGCGCGGTATTGTTGGGGTATATCGGTGCGTGGATTGCGGTCGCTCGTCATTTACGTGAGTTGGCGCCGAAGTAGTTAATGTCAGATTAATGTGGTTTCGTTTGTATTGACCGTATCAGTGGTTTAGGGAACTTGTCCTACGGTTCCCGGTCAATTTTCGCAGTGCTGAACTGCACGAGTTATGTGAGTCGGAGGTTTTTTCGTATGACCACTTCTTTGCAACCTGCTTATGCCTTGGTCCCAGGTGCGAACCTGGAAGCCTATGTGCACACGGTCAACAGCATTCCATTGCTGACGCCCGAGCAGGAGCGTGAACTGGCCGAGAGTCTCTACTATGAGCAGGATTTGGGGGCGGCTCGGCAGATGGTGCTCGCCCACCTGCGTTTTGTCGTACATATCGCCCGTAGCTATAGCGGCTACGGCCTGGCCCAGGCTGACCTGATCCAGGAAGGCAACGTCGGCCTGATGAAGGCTGTAAAACGCTTCAACCCGGAAATGGGTGTACGTCTGGTGTCGTTTGCTGTGCACTGGATCAAGGCGGAAATCCACGAGTTCATCCTGCGCAACTGGCGCATCGTGAAGGTGGCGACCACCAAGGCCCAGCGCAAACTGTTCTTCAACCTGCGCAGCCAGAAAAAACGCCTGGCGTGGCTGAATAACGAGGAAGTCCACCGTGTGGCCGAAAGCCTCGGTGTGGAGCCGCGTGAAGTGCGCGAGATGGAAAGCCGCCTGACCGGCCATGATATGGCCTTCGACCCGGCCGCCGAAGCGGACGACGACAGCGCCTTCCAATCGCCGGCCAACTACCTGGAAGACCACCGGTACGACCCGGCGCGTCAACTGGAAGACGCCGACTGGAGCGACAACTCCAATCACAACCTGCACGAAGCGTTGGAAGTGTTGGACGACCGCAGCCGTGACATCCTCTACCAGCGCTGGCTGGCAGAAGAAAAAGCCACGCTGCACGACCTGGCGCAGAAGTACAACGTGTCGGCCGAGCGGATTCGTCAGCTTGAGAAAAGCGCGATGAATAAGCTGAAGTTGTCGATCGCTGCTTAAAGGCTGCGAAAAGACAAAAAAATGCCCCGATCGAGAGATCGGGGCATTTTTGTTTGCATTTGAAAATCTCAAGTCCAACTCGGCCAGCTCCCACAGGGGGATGTGGTGTCAGTCGGACCAAGGCTGTTGCATTTGAAAATCTCAAGTCCAACTCGGCCAGCTCCCACAGGGGGATGTGGTGTCAGTCGGACCAAGGTGCCTTGCGAGAGTTGTTCAACTCCACCAGATAACCATCCCCGCCCAATTGGCTCATCTGCTGGCGAATCCACGCCGCTCGCCGCGCCACATACGCGGTCGGATGGCTGGCACTCCACACCCGTGGGTTCGGCAACACCGCCGCCAAATAGCTGGCCTGCTGGCGAGAAAGCGCCTTGGCACTCACCCCAAAGTGATGCCGCGCCGCCGCTTCTGCGCCGAAAACACCTTCATCCCACTCCACGCTGTTGAGGTACACCTCAAGAATCCGCTGCTTGGGCCAGAACACTTCGATCAACCCGGTAAACCAAGCCTCCAGGCCTTTGCGCAAGTAACTGCGCCCGGCCCACAGGAACAGGTTCTTCGACACCTGTTGGCTCAACGTGCTGGCGCCGCGAATCGAACCGCCGCGCTCGTTGTGCAGCAGCGCCGCCTGAATCGCGCCAAAATCAAAACCCCAGTGCTGCGGGAAGCGCTGGTCTTCACCGGCCATCACCGCCACTTTGAGGTCATCGGAGATCTCGTCCCACGCCACCCACGTGCGTTGCAGGTCGATCGGCTCGCCGTCGATCCAGGATTCGACCTTGCGCTCCACCATTAGCGCGGTGAACGGTGGCGGCACGACACGAAACAGCAGCACCAGCAGCACACTGCCGATGGCAAACCATTTCACGACTTTGAGAAAACGCTTGAAGAGGAGACGCAGCATAGAGATGGCTTGGCCGAACCCGTTGAGCGGGCCATTATACAGACCCGGCCCTTTGAGTCTGATTGGAGTTCCTCATGCTGCGTAGCTTTCTGATGCTGGCTGCCTTTTTCGGCTTCACCGGCGTCGCCCTCGGCGCCTTTGCTGCTCACGGCCTGAAAAACCGCCTGAGCGCCGAGTACCTGGCGATCTTCCACACCGGCGTGACTTACCAACTGGTGCATGCCCTAGCGCTCTTCTGCGTGGCGTTGTTGGCTGCGCATATTCCTGGCCGACTGATCGGCTGGGCGGGTATCTCCTTTACTGTCGGCATCCTGCTGTTCTCCGGCAGTTTGTATGCGCTGACCCTGACCGGCATCAGCAAACTGGGGATCATCACGCCATTTGGCGGGCTGGCGTTTCTGCTCGGCTGGTTCTTCCTCGGTCTTGCTGCATGGCGCCTGCAGGCCATCTGACCGAGGGGCTTCTGACCAAGGGGCTTGGGCCGACAACCATGATCGGGCTAGAATGCTGGCCCCTAAAAACGATGGCGGCCCGTGGCATGCGCATTCAGTTGAACGGCGAATCCTTTGAACTGCCCGACGGTGAAACCGTTGCGGCCCTGCTGACCCGTCTGGACCTGACCGGGCGTCGCGTCGCAGTGGAGCTCAACCTGGATATCGTCCCGCGTAGCCTGCACGTCGAAACCGCGCTCACCGAAGGTGATCAGGTCGAAGTGGTCCACGCCATCGGTGGCGGCTAGCCGCCCGGCGCTCAAGGGCGCCATCCCGCATTCTGCAGAACCTCACTCCAATTCGAGGATTTCCCATGAGCATCGTTCGTAGCGACAAGCCCTTCGTCCTGGCCGGTCGCACCTACCAGTCCCGTCTGCTGGTCGGCACCGGCAAGTACCGTGACATGGAAGAAACCCGCCTGGCCATCGAAGCCTCGGGTGCCGAGATCGTCACCTTCGCCGTGCGCCGTACCAACCTCGGCCAGATCGAAGGCGAGCCGAACCTGCTCGAAGTGCTGTCGCCGGATCGCTACACTTTCTTGCCGAACACCGCCGGTTGCTACGACGCCATCGAAGCCGTGCGCACTTGCCGCCTGGCCCGTGAGCTGCTCGACGGCCACAACCTGGTGAAGCTGGAAGTGCTGGCCGACCAGAAAACCCTGTTCCCCAACGTGATCGAAACCCTCAAGGCCGCCGAAACGCTGGTCAAGGAAGGTTTCGACGTGATGGTCTACACCAGCGATGACCCGATCATTGCCCGCCAACTGGCGGAAATCGGTTGCATCGCGGTGATGCCGCTGGCTGGCCTGATCGGTTCCGGCCTGGGTATCTGCAATCCGTATAACCTGCAGATCATCCTCGAAGAAGCCAAGATCCCGGTGCTGGTGGATGCGGGCGTGGGCACTGCCTCCGACGCCACCATCGCCATGGAACTGGGCTGCGATGCGGTGCTGATGAACTCGGCCATCGCCCATGCCCAGCAGCCGATCATGATGGCCGAAGCCATGAATCACGCGATCGTCGCAGGCCGCTTGGCCTACCTCGCCGGCCGCATGCCGAAAAAACTGTACGCCAGCGCCTCCTCGCCGCTGGATGGTCTGATCAAGTAAGAGCCATTGATGACTGAATCAAACGAAACGCCGAACACCGTGGAAGAAGGCGACGAGTCCAAGCACCGCCGCATCAAGAGTTTTGTGATGCGCGCCGGTCGCATGACCGAAGGCCAGCAAAAGGGCTTGGAGCAGGGCACGCCGCTGTTCGTATTGCCATTGGCCGACGCGCCAGTGGATTACGACCAGGTGTTCGGCCGTTCGGCCCCGCGTTCCCTCGAAATCGGTTTCGGCATGGGCCACTCCCTGTTGGAAATGGCCGCAGCCTCGCCGGAGCAGGACTTCATCGGTGTGGAAGTACACCGCCCGGGTGTCGGCGCGCTGCTCAACGGCGTGCTCACCCAGGGCCTGACTAACCTGCGGGTCTATGACTGCGACGCGATTGAAGTGCTCAACCGCTGCATCGCCGACAACAGCCTCGACCGCCTGATGCTGTTCTTCCCGGACCCTTGGCACAAATCCCGTCACCACAAGCGCCGTATCGTCCAGGCGTCCTTCGCGGAACTGGTGCGCAGCAAGTTGAAAGTCGGCGGCATCCTGCACATGGCCACCGACTGGGAACCGTACGCGGAATACATGCTGGAAGTGATGAACGTCGCCCCTGGCTACCGCAACCTGGCCGAAGACGGCAAATGCGTGCCACGCCCGGCTGAGCGCCCGATCACCAAGTTCGAACGCCGCGGCGAGCGGTTGGGGCATGGGGTTTGGGATTTGAAGTTCGAGAAATTGGCGTAACTCGCCACTGATTTGAAATGCAATCCAATGTGGGAGCTGGCTTGCCTGCGATGCAGACACCTCGGTGTATCAGTGATACCCAGGTGATGCTATCGCAGGCAAGCCAGCTCCCACATTTGGTTTTGTGTTGGGTTTGGGGTCAGCGGCGGTCTGCGACGACGCCAATCAACACCAGCACCACCACCAACACGGGTGCCAGGCTGTAGTTATTGAACTGGCTCAGGCCCCGCACAATCCACGGTGTGGCATAGATCAACGCCGCACCGCTACCGATCATGCACACCAGCGCCATCAACGGTACGCGCAATGCACCGGCGATGCTGCCCAGTCGCGCCTCAACCCAGCCTTTGATGTCCGCGCCGAACAGCACCAGCAAGCAGCCGACGAGGGCCAGGGAGATTTCCGACAGGTTGCTACGGCTCCAGCGGGAGACGGTGGCGAGCAGGTCGAGTACCAAATCCATTCGATTTCCTTAAGAGCGATCAGCTCAAAAACGTCTGCAACAGGTCATTGAGAAAGAGTTGCCCGCGGTCGGTCGCCGCCAGGCGTGACGGTTCGACCTGCATTAAGCCACTTTGTTCTGCCTCACGGCGGCCTGCGTCCAGGCTCGCCAGATCAAGGCCGGTGCGCTCGGCGTAGAGCTTGGCGTCAACGCCTTCGGTGAGCCGCAATGCGTTCATCAGAAACTCGAACGGCAGTTCTTCGTTGGTCAGTTCTTTCGCCCCGGCCTGGAAGCTTTTGGCCGGGTTGAGGTAGTCCTTCGGTGCGCGGGTCTTCCAGGTGCGCACGATGCGCCCGTCCGGGTGGCTGAGCTTGCCATGGGCACCGGCGCCGATGCCGATAAAATCGCCGAAGCTCCAGTAATTCAGGTTATGCCGCGCCGGGCGACCCGGTTGGGCATAGGCCGACACTTCATATTGCGCGTAACCGTGTTCGGCCAGCAGCGCCTGGCCGGCTTCCTGGATGTCCCACAATGTGTCGTCTTCCGGCAGCGCGGGCGGCTGGTTCCAGAACACGGTGTTGGGTTCCAGGGTCAGTTGGTACCAGGACAAGTGCGTCGGCTTCAGTGCGATAGCCTGGCGCAAGTCGCTCAGGGCATCGTCCAAGGACTGATCGGGCAAGCCGTGCATCAAGTCCAAGTTGAAGTTATCGAACCCGGCCTGGCGCGCCATGCCCGCTGCGCGCACCGCTTCGTCGCCATTGTGAATGCGGCCCAGGGCCTCAAGCTTTTGCTGCTGGAAGCTCTGGATGCCGATGGACAGACGATTGATCCCCAGCTTGCGGTATGCCACGAACTTCTCTTGCTCGAAGGTCCCGGGGTTGGCTTCCAGGGTGATCTCGATGTCGCCGGCAAACGGGATACGCGCTTGCACACCCTTGAGCAAGCGCCCCAGCGCGGCGGCGCTGAACAGGCTCGGCGTGCCGCCACCGAAAAAGATCGAGCTGAGTTCACGGCCGTAAACCGCGTGCAGGTCTTGATCAAGGTCAGCCAGTAAAGCGTCCACATACTCTTCTTCCGGTAGCACTTTGCTCGCGGTGTGGGAGTTGAAGTCGCAATAAGGGCATTTGCGCACGCACCACGGGATGTGGATGTACAGCGCCAAGGGCGGCAACTGGGGCAGGGCCGCCCGAGGTGTTTGCGCGCCGCCGTGGATCAGCGGCTGCGCAGAGGTGTTTTGGGTCATTTCAGGCTCAGGCGTTGGCGCAGCAAATCCATTGCGCGGGCGCGGTGGCTGATCTGGTTCTTGTCGGCCGGGCTCAGTTCGGCGCTGGAGACATTGCGCTCCGGCACCCAGAACAGCGGGTCATAGCCGAAGCCATGCTCGCCACTGGCTGTATGCAGAATGCGCCCGTGCCACAGGCCTTCGCAGAGGATCGGCAACGGGTCATCGGCATGCCGCACCAGTGCCAGCACGCAGACGAACTGCGCGCCACGTTCCGCATCCGGCACGCCCTTGAGGGCGTCCAGCAGCTTGGCGTTGTTGGCCGCGTCGCCCTTGCCGTCAGCGTAACGCGCCGAGTAGATGCCCGGCGCGCCGCCGAGGAAATCCACCGCCAGGCCCGAATCATCCGCCAATGCAGGCAAGCCGGAGATACGCGCGGCATTGCGCGCCTTGAGGATGGCGTTTTCGACAAACGACAGGCCGGTTTCTTCCGGCTCCACCTGGCTGAATTCGCCAATCGAGCGCAATTGCACGGATTCACCGAGCATGGCCTGCAATTCTTTGAGTTTGCCGGCGTTATGGCTGGCCAGTACGAGTTGGGTCAGGTTCATTATTCGGCCGGAAACAGTTCTTGGTTGAATTGGAAGCTATGGGCTTTTCCGCCGGTTTCAACGTTGATGGTAAACGTCTTGTATTCACGCTGCGGCACGGAGTAGGGCGCGAGGTAGTTGATTCCGCCTTTCTCGGTGATTTGCTTGAACGTCAATATCTCGGTCTTGCCGCCCAAATCCTTGATGGTGCCGGTCACTTGCGCCGCCACAGGGGTCACGCCCTTGACCACGGTTACATTGATCAAACCTTTGTTCTTGCTGCGCACAACGCCAACTGCCTGGGCGGTTTCCGGTTGCAGGAAGCTGGAGGTGAAGGTGTTGTAATGCACGGTGATATCGCCGAATTCTTTCTGGCGATTACCGTCGATAGTGTCCGCCGCCATGGCGCTGGCGCCCAGGCACGCGGTGAGCAGGAATACAGCCAAACGACTCATGTTCGTCCTCCTTGAAAATGGTTAGACGGCGATTTTGTGGTCTGTGAGGCCAGGACTGCTGACCCGGTAGATACCAATTTCGCCCAATAGGTTGGGCCATAGCTTACTCGCCCAGCCGTGGCGGTGCTGTTGATCGACAGCAAGGCGGTTGATCACCTTGGCTTCACGCTCGCCGCACAAGGCTTCGAAGTCTTCGAAGGTGCAGAAGTGGATGTTCGGCGTGTTGTACCACGTGTACGGCAGGAAATCCGACACCGGCATCCGGCCCTTGGTGGCCAGGTACCAGCGGCAGCGCCAGTGGCCGAAGTTGGGGAAGGTGATGATGCACTGGCGACCCACGCGCAGCATTTCGTCGAGGATGCGGTCCGGGTAGTGCACCGCTTGCAGGGCCTGGGTCATCACCACGATATCGAAGCTGTTGCTGGCAAAGTTGCCCAGACCCTTGTCCAGGTCCTGCTCGATCACGTTGATGCCCTTGGCCACGCACTGGGCGATGTTGTCCGGGTCGTTTTCCAGGCCATAGCCGGTGACTTGCTTGTTGTCGCGCAGCCAGCTCAGCAGTTCGCCATCACCGCAGCCAAGGTCGAGCACGCGGCTGCCGGCGGGGATCCAGTCTTGGATGATTTCCAGGTCGGCTCTCATGGCGTTCTCACAAAGAAATGCGGTTCATGTAGTTGCGAAAGGCCTGCAAGTAACGCGGGATCGGGATCAGGAAGGCGTCGTGGCCTTGCGGAGCATCGATCTCCAGGTAGCAGACGTCTTTCTTGGCGGCCATCAAGGCATCCACCAGTTCCCGCGAGCGGGCCGGCGAGAAGCGCCAGTCGGTGGTGAACGACATCACGCAGAACTTGGCCGTGGCGCCCTCGAAGGTTTTCGCCAAGTCATCGTTGAAGTTGGCGGCCGGGTCGAAATAGTCCAACGCCTTAGTCATCAGCAAGTAGGTATTGGCGTCGAAACGCCCGGAAAACTCCTCGCCCTGATAACGCAGGTAGCTTTCCACCTGGAACTCGACGCTGTGGAAGTCGTAGTTGAGCTTCTCGCTCTTGAGCCCACGGCCGAATTTCTCGCCCATGGAGTCATCGGACAGGTAAGTGATGTGCCCGACCATTCGCGCCAGCATCAAGCCACGTTTGGGGATCACGCCCGCTTCCTGGAACGAACCACCGTGGAACTCGGGGTCAGTGAGGATCGCCTGGCGTGCCACTTCGTTGAAGGCGATGTTCTGCGCCGAGAGTTTGGGTGCCGAGGCGATGGCCAGGCAATGGCGTACGCGGTCTGGGTAGGTGATGGTCCATTGCAGCGCCTGCATGCCGCCCAGGCTGCCGCCGATCACCGCGGCCCATTGGCCGATGCCCAGCAGGTCAGCCAGGCGCGCCTGGCTGTGCACCCAGTCTTCCACGGTCAGTACCGGGAAATCCGCGCCGAACGGTTTGCCGGTTTCCGGGTTGAGGCTGCTGGGGCCGGTGGAGCCGTTGCAGCCGCCGAGGTTGTTCAGGCTGACCACAAAGAATTTATTGGTGTCGATGGGTTTGCCGGGGCCGATGCAGCTGTCCCACCAGCCGGGCTTGCGCTCGTCGGCACTGTGGAAACCCGCGGCGTGATGGTGCCCGGATAAGGCGTGGCAGATCAGCACGGCGTTGCTCGCCGTGGCGTTCAGTTGGCCGTAGGTTTCGTAGATCAGGTCATAGGCCGGCAGCGAACGACCGCAGGCCAGGGCCAGCGGTTCGCTGAAGTGCGCCATTTGGGGCACGACCAGTCCAACAGAATCGGGGGGGAAGGCAGTTGGCATCGACCCTGCTCTCGTTTAAATGAGGCGTAAGTCTAAAGACCACTGCACCCAGCGGCAAGCAAAGGCCGGAGGTTTAGAGAACGTTCCTGCGCGGGTGCGCAGGAACGAATCGCCAATCAGATCAAGCTGTACAGCAGCGGCGGCATGCCGGTGAACTCGGCGAGGTAGGGGTCCAGGAATCGCCAATCAGATCAAGCTGTACAGCAGCGGCGGCATGCCGGTGAACTCGGCGAGGTAGGGGATTACCCAGATTTGCAGCAACTGCAGCGCGATAAATGCAAAAATCGGCGAGATGTCGAGGCCACCCAGGTTAGGCACCCATCGACGAAACGGCGCAAGTACCGGTTCGGTGATCTGCTTAACCAGCTCGGCACCCGGGCTGCGGCTGTCCGGAGCGACCCAGGACAAAATCACGCTGATGATCATTGACCAGAACAGGATCTTCAAAAATAGCGACAAGATACCAATCAGCGCCCATGGCACCATCAGCACCGTGTCAGGTCGCGAGCCCTTGAGCACTACGACCACCGCGAAAAGTGCCAGCTGCAACAGGAACGCCAAGACCAGTGATGACATGTCCAGGCCAAACATGCTCGGCACGATGCGGCGCAGTGGCTTGAGCAGCGGTTGCGTAGCTTTCACCACGAATTGGCACAGCGGGTTATAAAAGTTCGCCCGCACCACCTGCAGGATAAAACGCATCAGTACGATCAGCAGATACAGGCTGCCCAGGGTCTTGATGATGAAAATGACAGCGTCATTGAGTCCGAGCATCATTGTTTCCTTCGTAAGGGGCGACTACTTGCCCAGTTGTTCGGCCATTTCTGCCGAGCGATGCGCGGCGGCGCCGAGGGCTTTTTCCACCAGGGCTTCAAAGCCCCCGGCCTGGAACGATTCGATGGCGGCCTGCGTGGTGCCGCCCGGCGAGGTTACGCGGCGGCGCAACTCGGCGGCGTCCACGTCGCTGCCAACGGCCATCTTCGCAGCGCCCAGCGCGGTTTGCTCAGCCAGTTGCTCAGCCACTTCGTGTGGCAGGCCCAGTTTCACGCCAGCGGCAGTCATGGCTTCGATCAGCAGGAAGAAGTAGGCCGGGCCGCTACCGGAGACGGCGGTGACCGCATCCAGTTGCTGTTCCTGTTCCAGCCACACGGCGATGCCCACGGCGGACAGCAGTTCTTGAGCCTGGTCACGTTGTTCGGCGCTCACTTCGGACGTAGCGTACAAACCACTCACGCCCTGGCGCAGCAGCGCCGGGGTGTTGGGCATGCAACGCACGATCGGCTGGGCGCCCAGCCAGGTGTTCATGCTGGCACAGGTGATACCGGCGGCGATGGAGACCACCAACTGATGCGGCTGCAGGCTCGGGCGCAGGCTCTCACACACCGCCTTCATGGCCTGCGGCTTGACCGCCAGTACGATCACGTCAACGCCTTGGATGGCCTCAGCGTTGTCGGCAAAGGTTTCAATACCGTGCTCGGTGCTGACGCGGGCGCGGGTGTCGGCGCCTGGGTCGCTGGCGCGGATCTGTGTGGCTTCGAGGCCTTTGGCCCGTAAGCCACCGATCAGGCTGGCCGCCATGTTACCGGCGCCGATAAAGGCAATACGCGTGTTGCTCATGACAGGTCCTTATTCAGAGGAAAGTCAGCCATTTCACGGCTGGCCGTAGTCGCGGGCACCAAACAGGGCGGTACCGATCCGCACCCAGGTGGCGCCTTGGGCGATGGCTGATTCAAGGTCGTGGCTCATGCCCATAGAAAGTGTGTCCAGGCCCAAGTTCAGGCTCGCTTGCAGGTCGCGTACTGTCGCGAAGGCTGCATCCTGCTCGGCACGGTCGTCAGTCGGTTCGGGGATCGCCATCAAACCACGCAACGTCAGGCGCGGCAGGGCGCTGATTGCGTTAGCCAGTGCCGGCAGGTCGGCGGGCGTACAGCCGGACTTGCTGGCTTCGCCACTGACGTTGACCTGAATGCAGATGTTCAGCGGCGGCAGCTCGGCCGGGCGTTGTTCGGACAAACGTTGAGCGATTTTCAAGCGGTCCACGGAATGCACCCAAGCGAAGTTCTCGGCGATCGCACGAGTCTTGTTCGATTGAATGGGGCCGATGAAGTGCCAACTCAAGGGCAGGTCGGTTAATTCGGCCTGTTTGCCCAAGGCTTCCTGCAGGTAGTTCTCGCCAAAATCACGCATTCCGGCGGCATAGGCTTCGCGCACGGCTTGTGCAGGTTTGGTCTTGCTCACGGCCAGCAGGTGAATACTGCTTTCGTCACGTTGCACGGCGTGGGCCGCGGCGCGGATCCGCTCGCTAACCAGGCCAATGTTGTCTGCTATCGTCGACATTCAAGATGCACCCGTGGATATGGAGTCCGCGGCATTCTACTGGAAATGGAAAGCCCTATGGATATCACTGAACTGCTGACGGCCAGCGTGCGCCGTGGCGCCTCCGACCTGCATTTGTCAGCCGGCCTGGCGCCGATGCTGCGCGTCGATGGCGAAGTCTGGCCACTGGAAGGACCGACGCTTTCGCCTACGCAAGTTGCGGACATACTCAGCCCTTTGCTCAACCAGCACCAACAAAAGGATTTCGAAACATCTCTTGAAACGGATTTTGCCTTCGAACTGCCGGGCGTGGCGCGGTTCCGGGCCAATGTGTTTCAGCAGAACCGCGGCATGGGCGCGGTGTTTCGCACCATCCCCGCCGAGGTGCAGAGCCTGGAAGGCCTCGGGCTGGGCGAGGTGTTCCGGCGTATCGCGCAACTGCCGCGCGGCCTGGTGCTGGTGACCGGGCCGACCGGGTCGGGCAAGTCCACGACATTGGCGGCGATGATCGACTACCTCAACCAGCACCGGCGCCAGCACATCCTCACCCTGGAAGACCCCATCGAATTTATCCACAGCCCGAAAATGGCCCTGATCAACCAGCGGCAGGTACACCGAGATACCCACAGCTTTTCGTCGGCCCTGCGTTCCGCGCTGCGCGAAGACCCAGATGTGATCCTGGTAGGCGAGTTGCGCGACCTGGAAACCATCCGCCTGGCGCTGACGGCCGCTGAGACCGGGCACTTGGTGTTTGGCACCCTGCACACCAACTCGGCGGCAAAGACCGTGGGCCGGTTGGTGGACGTGTTCCCGGTGGGGGAAAAGGCCATGGTGCGCTCGATGCTCTCGGAGTCGCTACAGGCGGTGGTGTCGCAGGTGCTGGTAAAGAAGGTCGGCGGCGGGCGGGTGGCGGCTCACGAGATCATGCTGGGCACGCCAGCCATTCGTAACCTGATCCGCGAGGACAAAGTGGCGCAGATGGTCTCGGCGATTCAGACCGGTGGGGCGTTGGGGATGAAGACGTTGGACATGAGCTTGAAGGCGCTGGTCAGCGAGGGGCTGGTCAGCCGGGAGGAGGCGCGGGGGCAGGCGAGGGTGCCTGGGGATATCTAAAGGACACTGAGATCACTGTGGGAGATGGCTTGCCCGCGATGACGGTGTGTCAGCTTGCAGAGATGTAACCTGTCAGCCCGCTATCGCAGGCAAGCTAGCTCCCACATTTGATTGCATTTCAAATGGGGAGCTCAGTGCCTATTGGCTTAGCGCTGCACAACCCGCAGGTTGCTGTTCTGCTCTTTCGGCAGAACTCGTTTGGCAATCACGTAGTTCTTGTCCCAGAACGGCTTTTTCAGCGTGTCGATGCTCACCGACTTGCCACGACGCGGTGCGTGGATAAAGCGGTCGTTGCCCAGGTAGATGGCAACATGGTTGACCTGGCGGCTCTTCAATTTGAAGAACAACAGGTCGCCCGGTTTCAGGTCTTTGCGATCAACCTTCACGCCGTGGCCGGCGGCCATGGCGTTGGAGGTGCGTGGCAAATCCACCGCTTTGACGTCGTTAAACGCATATTTCACTAAACCACTGCAGTCGAACCCTTTACTTGGGCTGCTGCCGCCCCAACGATAAGGAGTACCGAGCACATTCACGGCGCGGCTCAAAACGTTGCTGCTTTGTTTGGTGTTGACTGCCATCAGGCCAGGAACTGCTTTACCGTTATGGGCCTTGCTCACGTGAGTCGGGCGGTTGACGGTCAGCTTTACCGATTTGGCAGTGCTTGGCGTGCTGTGAACTTTAGGGGTGAAACCGTTAACATTAGGAAGACGTTGCTCACGATTGGTGGCGTGGGCGGCCAGTGGCATTAATAGGCAGATGGTCAGCCATGTCTTGAAAAATGGTCGCATTCGGCGTGGCTCTTTTTGGTTTGCGCGCAACTTTATAACAGCTTTTTGTGTCGTTCTAAGGCCGTTTGTCGACTGAACCCTGGGGTCAAATTCAGGAAAAACGCGACGAATTGCCGCTATTGTCCTACAGAGGTCAGGTGGCATAAGGCTTTGCGGGAAGGAAGATACCATTTGCCGTGCGTCGGGCGCCCGTAAAAAAGTCACAAAGAAAATGAAAAAATTTATCTATCGAGGCAAAAGAGGTACTCCATGAACACCTATCGACAGGATGTGATGCAGCAGGACACCCACAGCAAGCTGATCGGTTACCTGCTGTGGGTTTCGGTTTTACTGGGGCGCACCGCTTCTATTACGGCAAGCCTGTGACCGGGACAATCTGGTTTTTTACCTTTGGTCTTTTCGGTATTGGCTGGCTGATCGACTTGTTTCTGATCCCCGCCATGGACCGCGAGGCGGACCTGCGTTTTACCGCCGGGCCTATCGAATACAACGTGGCCTGGATACTGTTGGCGTTCCTGGGTGTGTTCGGCTTGCACCGCATGTACCAAGGCAAATGGATCACCGGCCTGATCTACCTGCTGACCGGTGGGTTGTTCCTGATCGGGGTGCTGTATGACTTCTGGACGTTGAATACGCAGATTTCGATCCGCAATGCCGAGCGCAATAACGGGCGATAAAGATGCATCCATTTAACGTAGTCACGGCCAATGTGGGAGCCGGGCTTGCCCGCGATAGCATCACCTCGGTGTATCTGACGCACCGTGGTGCCTGCATCGCAGGCAAGCCAGCTCCCACATTAACTGTGCCCACTTTAGATTTTGCGATCTATCAGGCCTGGTAGCTGATCCGCCCATCCACCAAGGTGTACCGCACCGTCGCTGGCAGGCTATGGCCGATGAACGGGCAGTTTTCACCCTTGGACAACCAGTGCTCTCCGGCAACCGTAGAGCTGGCCGGGTCAAACAGCACCAGATCCGCCGCCGAACCCACCGCCAACTTACCCGCCGGCAGGCGCAGGGCCTCAGCCGGGCCAGCGCTCAGGCGCGCGAGCAACGTCGGCAGGTCGAGCAAACCGTCTTCCACCAACGTCATCGCCAACGGCAGCAACAACTCAACGCTGCTGATGCCCGGCTCTGTCGCGCCAAACGGCGCCAGCTTGGCGTCACGCTCGTGGGGCTGGTGGTGGCTGGAGATTGCCGACACCACACCCGACTTCACGGCCGCACGCAACCCTTCACGGTCGGCCAGGGTGCGCAGCGGTGGTTGCACGTGGTAGAGGCTGGAGAAGTCGATCAGCGCCTCATCGGTCAAAATCAGCTGGTACAACGCCACGTCCGCCGTCACCCGCATGCCGCGAGCCTGTGCCTGGGCGATTAATGCCACGCCGCGAGCACTGGTCAACTGGCTGAAGTGCGCACGCACGCCGCTTTGTTCCACCAACAGCAGGTCACGGGCCAGGGCCACGGTTTCAGCGGTTTCCGGAATGCCCGGTAGGCCGAGGAAGCTGGCAACGGCGCCTTCATGGGCCAGGCCGCCTTCGGCCAAGTCGCGGTCCTGGGAGTGGAAGATCACGGTCAGGTCGAAAGTGGCCGCGTATTCCAGGGCACGGCACAGCGTGCGCGTGCTGCGAAAGCTTTCCAGGCCATTGCCGAACGCCACGCAGCCGGCGTCGCGCAGGGCGATCAGCTCGGCGAGCTGTTCGCCTTCCAGGCCTTTGCTCAGGGCGCCGATGGGGAACACTTTGCAATTGCCGGCTTCACGGGCGCGGTCGAGGATCAGTTCGGTCACCGCCGAGGTGTCCAGGATTGGCTTGGTGTGCGGCGGGCAGCACAGGCTGGTGACGCCACCGGCAGCGGCGGCGCGGGTTTCACTGGCGATAGTGCCTTTGCGGCTGTAGCCCGGCTCGCGCAGAGCGACGTTCAGGTCCACCAGCCCAGGCGCGGCCACCAGGCCTTTGGCGTCGATCGTCTGGCTGGCGCTGAAGCCCGCAGGCGCGGCGCCGATGGCGATGATCTTGCCGGCTTCCAGATGAAGGTCGGTGACGTGATCCAGGCCACTGGCCGGATCGATGACGCGAGCGCCAAGTATGCTGAGCTTCACTGGGCGTTCTCCTGCTCGAATTGACGTTGCGCGGTTTGCCCGCTCATGGCCATGGACAACACCGCCATGCGCACGGCGATGCCGTAAGTCACCTGATTCAAGATCACCGACTGGTTGCCGTCGGCCACCGCCGACTCAATCTCCACGCCACGGTTGATCGGGCCTGGGTGCATCACGATGGCATCCGGCTTGGCGCCGGCCAAACGCGCGGTGGTCAGGCCAAACAGGCGGTAGAACTCACCTTCGCTCGGCAGCAGGCCACCGGACATGCGCTCGCGTTGCAGGCGCAGCATGATCACCACGTCCACATCCTTAAGGCCTTCGGTCATGTCGGTGTAAACCTTCACGCCGTACTGTTCGATGCCGATGGGCAGCAGGGTTTTCGGTGCGATCACGCGGATGTCCGGGCAGCCCAGGGCTTTGAGGGCCAGCATGTTCGAGCGCGCCACCCGTGAGTGCAGGATGTCGCCGACGATGGCCACCGAGAGGTTTTCAAAGCCTCCCTTGTGCCGACGAATTGTCAGCATGTCGAGCATGCCCTGGGTCGGGTGCGCGTGACGGCCGTCGCCGCCATTGATAATCGCCACGTTCGGGCACACGTGCTCGGCGATGAAATGCGCGGCGCCGGAGTCGCCGTGGCGCACCACGAACATGTCGGCGGCCATGGCTTCCAAGTTGCGCAGGGTGTCGAGCAGGGTTTCGCCCTTGCTCGCCGACGAGGTCGACACGTTCAGTGTGATCACGTCGGCCGACAACCGCTGGGCCGCCAGTTCAAAGGTGGTGCGGGTGCGGGTGGAGTTCTCGAAGAACACATTGCAGATGGTCTTGCCGCGCAAAAGCGGGACCTTCTTCACCGCGCGGCCACCGACTTCGAGGAACGAGTCGGCGGTGTCGAGGATTTCGGTCAGCAGTTCGCGGGGCAAACCGTCGAGGGACAGGAAGTGTTGCAACTGGCCCTGAGCATTGAGCTGCAGCGGGCGCTTGGCATCTAGAGGCGTCATCGCGGGGACTCTGTACAAGGCGGTTTAAAGGGCAAGGTCTTGCAGTTCGAGTTCGAGCGGCGTGGGACCGGACAATTTTACCCGCTGGTGGGCTTCCAAGGACAGGGTGGCGCCGACCACATCCGGGCTGATTGGCAATTCGCCGGCCTCCAGGTCCAGCAGGCACACCAAGGTCACGCTGGCCGGGCGGCCGTAGTCGAACAACTCGTTCATGGCGGCGCGGATGGTGCGGCCGCTCATCAACACGTCGTCGATCAGCACCAGGTGTTGGCCTTCGATCTCGAACGGCAGGGCCGAAGGGCGTACTTGCGGGTGCAGGCCGTTCTGGCTGAAGTCGTCGCGGTAGAAGGACACGTCCAGCGTGCCCAGCGGCGAATCACTGCCCAGTTCGTCCAGCAACGCTTGGGCCACCCACACACCGCCAGTGCGAATGCCGATAAAGCGCGGCTCGCTGATGGCACGGTGTTGCAGGTGCGCCTTGAGGCGAATCGCCATTTGGCTGATCAGTTCGGCGGGATTGGGCAGGCTCATGGTGGCTCCTTCAGGGCCTTGCGCAGGCAAGGTCCGGGCTCAAACGTAAAAAGACGCGGCAAGCCGCGTCAGTCAGGATTCAAATAAAGCGGTGTTTTCATCCAGCCAACCCTGCAACAGCAAGGCGGCGGCGATGGCGTCCACGGGGTTGTCGCGGTAGCTGCCTTTCTGCCCACCTCGGTCGCGACGTTCACCCTTGGCTTCAAAGGTGGTCAGGCGCTCGTCGTGGGTATAGAAGGGCAGGTTGTAGCGGCCATTGAGGCGGCGCGCGAACTTTTCGGCGCGCAGGCACATGTCGCTGGGGGTGCCGTCCATGTTCAAGGGCAGGCCGACCACGACGGCATCGGGCTTCCACTCCTTGATCAGGGCTTCGACCTGATTCCAGTCCGGCACGCCGTTCTGGGCTTTCAAGGTGCACAGCTCGCGGGCCTGGCCGGTAATCACCTGGCCGACCGCTACGCCGATCTGTTTGGTGCCGTAGTCAAAACCGAGGATCAAACGCAAGGCCATCAGGCGTGCCCCGCCTGGGTGGTCAGCAGGCTGAGGTTAACCCGCAGCTTGGCCGCCGCCGCTTCCAGGCGCAGTTCGCTGGCCGTGTTGAACAGAATGTCGGCGTCGAACGGGCAGGTCAGCCAGGCATTGCTGGCCAGTTCCGCCTCAAGCTGCCCGGCTTCCCAACCGGCGTAGCCGAGGGTGATCACGCTTTGTTCAGGCCCCACGCCGTCGGCGATGGCGAACAACACGTCCTGGGAGGTGGACAGCGACACACCTTCGAGGTCCACCGTGGCCTGAAACTTGGGCCCGGTGGGGTGCAGCACAAAACCGCGATCGGTCTGCACCGGCCCGCCGATATAGATCGGTACGTTTTGGCAACGCGCCGGCGGGTCGATCTCAGGGCGCAATTGCTCAAGAATGTCCGCCAGGCTCAGCTCTTGCGGGCGGTTCACCACCAACCCCATGGCACCATTGGCCGTGTGCTCGACGATGTAGGTCAAGGTTTGCGCAAAGTTCGGGTCGGCCATATGGGGCATAGCGATCAGGAATTGGTGCTTGAGGTAGGTCGGGCTGACATTTTTCATGTCCGCTAGTGTGGCGTTGGAGGGGCGAACTGACAAGCTGGGGATGCGCCCCGGAGGGTAATTGTCATCAATTGCTCGACAGCCGATCACCCCGGGCAAACTTCCAGGTGCGGATGATTTCCAGGCGGTCGATGTCGTTCAGGTCGCCGGTAAACGGTGCAAAAGGTGCGGCCAGGCGCACGATGCGCTGGGCGGCCTGGTCCAGCAACGGTTGGCCGGACGACTCCAGCACCTGCACTTCATATAACGAACCGTCACGGTTGATCGACACCAGTAAGCGCAAATTGCCATAGATCTGCTGGCGCCGGGCTTCGTCCGGGTAGTTGAGGTTGCCGATGCGCTCGACCTTCTTGTGCCACTCGTCCTTATACCAGGCGCCTTTGTCGCGCATGGTCGAGGCGGCATTCAAGCGGTAGATACGCGGGCGCTTGGCGTACAGCTGTTGTTCGTTGGCCAGTTCGGCTTCGAGGCTGGAAATCTGGTCGGAGAGCTGCGAACTGTCGAACGTCGGCGCCGGTTTTACTGGCTCGGGTTGCGGCTCGGTCTTGGCTTTCTCGCGCTGGGTCGGGGCTTTTTGCGGTCTCGGCGCGACGGTGGTCACAGCGGCCTTGGGCTCGGCCTGCTTGACCTCGGGCTTGGGCGTGGGCGGCGGGGTGACTTTATTGACCTTATTGTCCTGGAACGGCGCCACTTCGGTGGTCTTGGGCACGGCTTTCTTGTCGAGGGTGCCGCTGCCTTGCTGATTGTCCTGGGCGAGAAAGTCAGCCTTTTCGGGCTTCTTTTCGCTCTTGAACGTGGCGAGGGTGATTTCCAGGGTTTTGGTGATCTGCCTGGGTTCGACGAAGGTGAAGCCCAGGCCGAGCAACAACGCGAGGTGGATCAGGGCTGCCAGGAACAGGGTAAATCCGAGCCGATCAGCCGGGCGCACGCCGCTGTGGGAGAGTTCGGGGGGCAGATCGGGCGGGAGCGTCATGACAAAAAAACCAACATCGCGCGTTTCACAGGTGCCGCATGATAGCGCAATGTTGGTGTGTGTCCGGCTGTTCTATGTCACTTGGCTTGTAGCTTGCGCTCGATGGCCGCCATGAGCATTTCGCCGATGTTCGTGCCAAATGCGTTGTCGATCTCGCGAATACAGGTCGGGCTGGTGACGTTGATTTCGGTGAGGCTCTCACCAATTACGTCAAGTCCTACGAACAGCAGGCCTTTTTCCCGCAGGGTCGGGCCAACCTGAGCGGCGATCCAACGGTCTTTGTCCGACAAAGGCCGTGCCTCACCGCGACCGCCGGCTGCCAGGTTGCCGCGTGTTTCGCCCGCCGCCGGGATACGCGCCAGGCAGTAATCCACCGGCTCGCCGTCGATCATCAGGATGCGCTTGTCGCCGTCCTTGATCGCCGGCAGGTACGCCTGGCCCATGATCTGCTGGGTGCCCAGCGCAGTCAGGGTTTCCAGGATCACCGACAGGTTCGGGTCGCCGGCACGGTGACGGAAGATCGAAGTGCCGCCCATGCCGTCCAGCGGCTTGAGGATCACATCGCCATGTTTGGCGGCGAATTCACGCAGCACATCGGCGCGACGGCTGACCACGGTCGGCGGCGTGCACTGTGGGAAAAGGGTGGCGAACAGCTTTTCATTGCAGTCGCGCAGGCTCTGCGGCTTGTTGACGATCAGCACGCCGGCGCGCTCGGCCTGCTCCAGCAGGTAAGTGGAGTAGACGAACTCCATGTCGAACGGCGGGTCCTTGCGCATCAGGATCACGTCCAGATCGCTCAGCGGGCTGTCAATTTCATCCGCAAGCTCAAACCACTTTTCAGGGTTGGCGAACACCTGCAGCGGGCGCATGCGTGCGCGGGCTTCGCCGTCACCTTGATAAAGGTCGCGCTGCTCCATGTAGAACAGGGTCCAGCCGCGGGCCTGGGCGGCCAGGAGCATGGCCAGCGAGCTGTCCTTTTTATAGGAGATGCTGGCGATAGGGTCCATGACAATGCCGACGCGAACGCTCATGGGGATTTCCTCTAGCAAATTAGGGCGCATAAAAGTGGCGTCAGAGTGGCGCTGCGGCTGTTGTGGGTCAAGGAAAAACCACCTGGCCGGTTGCTCGATAGATTGCGCCCGGAGACTGTGCTAAAAAGACTCCCACGGTGCAGCAGCCCTTGAATTCCAAGGCTTGCAGCGCTCATCCTGTGCAACATCAGGCAGTACACACCGAAAACCGATTCGCTGTGGCGATGGTAGAGCAGATATGGAACAGCATTCCAACGCCTTGAGAGTGATGGTGATCGACGATTCGAAAACGATCCGCCGCACCGCCGAGACCCTGTTGAAGAACGTGGGGTGCGATGTGATCACGGCCATCGACGGTTTCGATGCACTGGCCCGGATTGTTGATCATCACCCGCACATTATCTTTGTCGACATCATGATGCCGCGCCTGGATGGCTATCAAACCTGCGCGCTGGTGAAGAACAACCCGGCGTTCAAGTCGATTCCGGTGATCATGTTGTCCTCCAAGGACGGCCTGTTCGACAAGGCCAAGGGGCGCATCGTTGGTGTCGATCAGTTTTTGACCAAGCCTTTCAGCAAGGAAGAACTGCTGAGTGCGATCAAGGCCTACGTGCCGGGCTTCGCCGCAGTAGAACAAGCACACTGACACCGCCTCACAAGGGCCGGCGTCCACCAATGTAGTGGGGAAAACCATGGCACGTGTTCTGATCGTCGACGATTCGCCGACCGAAATGTACAAACTGACCGGCATGCTGGAAAAGCACGGCCACCAGGTCCTCAAAGCCGAAAACGGCGCGGACGGCGTGGCCCTGGCCCGTCAGGAAAAACCCGACGCCGTGCTGATGGACATCGTGATGCCGGGCCTCAATGGCTTCCAGGCCACCCGCCAGCTGTCCAAGGAGCCGGAAACCAACGGTATCCCGATCATCATCATTACCACCAAGGATCAGGAAACCGACAAAATCTGGGGCGCGCGCCAGGGCGCCAAGGATTACCTGACCAAGCCTGTGGACGAAGAAACCCTGATCGCCACCCTGAACAAGGTGCTGGCCGGCTAACGGCACGCCATCATGACCGAGTCGCAAACCGCCTTCGAGCTGCTGCTGGACATCGACCGCCGCTGCCGCCTGCTGGCCGCCGACCTGCCGTCCCAGGAAACCCGCCTGCAACGTTGGAGCGGGATCGGTTTTCGCCTGGGGCCGTATTGGTATGTGGCGCCGATGGGCGAAGTCGCCGAGGTGTTGCATGAGCCGCGCTGCACCTTGATGCCCGGGGTCAAACCCTGGGTCAAAGGCGTGGCCAACCTGCGCGGGCGCTTGCTGCCGGTGATGGACCTGGGTGGGTTTCTCGAGTTGGGGCAGTCCAAGGCGGGCAAGCAGCGGCGGGTGCTGGTGGTGGAATTCAACGACTTGTTTGTCGGGCTGCTGGTGGACGAGGTGGTGGGCATGCAGCATTTCGCACAAGACGCATTATTAGCGAGCGCCGCGCCCACTGCGCCGTTTATCCAGGGCCAGTTCGACAGCGACCAGCTGTGGCAGGTCTTCAGCCCCTTCGCTTTGGCCCAGGCCCCAGGCTTCATGGATGTTGCCGCATGACCACCGTTACCACGCCCAAACCGCAAGCCGCCTCGCGCAGCCGTTCGCAGATCATCGTGCTGTTTATTGCACTGATCGTGTTCATCATGCTGCTGTTCGCCAACTTCGCGTACCTCAACACCCAGTCCACCTATGACAAGCAGTACATCGGCCACGCCGGTGAGCTGCGCGTGCTGTCCCAGCGCATCGCCAAGAACGCCACCGAAGCCGCCGCCGGCAAGGCTGCCGCGTTCAAGCTGCTGGGCGATGCGCGCAACGATTTCGCCCAACGCTGGGGCTACCTGAAAAAAGGTGATACCGAGACCGGCCTGCCGGCCGCGCCCAGTGCCGTACGCGCCGAGATGCGCGCGGTGCAGACTGACTGGGAAGCGCTGCTGAAAAACACCGACGCGATTCTCGCCAGCGAGCAGACCGTGCTGTCGTTGCACCAAGTGGCCGCCACCCTCGCCGAAACCGTGCCGCAATTGCAGATGGAATCGGAGAAGGTCGTCGACATCCTGCTGCAACGCGGCGCCCCGGCCAGCCAGGTGGCGTTGGCCCAGCGCCAGTCGCTGCTGGCTGAACGCATTCTTGGCGCGGTTAACACCGTGCTGGCCGGTGACGAAACCGCCGTACAGGCTGCCGACGCCTTTGGTCGCGATGCCAACCGCTTCGGCGTGGTACTCAACGGCATGCTCAACGGCAACCCAGGCTTGCGTATCACCCAGGTCGAAGACCACGACGCGCGTGCGCGACTGGCGGAAATCGCCGAGCTGTTCGAGTTTGTCTCCGGCTCCGTGGATGAAATTCTCGAAACCTCGCCGCAGCTGTTCCAGGTGCGCGCTTCGGCGAGCAATATCTTCAACCTGTCGCAAACCCTGCTCGATGAAGCCTCGCACCTGGCCACAGGTTTTGAAAACCTCGCCAGCGGGCGCAGCTTCGACACCATCGGCGGCTATGTGCTGGGCCTGTTGGCACTGGCCTCGATCATCCTGATCGGCCTGGTGATGGTGCGCGAAACCAACCGCCAGTTGCGTGAAACCGCCGAGAAAAACGAGCGCAACCAGAACGCGATCATGCGCCTGCTCGATGAAATCGAAGACTTGGCTGATGGAGACCTGACGGTGACGGCCTCGGTGACTGAAGACTTCACTGGCACCATCGCCGACTCCATCAATTACTCCGTGGACCAGCTGCGCGATCTGGTCGCCACCATCAACCTCACCGCCGGCCAAGTGGCCGGCGCGGTGCAGGAAACCCAGGCCACCGCCATGCACCTGGCACAGGCCTCGGAGCATCAGGCCCAGCAAATTGCCGAAGCGTCTACCGCGATCAACCAGATGGCTCAGTCCATCGACCAGGTATCGGCCAACGCCGCCGAGTCCTCGGCGGTGGCGGAGCGTTCGGTGGAAATCGCCAACAAGGGCAACGAGGTGGTGCACAACACCATCCATGGCATGGACAACATTCGCGAACAGATCCAGGACACCGCCAAGCGCATCAAACGTCTTGGCGAGTCTTCGCAGGAGATTGGCGACATTGTTAGCTTGATTGACGACATTGCCGACCAGACCAACATCCTCGCCCTCAACGCCGCAATCCAGGCGAGCATGGCCGGGGACGCCGGGCGCGGGTTTGCGGTGGTGGCCGACGAAGTGCAGCGGCTGGCCGAGCGTTCATCGGCGGCCACGCGGCAGATTGAAACCTTGGTGCGGGCGATCCAGACCGACACCAATGAGGCAGTTATTTCCATGGAGCAGACCACCACTGAAGTGGTGCGCGGTGCGCGGCTGGCGCAGGACGCCGGGGTGGCGCTGGAAGAGATCGAAGGCGTGTCGAAAACCCTGGCGGCGTTGATCCAGAGTATTTCCAATGCGGCGCAGCAACAGACCTCGTCGGCGGGGCAGATTTCGTTGACCATGAACGTGATTCAGCAGATCACCACGCAGACGTCGTCGGGCTCGACTGCCACGGCGGAAAGCATCGGCAACCTGGCGAAAATGGCCAGTCAGTTGCGCAGGTCGGTGTCAGGTTTCACCCTGCCACCGCCAAAACAGGTAGACGATTGAAAGGCTATCTGGAGAACACCACAGTCCAACTGTGGGAGCTGGTGCGTGATACATCTGCAACTGACCCACCGCCATCGCAGGCAAGCCAGCTCCCACAGTGGTTCTCCATTGTTCTTGGCAATACCAGCAATTCACGAATTCTAAGCGGAGCAGTTATGGTTGATCGGCACGACTACGTGGCCCTCGAATGGGTCAAGGGCGACATTGCCGAAACCCTGAAACAGGCCCGTTCGGCGCTGGACGCGTTTGTCGAAACCCGCGACAGCGACGCCATCGCTGAGTGCCTGGCCGGCATCCACCAAGTGCATGGCGCGCTGCAAATGATCGAGTTCTACGGCGCGGCGCTGCTCGCCGAAGAGATCGAAGCACTGGCCCTGGCCCTGCAAGCCGAGCGCGTCGGTCAGCGCGATGAAAGCATCCGCTTGCTGCAACAGGCCCTCGGCCAACTGCCGCTGTACCTCGACCGCGTGCACAGCGCCCGCCGCGACCTGCCGCTGGTGGTGTTGCCGCTGCTCAACGACCTGCGCAGTGCGCGCGGTGAAAGCCTGCTGTCGGAGACCAGCCTGTTCAGCCCGCAACTGTTGTCGATTGCGCCATTGCCCGATGAGGCCTTGGCCCAGCGCACGCTGCCGGACCTTCACGAGCAGCTGCGCCAGTGGCACCAACTGCTGCTGCAAGCGCTGGCCGGTTTGCTGCGCGAAGACCACGGCCCCAGCAACCTGGAAGACATGGCGCGGGTATTCGCGCGTCTCGAAGCGCTGTGCCAGGGCGCGCCGCTGCTGCCGTTGTGGCAAGTCACCTCGGCACTGGTCGAAGGCATGCTCACCGGCGTGATTGCCAACAGCCCGGCGCTGCGCAGCCTGCTCAAGGCCAGCGGCAAACAACTCAAGCGCCTGCTGGCCCAGGGCATTGGCGGCATCAACCAACCGGCGCCGGATGAACTGCTCAAGAGCCTGCTGTTCTACGTCGCCAAGGTCACCCGGCCGACGCCGCGCATGCAAAGCCTCAAGGAACGCTACGGCCTGGATGAGGCCTTGCCCGACAGCGCCGTGGTCGATGCCGAGCGCGCGCGCTTGGCCGGGCCGGGCCGCAATGCCATGGGCTCGGTGCTCGGTGCCTTGTGCGAGGAACTGGTGCGGGTCAAGGAACGCCTCGACCTGTTCGTGCGCAGCGACCGCCAACACACCCACGACCTCGATGCCTTGCTGGCGCCGCTGCGGCAGATCGCCGATACCTTGGCCGTGCTGGGTTTCGGCCAGCCGCGCAAGGTCATCATCGACCAGCTCGCCGTGGTGCTGAGCCTGGTCCAGGGCCAGCGCGAACCCAATGACGCCGTGCTGATGGACGTCGCCGGCGCCTTGCTCTACGTCGAAGCCACGCTGGCGGGCATGGTCGGCACCGTCGAACCGGAAAGCCGTGAAGAAAGCCGCCTGCCCACCACCGACCTGACCCAGATTCACCAGTTGGTGATCCGCGAATCCTGCCAGTGCTTGCGCCAGGCCAAAGAGCTGGTGATCGACTGCATCGAGGCCGATTGGGACCGCCAGCGCCTGGAGTCGCTGCCGGAACTGCTGAGCCAAGTGCGCGGCGCGTTAGCGATGATCCCGCTGCCACGTGCGGCGAGCCTGATGCGCGGCTGCACCGATTACGTCGATGAACAGTTGATGGCCAGTGATACCGCACCGCCCGAGGCGCAGCTGGCGCACTTTGCCGACGTGATCAGCAGCCTGGAGTACTACCTGGAACGCATGCTCCAGGACCCCGACGCCGCTGGCGAACGGGTGCTGGAATTGGCCACCCAAGGCCTGGCGGCACTCGGCTATTTGCCCGCTGCAAAACCTTGGCGCCAAGCGCTGGTGGCGCCGGATGGCGCGCTGTCCAGCGAGATCACGCCGAGCCAATCACAGTTCGATGCCTTGGCCAGCCCCACTTCGCGCCTGAACCCACCGGCCCTGCAGCGTCCGGGCAGCCTGCTGCCGCCACCCGCTGGCGAAGAGCCCATCGACGATGAACTGCGCGACGTCTTCCTTGAAGAAACCGACGAAGTCCTCGAAGTGCTGCATCGCTATTTGCCCAACAGCGCCGACAAAACCGCTCAAGGCGAAATGCGCCGTGCCTTCCACACCTTGAAAGGCAGTGGCCGTATGGTCCGCGCCCTAGTGCTGGCGGAGTTGGCCTGGGCGGTGGAAAACCTGCTTAACCGCGTGCTCGAACGCAGCGTGACCCTCGGCCCTGACGTGCAACAGGTGCTGGATGAGGCCGTGGCCCTGCTGCCGGAACTGATCGCCGACTTCGCGGCCGACGACCAGCGCCAGCGCAATGAAGTCGACGCCCTGGCCGCCCGCGCACACGCTTTGGCCAGCGGCACCGAGCCGGCCGCAGAGCCCCACGACCCGATGTTGCTGGAGATCTTCCGCAACGAAGCCCAGAGCCACCTGGAAAGCCTCAACCACTTCCTGCAACAGGCCGCCGAACACGTGCCGCTGCAAGTCAGCGATGAACTGCAGCGCGCCCTGCACACCCTCAAGGGCAGCGCCTACATGGCCGGCGTGTTGCCAATTGCTGAACTGGCGCGGCCGCTGGATCACCTGACCCGCGAATACAAAGCCCACCGACTGCCGCTGGACCTGGATGAAGTGGAGCTGCTGCTGGAAGCCGAGGGCCTATTCCAGCGTGGCTTGCGCCAACTCGACAGTGACCCACTGGTGCCGATCAAGGGCGCGCCAGACCTGATCAGCCGCACCCAAAGCCTGCTCGATCAACAGCTGCAAGCCTTGCTCGACGCGCCCAACACCGGGCTTCGCATCAAGCGCGACCCGCAGCTGATTGCCAACTTCCTGGCCCAAGGCATGGACATTCTGCTGGACGCCGAAAGCCTGCTGCGCCGCTGGCAGCAACACCCCGGCGAGCGACAGGAACTGACTGCGCTGCTGGACGAATTGACCACCTTGGGCGAGGGCGCGCACATCGCCGACCTGCACGCCATCGACGCGCTGTGCGAAGCCTTGCTGGATCTGTATGGCGCCGTGGAGGAGAGCAGCCTGGCGGTCAGCGAACGGTTTTTCCATGAGGCCGAACAGGCCCATGAAGCGCTGATCAACATGCTCGACCAACTCGCAGCCGGCCAGGAAATCAACCCGGTCCCGGCGCGGGTGCAAGCCCTGCGCGAACTGCTCGATGAAGCCCTCGACCCGTCCGCCACCGGCCTGATCAAAAGCGACGGCAGCCGCGCCCTGAGTATCTGCGAACTGGGCGCCGCCACGGCCCAGTTGGACCAGGACACGGTGATGGACGACGAGATCGTCGAGATCTTCCTGGAAGAGGCGGTGGACATCCTCGACAGCGCCGGGCAGTCGCTCAAACGTTGGTTGTTGGAGCCGGATAGCACCGTACCGTTGTCGTCGTTACATCGGGATTTGCACACCCTCAAGGGCGGCGCGCGCATGGCCGAAATCGGCCCGATTGGCGACCTGGCCCATGAGTTGGAATGCCTTTACGAAGGGTTGGTGGACCGTCGCTACAGCTACTCGACCGAACTGTCCCAAGTGCTGATGGCCAGCCATGAACGGCTGGCCTTGCAGTTGGATGAACTGCAAGACCATCAGCCCCTTAGCGACTCCGGCGACTTGATCGCCCAACTGCGCGAGTTACGCCAGAGCAGCACGCCCGCTACGCCTACCGCTGCACCGGAAGCGGCGACGGCTGATCCTGAATTGCTGGATATCTTCCTCGAAGAAGCCGCCGATATTCTCGACAGCTCAAGCAGCGCTTTGCTGCGCTGGCAGGCCGAGCCGAGCAACCGCCAGGAAGTGGAAACCCTGCTGCGCGACCTGCACACCCTCAAGGGCGGCGCGCGCATGGTCGAGATCGGGCCGATTGGCGATCTGGCCCATGAGTTGGAGTTTCTCTACGAAGGGCTGTCTGCTGGTTTGCTCGCGCCGTCGCCGGAGCTGTTCGCGTTGCTGCAAGGTTGCCATGACCGCCTGGCGCAGATGATCGACGCCGTGGCGGGCGGGGCGCCAGTAGGGTCGGTGGACAAACTCATCGAGCGCATCAAAAGCCTGGTGCACCCCAGCGATGAATCGCTAGCGCCGGTAGCCTTGCCGGCCGGCAAGGCCGAGGCGGCGGTTGATCCCGCCGCCGACATGGTGAAAATCTCCGCCGATTTGCTCGATGACTTGGTTAACCTGGCCGGTGAAACCTCGATCTTCCGTGGCCGTATCGAGCAACAGGTCAACGACGCTCGCGTTGCTCTTAACGAGGTCGAAACCACCATCGAGCGCATGCGCGACCAGCTGCGCCGCCTCGACACCGAAACCCAGGGCCGTATCCTCAGCCGTCAGCAGGCCGAGGCCGAGCGCCTGGGTTACGAAGAGTTCGACCCGCTGGAAATGGACCGCCATTCGCAGTTGCAGCAGTTGTCGCGTGCGCTGTCCGAATCGGCCTCCGACCTGTTGGACCTCAAGGAAACCCTCGACCGCCGCAACCAGGATGCGCACACCCTGTTGCAGCAACAGGCGCGTATCAACACCGAGTTGCAGGAAGGCCTGATGCGCACGCGCATGGTGCCGTTTGAACGCATGCTGCCGCGCCTCAAACGCATCGTGCGCCAGGTGGCGGAGGAGTTGGGCAAGGACGTTGAGTTTGTGGTCGGCAACGCCGAAGGCGAGATGGACCGCAACGTGCTGGAACGCATGGTGGCGCCGCTGGAACATATGCTGCGCAACGCCGTCGACCATGGCCTGGAGTCCCGCGAGGCACGCGTGCTGGCCGGTAAGCCAGAGAAGGGCCGTATCAGCCTGGACCTGACCCACGAAGGCGGCGACATCGTCTTCGACATGCGCGACGACGGTGCCGGTGTGCCGCTGGACGCGGTGCGGCGCAAGGCGATCAAGCGCGGCTTGCTCACGCCTGATCAAGACATCAGCGACCGCGACGTGTTGCAGTTCATCCTGCAGCCGGGCTTCTCCACGGCGGAAAAAATCACCCAGATTTCCGGGCGCGGCGTGGGCATGGACGTAGTGCACGAAGAAGTGCGCCAGCTTGGCGGCTCGATGTTCATCGACTCGACGCCGGGCTCGGGCGTGCACTTTCGCATTCGCCTGCCGTTTACCGTGTCGGTCAACCGCGCGCTGATGGTGCAGTGCGCGGACGACCAATACGCGATCCCGCTCAACACCATCGAAGGCTTGGTGCGTGTACTGCCCCACGAGCTGGCCGGGCACTATCAGCAAGATCCGCCGCGCTACGAGTACGCCGGCCAGCGCTATGAATTGTTTTACCTGGGCGACTTGCTGCACACCGTCGCCCGGCCGAAACTGCTGGGCCAGTTCCAACCGGTGCCGGTGTTGCTGGTGCAATGCAACGAGCGGCGCGTGGCGGTGCATGTGGATGACATGGCCGGTACGCGCGAGATCGTGGTCAAGGGCTTGGGGCCGCAGTTTGCCGGCGTGCAAGGGTTGTCCGGGGCGACCATTCTGGGCGATGGTCGCGTGGTGCTGATTATCGACTTGCTGGCGCACATCCGCGCACGGCAACCGGCGTTGCCGGCCCAGTCGGTCGACGCGCCGCTGATCCTCAACGACCCGCTGAAAAAGCGCCCGCTGCTGGTGCTGGTGGTGGACGACTCGGTCACCGTGCGCAAAGTCACCAGCCGCCTGCTGGAGCGTAACGGCATGAACGTGCTCACCGCCAAAGACGGCATCGACGCCATCGCACTGCTCGAAGAACACACCCCGGACCTGATGCTGCTCGACATCGAAATGCCGCGCATGGACGGCTTCGAAGTGGCTATCCAGGTGCGCAACGACCCCCGGCTGATGCGCTTGCCGATCATCATGATCACCTCGCGCACTGGCCAGAAACACCGCGACCGCGCCATGGCCATCGGCGTCAACGACTACCTCGGCAAGCCGTACCAAGAGTCGGTGCTGCTGGAAAGCATCGCCTACTGGAGCAAGTCCCATGCTTGACCACCGCACCAGCCAACTCACCGGCCTGCTACTGCCCCTGGCCGACCGCCACCTGGTGCTGCCCAACGTCGCCATCGCCGAACTGATCGACTTCCAACGCGGCGAGCCGGCCAGCGATGCACCGCCGTGGTATTTGCGGCAAGTGACATGGCGCGATCGGCAATTACCGCTGATCAGCTTTGAAGCGGCGTGCGGTGAGGCCAGCGTGACCGGCGAGCGCTCGCGGATTGTGGTGTTGAACGCGCTGGGCGGGCGGCCGACGTTGAAGTTTATTGCGATGGTGATTCAGGGAATTCCGCGTTCGTACAAGTTGGATAGCCAACTGAGTTACGTCGACGTGCCGCTGTGCCCGCTGGAGTTGGCGGCGGTGCAAGTGGGGGAACATGTGGCGAAGGTGCCTGACCTTATGGGGCTTGAAGCCTTGTTGGTGGAGTCCGGTCTGGCCTGACTGCGATGATCGTTCCTACGCTCCGCGTGGGAATGGATCCCGTGACGCTCCGCGTCACCTTTGTGCTGAACTTGAGCGTTGCACTGTCTGGCGGGACGCGGAGCGTCCCAGGCGGCATTCCCACGCAGAGCGTGGGAACGATCGAATCAAGCTAGGTGGTTTCGTTCCTACGCTCCGCGTGGGAATGGATCCCGTGACGCTCCGCGTCACCTTTGTGCTGAACTTGAGCGTTGCACTGTCTGGCGGGACGCGGAGCGTCCCAGGCGGCATTCCCACGCAGAGCGTGGGAACGATCGAATCAAGCTAGGTGGTTTCCTTCGGATTTTTCCCGCAAGATTTCGGGCTGTGCATGAACTTGTTGCGGGTAGTCATGGCGGCTAGTCTTCGTCCCGTCATCGAAAAAACGGTGACACGGACGTGCAAGTCCGAGAAATCTGTTTAGGCGTTCAAGACGCCTAGATTCAAAGGCGTTCCTCAATGATTCGTTTAGGAACCGCACATCATGTCGAATTCGTCCTCGTCCAATCGTCCCGTCATCGAAAAAACGGTGACACGGACGTGCAAGTCCGAGAAATCTGTTTAGGCGTTCAAGACGCCTAGATTCAAAGGCGTTCCTCAATGATTCGTTTAGGAACCGCACATCATGTCGAATTCGTCCTCGTCCAATATTTTCACCGTTAACCCCGATCAAAACACCGAAGCTCTACTGGTCAACGCCAGCGAAACCTTATCGTCGCTAAACGCCATGACCTGCAATCTTGCCTTCAACCTGGGCACCTCCCAGCGCGCAATCATGCTCGGCATTCAGCAAATGGCCGAGTTGGGTCAGTTGCTGGTCGATAGAGCGCTGGAACAAGTCAGCCCTGCACCGGAAGGTTAAATCGGTCCCTGTTTGGGACCGCTATCGAACACCCACCACCGAACAAATGTGGGAGCTGGCAAGCCAGCTCCCACATTTTCAGTCTTTGTTTGGCTCAAGCCCTCATTTGCTGATCGATAGAGCGCTGGAACAAGTCAGCCCTGCACCGGAAGGTTAAATCGGTCCCTGTTTGGGACCGCTATCGAACACCCACCACCGAACAAATGTGGGAGCTGGCAAGCCAGCTCCCACATTTTCAGTCTTTGTTTGGCTCAAGCCCTCATTTGCTGATAGTCCGTTACTCCAACCGTAACGATTCAGCGTTGGGCTTGATTGATACCCCCCACTTTCACTCCTAAGGTACAGCCCACGACAGCAAACCCCGTGGAGCGACCATGACAACAACCATCACCCCCGACTCGCGCTGGACGCGGCGGCGCGACGAGAAGCAGCGGCGTCTCGGGCTGGTCAAAAAATACGCAGACGGGGCGGTGTTGCCCAGCGACAAAATCGTCGAGGCCCTGGAAGCCCTGATCCTCCCTGGCGACCGTGTGGTGCTGGAGGGCAATAACCAAAAGCAAGCCGATTTCCTCTCGCGCTCCCTGGCCAAGGCCGACCCGGCCAAGCTCCACGATTTGCACATGATCATGCCCAGTGTCGGCCGCTCCGAGCACTTGGACCTGTTTGAAAAGGGTATCGCGCGCAAGCTGGACTTCTCCTTTGCCGGCACCCAATCCTTGCGCATCAGCCAGTTGCTGGAAGACGGCTTGCTGGAAATCGGCGCGATCCACACCTATATCGAACTCTACGCACGGCTGGTGGTGGATTTGATCCCCAACGTCGTACTGTCGGCCGGTTTCATGGCCGACCGCGCCGGCAATATCTACACTGGCGCCAGCACCGAAGACACGCCGGCGCTGATCGAGCCTGCCGCGTTCAGCGATGGCATCGTGATCGTGCAGGTCAACCAGTTGGTGGATGACGTCACGGATTTGCCCCGCGTCGACATCCCGGCGAGCTGGGTGGATTTTGTGGTGGTGGCCGACAAGCCGTTCTACATCGAGCCGTTGTTCACCCGCGACCCGCGCCATATCAAGCCGGTGCATGTGCTGATGGCGATGATGGCGATCCGTGGCATCTACGAAAAACACAATGTGCAGTCGCTTAACCACGGCATCGGCTTCAACACGGCCGCTATCGAATTGATCCTGCCGACCTACGGCGAATCCCTCGGTCTGAAGGGCAAAATTTGCCGCAACTGGACCCTCAACCCACACCCAACCCTGATCCCCGCCATCGAAAGTGGCTGGGTGCAAAGCGTGCATTGCTTCGGCACCGAATTGGGCATGGAAAACTACATCGCCGCCCGCCCGGATGTGTTCTTCACCGGCCGTGACGGCTCGATGCGTTCCAACCGGATGTTCTGCCAACTCGCCGGCCAGTACGCGGTGGACCTGTTTATCGGCGCCACCCTGCAAGTGGATGGCGACGGGCATTCCTCCACCGTAACCCGTGGGCGCCTCGCCGGTTTTGGTGGTGCGCCGAACATGGGCCATGACCCGCGTGGCCGTCGCCATGGCACCCCGGCGTGGCTGGATATGCGCCACGATGACGCGCCGCAAGCCTTGCTTGAACGTGGCAAAAAGTTGGTTGTACAAATGGTTGAAACCTTCCAGGAAGGCGGCAAACCTACGTTCGTCGAAACCCTCGACGCAGTGGAAGTGGCGCGCAAAAGCGGCATGCCGCTGGCGCCGATCATGATCTACGGTGACGACGTCACCCACTTGCTCACCGAAGAAGGCATCGCCTACCTGTACAAGGCGCGCTCCTTGGAAGAGCGCCAGGCGATGATCGCCGCCGTCGCTGGCGTCACCGCCATCGGCATGCGCCACAACCCCAAGGACACCGCGCGCATGCGCCGCGAAGGCTTGATCGCCTTGCCCGAAGACCTCGGCATCCGCCGCACCGACGCCACCCGTGAGCTGTTGGCCGCCAAGAGTGTGGCCGACTTGGTGGAGTGGTCCGGTGGCTTGTACAACCCGCCCGCCAAGTTCAGGAGTTGGTAAATGCGCGCGCTCAAATTGCATGAAATAAGCCTCGCTGATCGCCTGGCGGATAGGGCCGTCGATGCGCTGATCGATGAGGCTGACCTGTCGCCCAAACCCGCCTTGGTGGACCGTCGCGGCAACGGCGCCCACAGCGATTTGCACCTGGGCCTGATGCACGCTTCGGCACTGTCACTGTGGCCGATGTTCAAAGAAATGGCGGAAGCCGCGCTTGAATTCGGTGAAGTCGGTTTACCTCTGCGCGAAGCCCTCGGGCGTATCGGTCGTGAAGGTGAACAGGCCATGCTCACCACCACCCACGGCGTGAACACCCATCGCGGCGCGATCTGGGCGCTCGGTTTACTTACCGCTGCCGCCGCCCTGGAGCCACGCGCCGTCACGCTGACGGCGGCCAAACTGGCCCTGCTCAACGACCGCTACGCCCCGCAGCCCCTTAGCCACGGCGCCCAGGTTGCGCAACGCTACGGCGCGCGCGGCGCCCGTGAAGAAGCGCAACTGGGCTTCCCATCCGTGATGCAACGCGGCCTGCCGCAACTGCACAAAAGCCGCCGGCAAAACGCTGGCGAACAGAACGCCCGCCTGGACGCCTTGCTCGCGATCATGACCGACCTGGCCGACACCTGCGTGCTCTACCGCGCAGGCACCGAAGGCTTGCACGCCATGCAACGCGGTGCCCAAGCCGTGCTGGATGCGGGCGGCAGCGCAACCCTCGCCGGCCGGCGCCAACTGCACGTACTCGATCTCCAATTGCTGGCCCTGAATGCCTCCCCCGGCGGCGCCGCCGACCTGTTGGCCGCCTGCCTGTTTATCGACCGCCTCGACGGAGCGTTGTGATGGAAACCTTATCCTTTGAATTCCCCGCCGGGCAGCCGCCCAAGGGCCGTGCGCTGGTGGGGTGTGTCGGCTCCGGCGACCTGGAAGTGCTGCTGGAACCGGGCACGCCCGGCACGCTGACTATCCAGGTGCAGACCTCGGTGAATGGCGCCGAACAACGCTGGCAGCATCTGTTCGAGCGGATCTTCCAGGCGTACACGCCGCCGGCCTTGAAGATTGATATCCACGACTTTGGCGCCACGCCCGGCGTGGTGCGCTTGCGCCTGGAGCAAGGCTTCGAGGAGATCGGCCATGACTGACTTGCTCAACAAACACAGCTTCGTTGAACTGGGCGCACGGCAGCGGGCCAAGGCCTTGCTGGACGCCGGCTCTTATCGCGAACTGATCGACCCCTTTCAGCGCGTGATGTCGCCCTGGCTCAGCCGCCAAGGCGTGGTGCCCCAGGCCGATGACGGCGTGGTGATTGCCAAGGGCAACATCGCCGGATTGCCAGTCGTGGTCGCTGCTATCGAAGGCAACTTCCAGGGCGGCAGCCTGGGTGAAGTCGGCGGCGCGAAAATCGCCGGTGCCCTTGAACTGGCGGCTGAAGACAACCGCAAGGGCATCCCGACCCGCGCGGTGCTGTTGCTGGAAACCGGCGGCGTGCGCTTGCAGGAAGCCAACCTCGGCCTGGCGGCGATTGCCGATATCCACGCGGCGATTGTCGACCTGCGTCAGTACCAGCCGGTGATCGGCGTGGTGGCGGGCAGTGTTGGTTGCTTTGGCGGCATGTCCATCGCCGCGGGGTTGTGCAGTTACCTCGTCGTTACCCGCGAAGCGCGCCTGGGCCTTAACGGCCCGCAAGTGATTGAGCAGGAAGCGGGCCTGGACGAATACGACTCTCGCGACCGCCCGTTTATCTGGAGCCTCACCGGAGGCGAGCAACGTTTTAACAGCGGCTTGGCTGACCGTTATGTGGCGGACGATGTGGCGCAGGTGCAACAGACTGTCACCGCGCTGTTGCAACAAGGCTTGCCCGAACATCAGCGCAGCCGTCAGGCCGATGTCTACCTGGCGCGCCTGGCCGAACTCGACGCCACGCCGCAAATCGACGCGGCCACGGTGCGCGACCTGTATCAAGGAGACCGCTCATGAGAGGGTTGCAGTGGTTCAACGCATTGAGCGCCGGCGCCACGCCTGTGGAAGGGCTGCCGGCCTCGCTGAAAGTCGCCGACGGCGTGTTAGGTGAACAAGCCGTGCGCTTCATCGCCGTGGTCACCGACGCGCAAAACCGTTTCCCGCGTGCGCGCAATGGCGAAGTCGGCTTGCTCGAAGGCTGGGGCTTGGCCAAGGCCGTGGACGAAGCCATCGCCCGTGGCGACAAGCGCCCGATCATCGCCATCGTCGATGTGCCCAGCCAAGCTTACGGCCGTCGCGAAGAAGCCCTCGGCATCCATCAAGCCCTGGCCGCCGCCGCCGACAGCTACGCCCGCGCTCGGTTGGCCGGCCACCCAGTAATCGCGTTGCTGGTGGGCAAGGCCATGTCCGGGGCGTTTCTCGCCCACGGCTATCAGGCCAACCGGATGATCGCCCTGCGTGACCCCGGCGTGATGGTGCACGCCATGGGCAAGGCCTCGGCGGCGCGGGTGACCCTGCGCAGCGTCGAAGAGCTGGAAGCCCTGGCCGCCAGCGTACCGCCCATGGCCTACGACATCGACAGTTATGCCAGCCTCGGTTTGCTCTGGGAAACGCTGTCGGTCAGGCAGATTGAACAACCCACGGCGGACGATGTGGTGCGGGTCAGTGATTGCTTGCTGCACGCTATCAACGATGTCGCTGGCCCGGATTTAAAAGGGCGCCTGGGCGCCACCCATCGCGCCGCTTCCAGCCACGTACGCCAACTGCTGCGGGAGCAATGGTGAACGCGCACGATTTGCTCTGGGGCATGGCCCCGGCGCATCTGCCCACCGATGCGCCGGCCTGGGCGCTGGATGTGATCAGCGCCGGCCACCCGGTGGTGGTGCGTCGTGCCATCGCCGAGTCGGGCCAGGTGGCGATCGGTGTGCGCGGGCGTTTGCGTGAGCAGCGGTTTGCGGCAGTGATGCCCGTCGCGGCCGTGCAGCGGCGAGTAACGCCGGAGGCTTTGCGTGGGGTGATCTCGCGTCGGGATCTACCGGCGTTGCGCGCGCTCGATCTACTGCGCCCGGTGTTGGCGCAGGAGGCGTGGGGCGTCACAGGCAGCGCGGGTTTCGAGCTGGCCAGCGGAATTGAAGCGCTGCATGAGCAGAGCGACCTGGATTTGATCCTGCGCACGCCCGAGCGGCTGGCGCGCGGCGATGCCGAGGATCTGCTGGCGATACTGGACACCGCACCGTGTGCCGTGGACCTGCAACTGCAAACCCCATTTGGCGCCGTTGCCTTGCGCGAATGGGCCGGCGGCTCACGCCGGGTACTGCTGAAAACCCTCAGCGGCGCGCATTTGGTGGTGGACCCGTGGCAGGCCGTGGCATGAGCAGCCTTCTGGTGTTTCCGGGGCAGGGCGCCCAACGCACGGGCATGCTCCAGGCGCTGGCGGCTGACATTCTGCAAGAAGCCAGTGATGCCTTGGGCGAAGACGTTCGCACGCTCGATTCGGCACACGCCTTGGCAAGCACGCGTGCCGTTCAGCTATGCCTGCTGATCGTCGGTGTCGCCCATGCCCGCCAGTTGCAACACACGCCCGATTACGTCGCGGGCCTGTCCATCGGCGCCTACCCGGCGGCGGTGATCGCGGGCGCCCTGGATTTTGCCGACGCAGTAAAACTGGTCAGCCTGCGCGGCGAACTGATGCAAAGCGCTTATCCACAAGGCTTTGGGATGACCGCGATCATCGGCCCGGCGTTATCCACAGTCGAAAATGTGCTCGCCGAAATCCACAGCCCGCAAACCCCGGTGTATTTGGCCAATATCAACGCCGACAACCAAACCGTCATCGCCGGCAGCGACGAGGCAATGAAGCTCGTCGCAGCACGCATCAAAGGCAACGGCGTTGTTAAGCGCCTGGCCGTCAGCGTGCCGTCCCATTGCGCGCTGCTGGAGGCGCCTGCCCAGGCGCTGGCCCAAGCGTTCGTGACGCTCAAAGCGCCGCGTATTACCTACCTGAGCAGCACCCGCGCGCGGCCGATCCACAACCCTGAGCAACTGCGCGACGACCTGGCCTTCAACATGTGCCGCATTGTCGATTGGCGCGGCACCGTGCAGAGCGCCTACGAGCGTGGCGTGCGCTTGCAAATCGAACTGCCGCCGGGCGCGGTGCTGACCGGCCTGTCACGCCGTGTCTTCGAACAAGGCACGGTGATCGCCTGCGAAGGCGCACGCCTGGACACCTTGCAGGCCCTGCTGCAAGAGGAGGAGCGCCGCCACCGATAAAGCATTACCCAAGGCTTTCGAAGCACAAAAACAACAATTTCGATGAAGCACTTTGAGGAAAAACACGATGATTATTTACGGTGTAGCGTTTCTAGCGTTTTGTACGCTGGTGGGGCTGTTTGTGGGCGAGGTGCTGGGTAAGTTACTGGGCATCCCAGCCAACGTTGGTGGCGTGGGTATCGCCATGTTGTTGCTGATCGGCCTGGGCAGTTATTTGCAAAAACGCGGCCTGTTTGTCGGCAAGTCCGAGCAGGGCCTGACGTTCTGGGCGGCGATTTACATTCCTATTGTGGTCGCCATGGCTGCCCAGCAAAACGTCTACGGCGCGATCAAGGGCGGCCCTATGGCGATTCTGGCTGGCACGCTTGCAGTGGTGCTGGGCTTTGCCTTAGTGCCGCTGCTGTCACGCATCGGCAACCGTGAGCCGCACAACCCTCGCAGCGCAGTGATTTTCGGAGGCTTGATGGGTACGTCCAGCGGCGTGGCCGGCGGGTTAGCGGCAACCGATCCGAAACTGGTGCCGTATGGCTGCCTCACAGCCGCGTTTTATACGGCGCTGGGGTGTTTGCTGGGGCCGTCGTTGTTGTTTCTGATCATGCGTGGCTTGGTGGGTTAGCCGCCCCGATTGGCATACATCCGACACTCGGCCAACAGCGCCAGCAAATTCGGGTCGCGCTCCTTGGCCTTCAAAAACGCCACGCCAATATGCTGCTGCAACCGATACCTGGGTTGCAGCGGTATCAGCTTCACGCGGTTCTCATACACCGCCGCAATCCGCCCCGGCAGCAGCGCATAACCCACGCCAGAACTGACCATGCTCAGCAGCGTGAAGATGTCATTGACCTGCATCGCCACCTTCGGCTCAAACCCCGCCTGCTTGAACACCCGGTTGCCATCCTGATGGGTGGCGAAGCCTTGGGTGAGGGTGATGAAGGTCGCGTCGCGCACGTCGGCCAGGTCGATTTCCTGTTCGCGGTCGAAGGGTGAATCGGCCGGCGTGGCGAGGAATATGTCGTCGGTGAATAGCGCGATCTGTTCGCAATCAGGGTCGTTGGCGCGTTCGTCGAGGGAGATCAGGATCGCGTCCACTTCCATGTTCTTGAGCTTGTAGAGCAGGTCGAAGTTGGAGCCCAGGATCAGGTCGATATTAAGTTCGCTGCGACGGATTTTCAGGCCCATGATCAGCTGCGGTACGGTTTTGACCGTCAGCGAATACAGCGAGCCGAGCTTGAAGCGCTCAGCTGAAAAGCCCGCGGCTTCGCGGGTCAGGCGCACGCTGTCGACCACGTCGGCCACCAGCTTTTGCGCGCGTTCCTCCAACACGTAAGCGCTTTCCAGCGGGGTGAGGTTGCGCCCTTCGTGTTTGAACAAGGGGCAGCGCAGCGCGTTTTCCAGCGAGTGGATGGCCCGGTGCACGCTGACGTTGCTGGTTTGCAGCTCGGCGGCGGCGCGGGCCAGGTTGCCGGTGCGCATGAACGCCAGGAAGATCTCGAGCTTCTTGAGGGTGAATTCTTCGTCGATCAGCATGGCCGTGGCTCTTATTTGAATGCCGTCGATTGTGCCTCTAAAACCAGTTTGCTCCCAGCCATGCGCTGCACCGCCACTTGGCATAGGCCAAACCTGCGCACGCGGACATCAATGAGGGGAACAGGTACCGCCTGCACACGGTCACAACCGCACCCGCCAAGCTAAGCAGGCGTCGGCCGAAGAGAATGCCGGCGTTGGCGAAGTTGGGGCCCAGGCATGAACGCCACTTGGCATAGGCCAAACCTGCGCACGCGGACATCAATGAGGGGAACAGGTACCGCCTGCACACGGTCACAACCGCACCCGCCAAGCTAAGCAGGCGTCGGCCGAAGAGAATGCCGGCGTTGGCGAAGTTGGGGCCCAGGCATGAAGCGAATCATCTATCGGCGTATGCGTTTGGGAAAATGAAAAAAAGGTTGTTACCTGCCGAGCCGCCCAGCGCGTCAGAATGCAGGTAGCACAACCAAGTGGTAACCGTTATTCGAGGTGAGTGACACATGTATCACGGGGAACGATTCAACGCCTGGAGCCATTTGTTCGGGGCGGTTGCAGCTTTTGTGGGGGCAGTGTGGATGTTGGTGGTGGCGAGCCTGGACGGCAGCCCCTGGAAGATCGTCAGCGTGGCGATTTATGGCTTTACGCTGCTGGTGCTGTACAGCGCGTCCACCGTGTACCACAGCGTGCGCGGGCGGCGAAAAGCGATCATGCAGAAGGTCGACCACTTTTCGATCTACCTGCTGATCGCCGGCAGCTACACGCCGTTTTGCCTGGTGACGCTGCGCGGGCCGTGGGGGTGGACGCTGTTCGGGATCGTGTGGGGGCTGGCGGTGATTGGCATCCTGCAAGAGATCAAACCGCGCTCCGAGGCGCGCATTCTGTCGATTGTGATCTACGCGGTGATGGGCTGGATCGTGCTGGTGGCGGTCAAGCCGCTGCTTGCCGCGTTGGGTACGGCGGGCTTTGTGTGGCTGGCCTCGGGCGGGGTGTTGTACACCGTGGGCATCATCTTTTTTGCCCTGGAAGATCGTATGCGCCATTCCCATGGGATCTGGCACTTGTTCGTGATCGGCGGCAGCGTGCTGCATTTTGTGGCGATCATGCATTACGTGCTGTAACAGGCAACGCGGTTAAAAAATGTGGGAGCGGGCGTGCTCGCGAATGCGGTGTATCAGTGACGGATGAAGTGGCTGACACGCCGCATTCGCGAGCAAGCCCGCTCCCACATGAGTTTTGTGGTGTTCTCATAAGCGTTCCAGCAGTTCACGCGCGCGCTTGCCGAAAATCTGCAGCAGGTTCGCCAGCATATGCGGCGGCGGTTCATCGGCGCGGGTCAGCGCGTACAGGGTGATCGGCAGCGGCGGGGTAAGCGTACGGATGCAGGTAGTGGCCGTCGACGCGCCGAGGGCGGTGAACGGGTCGATCACGGTCAAACCGGCGCCGGACTCCACCATGGCCCGGGCCAGGGAATAGGTCTGTACGGAAATGGTCACCCGCGGCGGCGGGTCGACATTTTCCAGGTAACTGTCGAGTTTGGCCGCCAACGGGTCGGCGCTGGACAAGCCAATCAACGGCGCCCCCGCCAGATCGGCCAGTGGCAGTGGTTGGTGCAATTGCGCCTGCGGCCAATAGCCTTTTGAAGCCAACGCCACCAACACCCCATTGGCCAACACTTGCGTGGTCAAGCCGGGGTGGCCGGAGAAGTTGAGGGTCAGTGCCAGGTCGATCTCACGCATCAACAGTTTCTGTACCAACTCGCGGCTGTGGTCGCTGGACAGCTCGCAGGCGATGTCCGGGTAGTCGCGCGTCCACTCCAGAATCGCCGGCGGCAGCAGCGACAGGGCCAGCGCCGGAATGGCGCCTATGCGCACGCTCTGGCCTGGCTCGCGGCGCAAGCTCTTGGCCAGGCGCCGCACACCTTGCAGGCTCTGGGTGACTTTCTCGACTTCGCTTTCCAGCGCCAGGGCTTCCGGGGTGGGCTGCAACTTGCCGCGCACGCGCAGAAACAGCGGGAAACCCAATTGCAGCTCGGCGTGCTGCAACACTTTGGTCACCGCCGGTTGCGAGACGTGCAGCAACTGCGCGGCGGCGCTGACCGAGCCGGTTTGGCGAATAGCCTGGAAGATTTCGATATGACGTAAGCGCATGGCACGTCCATAACCTTTGTTTATAGGTGACCCATCTTTATTCATTGTCGCGGGCCTGTCACCTGGCCCTACGCTTGAGGCCTATTCATTCAACGGTAGGGGCGGGCATGGCCAAGCGCATTTGCATCATCGGCGGTGGCGTCATCGGCTTGGCGACTGCCTACGCGCTGGTGCGTGCCGGGCACGCGGTAACGGTGATCGAGGCGCGCGACAGCCTGGGCAGCGAGACCAGTTTCGCCAACGGTGGGCAATTGTCCTACCGCTACGTCGCGCCGTTGGCCGATAAAGGCGTGCCGCTGCAAGCCCTTGGCTGGCTGCTGCGTGGTGATTCGCCGCTGAAGCTGCGCCCGCGCCTCGACCCGCAGCAATGGCGCTGGATGGCGGCGTTTCTCGGCGCCTGCCGTGGCTCGGTGAACCAGCGTAATGCCGCTCACCTGCTGCGCCTGGCGTCCTTGAGCCAGGCCACCTTGCAACAGTGGCGCGAGGATGACCGCCTGGGCGACTTCGACTGGCGGCGCAACGGCAAGCTGGTGACCTTTCGCAGCGCTGGTACTTTCGACAAGGCACGCAGCAAGGTCACCGATATTCTGCAGCAGCAGGTGCTGTTGGCCGCCGACTGCGCGCGCCTGGAACCGGCGTTGGCGGGCGGTGATTTTGTCGGTGGCATCTACACGCCCAATGAAGAAGTCGCGGACTGTCATGCCTTCTGCCAGCGGCTGGCCGCGCGGCTTGAGGCCTCGGGGCTTTGCACCTTTTTGCTGGGGCGCAAGGTCACGCAAATCCGCCACGCCGACCGTGCGGTGCAGGCCATCGTGCTCGGCGATGAAGTGCTGCCGGTGGAACATGTGGTACTGGCGGCCGGGCATCGCAGTGCGCAGTTGGGGTTGCCTGGCCTGTCGCTGCCGCTGTATCCGCTCAAGGGCTACAGCCTGAGCGTGCCGATTGGGGCGCAGCACCAGGCGCCGAGCGTGAGCATCACCGACTATGACCGCAAGATTGTTTATGCGCGGATTGGCGAGCAGCTGCGTGTGGCCGCCATGGTCGATATCGTCGGCTTTGACGCGAGCCTTGAGCCCAAGCGCCTGGCGCTGATCAAACGCCAGGCGCTGGAGACGTTTCCCCATGCCGGCGACTACGCCCACGCTGTCGAATGGGCCGGCATGCGCCCCGCCACGCCAACCGGGGTGCCGCTGATTGGCGCCAGTGCTTATCGCAACCTGTGGCTGAACCTGGGCCACGGCGCGCTCGGCTTTACCCTGGCCTGCGGCAGCGGCCAACTGCTGGCCGAGTTGATCGGCCAGCACGTTCCTTCCATTGATATGCAGGGCCTGACGCCCCGCGCCGCTTGAGGATGCAGCCATGACCATCAACCGAATCAGCAGCAATGAGCGCCTATCTGGCGCCGTCACCTTCAAGGACCTGGTGTTTCTTTCGGGCCAGGTGCCGGGTGAGGGCCAGGATGTGGCCACGCAAACCCGCGAAGTATTGGCCAAGATCGATGCATTGCTGGCGCAAGCCGGCAGTGACAAGGACCACCTGCTCAACGCAACGATTTACCTGAAAAACATCGGTGACGGTTTTGCGCCGATGAATGCAGTGTGGGCCGCGTGGCTGTCGCCGGGCATGGCGCCAACGCGCACGACCTTGCAGGCAGAACTGGCGCGCCCGACTGTGCTGGTGGAAATCAGCGTGATTGCTATCCGTAAATAACCGCAAGACCAACGGAGAATAACAATGAAAAAAATCCTGTTGACCGGCTGCACCCTGGGGCTTTTGTTTGGCGCCCAGGTTCAGGCGACTGAAACCCCGCTGGACGGCACGTTGAGCAAGATCGCCAGTGCCAAGTCCATCACCTTGGGTTATCGCGATGCGTCGGTGCCGTTCTCCTACGTTGGGGATCACAGCGGCAAGCCCATGGGCTATTCGGTCGACCTGGCGAGCAAGATCGTCGAGCGTATCCAGCAGAAAACCGGGCTGGCCAACCTCGGCGTGAAGTACAACCTGGTGACTTCCCAAACCCGTATCCCGCTGGTGCAAAACGGCACGGTGGACCTGGAATGCGGCTCCACCGGCGTGACCGCCGAGCGGCAGAAGCAGGTGGCGTTTTCGTACGGGTTTATCTACGTGAAGGGCCAGTTGCTGACCGCCAAGGACAGCGGGATTCAAGGCTTTGAAGACCTCAAAGGCAAGAATGTGGTGACCACCGCCGGCACCACTAACGAACGCTTTCTGAAGAGCTATAACGCCGAACACAAGGCCAATATGTTTGTGATCAGCGCCAAGGACCACGGCGAAGCCTTCAAGATGCTCGAGACCGGACGTGCGGTGGCGTTTTACATGGATGACGCGTTGCTCTACGGCGAGCGCGCCAAGGCGCGTGACCCGCATCGCTGGGTGGTGGTGGGCAAGGAGCAGTCGCGGGAGATCTACAGTTGCATGGTGCGCAAGGACGACCCGCAGTTTCTCGCGGTGGTCAACGAAACACTTGGCGACCTGTATCGCTCCGGGGAGATCAACGGAATTTACCAGCGTTGGTTTGAACAGCCGATTCCGCCCAAGGGCTTGAACCTGGAATTCCCGATGACGGCTGAGTTGAAGGCGATTATTGCCAAGCCGGTCAGTGATCCGGTGGACTGACAGCCCGGTTCAAAATGTGGGAGCAGGCAAGCCAGCTCCCACAGATGGTACTGACAGCCCGGTTCAAAATGTGGGAGCAGGCAAGCCAGCTCCCACAGTTGAATGGGGTTCACACGGCAGGGCTAGAAGTCGCCCCAGAGTTGCTGTGCGACGGCCAGCGCCACCACTGGCGCTGTTTCAGTGCGCAGCACCCGCGGGCCGAGGCGGGCGGCGTGGAAACCGGCGCCCTGGGCAGCTTGGACTTCGTTATCGGTCAACCCACCTTCAGGCCCGATCAGGAACGCCAGGCTCGCAGGCTTGGCATGGCTGATCATCGGCTCGGCCACTGGGTGCAGCACCAGTTTCAAATCGGCCTCGGCCTGCTTTAACCAGTCCGCCAGCAGCAGCGGCGGGTGAATCACCGGCACCGTTGAACGCCCGCATTGCTCGCACGCACTGATTGCCACCTGCCGCCAGTGCAGCAGGCGTTTGTCGGCGCGTTCGTCCTTGAGGCGTACTTCGCAGCGGTCGCTGAAGATCGGCGTGATTTCATTCACGCCCAGTTCGGTGGCTTTCTGGATCGCCCAATCCATCCGCTCGCCCCGGGACAAGCCCTGGCCGAGGTGGATGTGCAGCGGCGATTCGGTCTGGCCTGCGAAGCTTTCGGTGAGTTGCACGCTGACGCGTTTTTTACCAACCTCCAGCAACGTGCCCGAAAACTCCTGGCCGGAGCCGTCAAACAGTTGCACGGCATCGCCTTCGGCCATGCGCAATACGCGGCTGATGTAGTGCGCCTGGGCTTCGGGCAGTTCGTGCTCGCCGAGGCTCAGCGGGGTGTCGGTGAAAAAGCGGGACAGTCTCATTTCTGTTCTCTGGAGAAGGTTGTGCACAGCGGACGCGCAGCGTCCTGGGCTGCATTCCCACGCAGAGCGTGGGAACGATCAGGTAGGGACCGTCAGCCTGGATCGCGGAAGCCTGGGTGGAAGTCTTTGGGCACCGCAACGCTGACTTTGCTGTTGGTGGCGATATCGATGCCTTCGCTGGCCACTTCGGCCAGAAAGTCGATCTGCTCCGGTGTGATCACATACGGCGGCAGGAAATACACCACGCTGCCCAACGGCCGCAACAGTGCGCCGCGCTCCAACGCGTGTTCGAACACCTTCAGGCCACGGCGCTCCTGCCACGGGTAGGCGGTCTTGGTGGCTTTGTCCTGCACCATCTCGATGGCCAGCACCATGCCGGTCTGGCGCACTTCCGACACGTGCGGGTGGTCCACCAGGTGTGCGGTGGCCGTGGCCATGCGCTGGGCCAGGGCCTTGTTGTTTTCGATGACGTTGTCTTCTTCGAAAATATCCAGGGTCGCCAGCGCCGCGGCACACGCCAGCGGGTTGCCGGTGTAGCTGTGGGAGTGCAGGAAGGCGCGCAGGGTTGGGTAGTCGTCGTAGAAAGCGTCGTAGACATCGTCGGTGGTGACCACCGCCGCCAGCGGCAAATAGCCGCCGGTGAGGGCTTTGGATAAGCACAGGAAATCCGGGCGGATGCCGGCCTGTTCACAGGCGAACATCGTGCCGGTGCGGCCAAAGCCCACGGCGATTTCGTCGTGTATCAGGTGCACGCCGTATTTGTCGCAGGCTTCACGCAGCAGCTTGAGGTACACCGGGTGGTACATGCGCATGCCGCCGGCGCCTTGGATAAGCGGTTCGACGATAACGGCGGCGACGCTGTCGTGGTTCTCGGCCAGGGTCTGTTCCATGGCCAGGAACATGTTGCGCGAGTGCTCTTCCCAGCTCATGCCCTCGGGGCGCAGGTAGCAATCCGGGCTGGGCACTTTAATAGTGTCCAGCAGCAGTGCTTTGTAGGTTTCAGTAAACAGCGGCACGTCGCCCACCGACATCGCGGCGATAGTTTCGCCGTGGTAGCTGTTGGTCAGGGTCACGAAGCGCTTTTTGTTCGGCTGGCCGCGGTTGAGCCAGTAGTGAAAGCTCATCTTCAGCGCGACTTCGATGCACGACGAACCGTTATCGGCATAGAAGCAGCGGGTCAGGCCTTCGGGCGTCATCTTGACCAAGCGCTCGGACAGCTCGATCACCGGCTGGTGGCTGAAACCGGCGAGGATCACGTGTTCCAGCTGATCAACTTGATCTTTGATGCGCTGGTTGATGCGCGGGTTGGCGTGGCCGAACACATTGACCCACCAGGAACTGACGGCGTCGAGGTAGCGCTTGCCTTCGAAGTCTTCCAGCCATACGCCTTCACCGCGTTTGATCGGGATCAGCGGCAATTGCTGGTGGTCTTTCATCTGGGTGCAGGGATGCCACAGCACCGCGAGGTCGCGTTGCATCCACTGGTTGTTCAAGCCCATCGTCTATCTCCTCGAAGCGGTCCTGCGGCCTGCGCAGGTGAAACAATCGCGCAAGCCTATGCAATGGTCGGCTGTGTCACAACCCATTACGGATAAATTCGTAGTAAACGCAGGACGGTCTGTCACGTTTCTTAGCAATAGTCCTTAATCCATTGTTAACGTACTGTGCATAACCTCTTGATCGTATTTCTCGATATTTCAAAGCGAAATTTTGAGCTTTAATTCGATAGGTAAATCGCTAGTCTTGGGCACAGTTCTTACGGGATTTGGGACATGCAGCTACGTAATTCACCGGCCCGCTATGGCTGGGTCAGTATGGTTTTGCACTGGGGTGTGGCCCTGGTGGTGTTCAGTTTGTTCGCCTTGGGCCTGTGGATGGTCGGTCTCGACTACTACAGCGCCTGGCGCAAAGACGCGCCCGACCTGCACAAGAGCATTGGCATCACGCTGTTCGCCATCATGCTGGTGCGCATCGTCTGGCGTCTGGTCAGCCCACCGCCACCACCGCTGGCCAGTTACAGCCGCTTGACCCGCATGGGGGCCGCGTTTGGCCATGTTTTTCTTTATCTCGGGCTGTTTGCCGTGATGATTGCCGGTTACCTGATTTCCACCGCAGACGGTGTCGGTATTCCGGTATTTGGCCTGTTTGAAATCCCTGCCGTGGTTTCCGGGCTACCGGACCAGGCAGACACCGCCGGCGTGGTGCACCTGTACCTCGCCTGGGTGTTGGTGGTCTTCGCCGGTTTGCACGGCGTGGCTGCGTTGAAACACCACTTTATCGATCGTGATGCGACCCTCAACCGAATGCTGGGGCGCAAAGCCTGATGTTCAACCTCGACTCATAAGGAATAGAAAGCATGTTGAAAAAGACTCTCGCTGCTCTGGCACTTGGTACTGCTCTGCTGTCTGCAGGTCAGGTCATGGCCGCTGACTACAAGATCGATAAGGAAGGCCAGCACGCCTTCATCGACTGGAAAATCAGCCACCTTGGCTACAGCTTCATCCACGGTACCTTCAAGGACTGGGATGGTTCGTTCAGCTGGGATGCCGCCAAGCCTGAAGCCAGCAAAATCGCCGTCGACGTGAAAACCGCCAGCCTGTGGTCCAACCACGCAGAGCGTGACAAGCACATCGCCAGCAAAGATTTCCTGGACGTCGCCAAGTTCGCTGATGCCAAGTTCGTGTCTACCGCGGTTAAATCAACCGGCGAAAAAACTGCTGACGTGACCGGCGACCTGACCTTTCATGGCGTGACCAAACCTGTGACCTTCAAGGCCACTTTCAACGGTGAAGGCAAAGACCCATGGGGCGGCGAACGTGCTGGCTTCAACGCCACCACCACGCTGAACCTGAACGACTTCGGCGTCAAAGGCCCAGGCCCGACTTCCCAGACCGTGGACCTGGACATCTCGCTGGAAGGTGTCAAAGCGAAGTAATTACTTTCGCTGCTTCACACTCAAAACGCCGACCTCAGGGTCGGCGTTTTACTGTCTGCCTGCTTATAAACTGGCCTTATAGATCACCACTTGCTCTTTGAGCCAGGTGTGCAGCGAGGTTAACTGCGCTGAATGTTTACTGCCGACCGGCCAGACCAGAAAGTAGCGTGAAGTGTGCACCGGTTCGATATCGGTGAGCCTGACCAAGTCCCCACGTTGAATCAGTGAGTGAGCAATCGAGCGGCGGGTCAGCGCGACGCCATACCCCAGCCTGACCGCTTCAAGCATCAACGTAGAGTCGGTGAACTCCAGCGAGGCTTGAGGGCGTTGTTCTTCCGCGCCGGCTGCGCCGAGCCAAATTGGCCAGCTTTCACTGGCGTGCAGCAGTGGCTGCTCCAAGATGGCTTGCGCAGTGTCGGGCAACACGCCGTGATTGAAGTCGCGCGCGGCGACCACCAGCAATGAGTCATCCATCAGCGTCTCGCAATGCACATCGGGCCATTGCCCATGGCCGAAGCGGATGGCGCAGTCGAGCGGGCCCTGCCCGAAGCTGGCGAACTCCATGCCCGACTCCAATCTCAGGTGCAGCTCGGGGTGGGCGCTTCTGAAATCATGCAAACGCGGCAGCAACCAATGCATGGCATAGGAGGGCAGCACCGACACGGTCAGTTGCGGGTGCTTGGTCTTCGCCAGGAGCTTTTCCGTGACGCCTGCGATCTCGCCCAGTGCTTGCCTGATCTGGTAGGCATACACACGTCCCTCATCAGTCAGTATCAGGGAGCGTTTGTTGCGCATCACCAAGGCGATACCCAAATACTCCTCGAGAGAGCGAATCTGGTGGCTGACCGCACTGTGGGTCACATGCAGTTCAATCGCTGCCAGGTTCACCTTGCCCAGTCGAGCCAATGCCTCGAAGGCACGTAACGCGGCGAGAGGAGGGAGTTTCATTGTGTGAATTCCTTTCACATAAAAACCCAATAATAGCCGCTATACGTGAAATAAAGGGACTAACGATAATGCGCGACCGGTTATTTATTTAAATAGCCCTGTGTTGAAATCGGGAGTTTTGAATCGTGATAGATGAAATTCAGGCGTTTCTGAAAGACTACTTTGATGTGTTGCAAACCCAGGACTTGAACAAGTTCGATCAGGTGTTTCACCGTGGCTGCGTGCTCTATAGCGCGCAGAATGCGGACGTGGTTGTGCGGCCTTTTGCTGAGTATCGCGCCATGGTTCAAGGCCGTAAGTCACCCTATGAGGGCGGCTTTCCGCAACTTGATGAAGTGCTGATGATTGACGTGATGTCCTCGGAAATGGCCATCGTGAAGGTGCGCCTGCGCTTGTTCAATAATGTAATGGTCGACTATTTGAATCTTATGAAAGTTGAGGGGCGCTGGATGATCTTCGCCAAACTTTTTCATAAGGCGGGTGACGCGACTGAACAATAACTTAACCGCCGGATGCAAAAACGCCCCGATTAATCGGGGCGTTTTTTTTGCCGTCTAAAACTCAGCGGTTGCGGGTGAGCAGCGCTGGTTTTTCACCACGAGGGCGGCCTGGCAACTGATCCAGCTGCTCAGGTGTCGGGAAGCGGTCAGCTTTCGACTCCTTGTGGATGATCTTCGGCGCCGGGCCACCGCGCGGGTTCTGCACGGCGGGTTCGGACAGACTCGGCTGCTCATCACGGGCTGGGCGGCGGTTGTTGCTGCGCGAATCGTCGCGACGAGCTTGGCCGTCACGTGGCGCACCGCTACGTGGACCGCTGCGCTTGGCAGGCGGAGTGCCGGTGGTGCCGCCGCTGCTGTTGCGCGGAGCATTCTGACGACCGCCCTGTGGCTGGCCGCCACGTGGAGCGCCGGAACCTGTGCCCGCGCCCGGCGCTGGTGCACCTGGACGACGGCCACGGCCCTGGGCCGGCTTGGCCTGGGGCACGTAGTCGACGCGGTTACCGAAGTTATCCACGTCGTCGTCGAGGAACTCGTCCGGCGCGCGGTCGGCTGTGGCGCGTGGCGGTTGGCTCGGCTGGCGCTGTTCGCGGGCCGGGGTGCCTTCACGGGGCTTTTGCTCACGGGCTGGGCGTTCGCCACGGCCGTTGGTAGGCGCTTTTTCCTTGCCGCCTTTGTCTTTGCCCTTATCGCGACGACCACCGCCACCACCGCCGCCGTTCGGGCCATCGCCCTTCGGACCGCGTGGGTTGCGTGGGTTGCGCACATCCGGACGCTCGCGCACTTCAGGCTTCTCAGCCTCAACGGCGCTTGAGTCGAAGCCCATCAGGTCGCCGTCGGCGATTTTCTGCTTGGTCATGCGCTCGATGCTTTTCAGCAGCTTTTCTTCGTCCGGTGCGACCAGGGAAATGGCCTCGCCCGAACGACCAGCCCGGCCGGTACGGCCGATACGGTGCACATAGTCTTCGTCGACGTTTGGCAGTTCGAAGTTGACCACGTGTGGCAACTGGTCGATATCCAGGCCGCGGGCGGCGATATCGGTGGCAACCAGGATGCGCACTTCACCGGCCTTGAAGTCAGCCAGGGCTTTGGTGCGCGCGTTCTGGCTCTTGTTGCCGTGGATGGCGACGGCGGTGAGGCCGTGCTTGTCCAGGTACTCGGCCAGGCGGTTGGCGCCGTGCTTGGTGCGGGTGAACACCAGCACCTGTTCCCAGGCGCCTGCGGTGATCAGGTGGGCCAGCAGCGAACGCTTGTGGCTGGCGGCCAGGCGGAAGACACGCTGCTCGATACGCTCAACCGTGGTGTTCGGCGGCGTGACTTCAATGCGCTCTGGGTTGTGCAACAACTTGCCCGCCAAAGCGGTGATGTCGTTGGAGAACGTGGCCGAGAACAGCAGGTTCTGACGTTTGGCCGGCAGGCGCGCGAGGACCTTTTTCACGTCATGGACAAAGCCCATGTCGAGCATACGGTCGGCTTCGTCCAGCACGAGGATTTCCACGTGGGACAAGTCAACGCTGCCTTGGCCGCACAGGTCGAGCAAGCGACCCGGGCAGGCGACCAGCACGTCAACACCGCGGGACATGGCCTGGACCTGTGGGTTCATGCCGACGCCGCCGAAGATGCAAGCGCTGACGAACTTCAAGTCGCGGGCATACAGCTTGAAGCTGTCGTGCACTTGGGCGGCGAGTTCGCGGGTAGGGGTCAGGACCAGTACGCGCGGTTGGCGCGGACCGTGACGCTGGGATTTGTCCGGGTGACCGTTGGGGAACAAGCGCTCCAGAATCGGGAGGGCGAAACCACCGGTTTTACCAGTACCTGTCTGAGCCGCAACCATCAGGTCGCGACCTTGCAACACGGCGGGAATGGCCCGCTGTTGCACCGGAGTAGGCTCGGTATAGCCCGCCGCCTCGATGGCGCGGACTAAAGCCTCGGAGAGACCGAGGGAAGCAAAGGACATGAGTAATCCTGTTTTAGTTAGGGCTTGGCCCAAAGGGATAATCTTGCCGGGCGTGAATGGCGCTTAGGGGAGCGCAACCCCGTCCGGTCCTGCTGCGTCTGGCGGGCACTCCACTGGCTCGCGCGGGCTGAAAGCTGCGCAGTAGCTAGGTTAGGTGCCTTTTTCAAGACCTCAGCGGCCGGGCGTGAGCCTGGCGGAAAGGTCGGAGTATAACAGAGCAATCACGGCGCGCCGCTTTCCTGCTGCTCAACGGTGTGTTCTGAGGCCGTAATCGCTTGAATTCCGCCATATTTGGCGCTCAAGGCGGCGTAGGTGGGCTCTTGTTTAAAGCGCTTGAGCTCGGCGGCGAAGCGTTGCACCAGCAGGTCCATGCCCGCGCCACGGCGCACGGCGAGAAATTGCGGCTGGCGGCTGACCACGAGGGGCGCCTGGCTGACCTTGCCTTCCAGGCCCATGGCCTTGATCACATGCTGGCCGACCCGGCGGTCCGTGATCACCAGATCGACACGCCCCAGCGACAGTTTGCCGAAGTTGGCTTCATGGCTGGGCGCCGGCTCGCGGTTGAACAGGGTGGAGTCGCTGAAGGCGTCGCCATACAGGTAGCCCGGCGAATTGCCGACAGTCAGCCCGCGCAGGTCGTCGAGGGTTTCGGCCGGGTGAGGGCGGTCGTTGGCGTAGAACAGTACGAACTCGACGTCCGACAGCGGCTCGCTGGGGTAAAGCAGCAGGGCGTCGCGCTCATGGCTGTGGAAAATGTCCAGCGCGCCATCGGCGTGGCCTTGCTCGAGCATGGCCAGGCAGCGTTTCCAGGGCAGGAATTGCCACTCCACGTCCACGCCCAGGCGCTGGAACACGATCACCGTGGTTTCATAATCCAGGCCGCGCATGCTGCCGTTATCGTCGTACACATAAGGTGCCCAGGGCTCGGTGACAATGCGCAATTTCTCGCCGTAAGCGGTGAAGCTCAGGCAAGTAAAAAGCACAGCGGTCAACAGCTTAAGAATGACGGGCATACCCTGAGGTTACGATGCTAGAGCGCTAAAGAGAAGCTCTGGCACGAGCATTTGCGAGCGAGTCGATGTGGCGTATTTAAAACCAAAAGGCCCTCGTATTGACGAGGGCCCTTGAGTAACGGAGCAAGCCTTAGCGCGGCAGCTTGAGGTTGTTCCAGATGGCCACTGGCATACCCTGAGGTTACGATGCTAGAGCGCTAAAGAGAAGCTCTGGCACGAGCATTTGCGAGCGAGTCGATGTGGCGTATTTAAAACCAAAAGGCCCTCGTATTGACGAGGGCCCTTGAGTAACGGAGCAAGCCTTAGCGCGGCAGCTTGAGGTTGTTCCAGATGGCCAGGCTAGGCTCAGCCTGGTTCAGGGTGTAGAAGTGCAACCCTGGTGCGCCACCTTGCAGCAGTTGTTCGCACATCTGGCTGATAACCTGCTCGCCGAATGCCTGGATGCTCTTGACGTCATCGCCATAGGCTTCCAGTTGCTTGCGCACCCAGCGTGGGATTTCAGCACCGCAAGCGTCGGAGAAGCGCGCCAGCTTGCTGTAGTTGGTGATCGGCATGATGCCCGGCACGATCGGGATGTTCACACCCATGGCCCGTACACGCTCGACGAAGTAGAAGTAGCTGTCGGCGTTGAAGAAGTACTGGGTGATCGCGCTGTTGGCGCCGGCGTTGGCCTTGCGCACGAAGTTCTGCAGATCGTCTTCGAAATTGCGTGCCTGGGGGTGCATCTCCGGGTAAGCCGCCACTTCGATATGGAAGTGATCGCCGCTCTCTTCACGGATGAAACTCACCAGGTCATTGGCGTAGCGCAGCTCGCCGCTGGCCATGCCCATGCCGGACGGCAAGTCACCACGCAGGGCGACGATGCGCTTGATGCCGGCTTGTTTGTACTGGGTCAGCAGGCTGCGCAGGTCGGCCTTGCTGTCGCCTACGCACGACAAGTGCGGAGCGGCGGGAACTTTGACTTCGCTTTCCAGCTGCAACACGGTGTTGATCGTGCGATCACGGGTAGAGCCGCCGGCGCCGTAGGTGCAGGAGAAGAAGTCGGGGTTGTAGCTGGCCAACTGCTTGGCAGTCGCCATCAGTTTTTCATGCCCAGCATCGGTCTTGGTCGGGAAGAACTCGAAGCTGTAGCGACGGTCTTGGGACATGGTCGTACCTATGGAAACTCAGAATACCGGTGTGGGAGCGGGCTTGCCCGCGATGCAGTCACCTCGGTGTTTCAGTCATACCGGGTCTCAAGGCGATGCTATCGCAGGCAAGCCAGCGCCCACAAAAGCCAGCTCCCCTATGGAAGCTGGCACTAGGCCGATCAGTAGCGGTAAGCGTGCGGCTTGAACGGACCTTCGACGGTCACGCCGATGTAGTCGGCCTGGGTCTTGGTCAGTTGAGTCACCACGCCGCCGAAGCCGCGGACCATTTCCAGGGCCACTTCTTCGTCGAGTTTCTTCGGCAGCACTTCCACGGTCAGGCGCTCGGCTTTCTGGGCTGGCGACAGGTCGGCGTACTTCTGGTCGAACAGGAAGATTTGCGCCAGTACCTGGTTGGCGAACGAGCCGTCCATGATGCGGCTTGGGTGGCCGGTGGCGTTGCCCAGGTTAACCAGGCGGCCTTCAGCCAGCAGGATCAGGTAGTCGTCGTTCTGTGGGTCGAAATCACCCGCACCGGTACGGTGAACCTTGTGTACCTGTGGCTTCACTTCTTCCCATGCCCAGTTTTTGCGCATGAAAGCGGTGTCGATTTCGTTGTCGAAGTGACCGATGTTGCACACCACGGCGCGCTTTTTCAGGGCCTTGAGCATGTTCGCGTCGCAAACATTGACGTTACCGGTGGTGGTCACGATCAGGTCGATCTTGCCCAGCAGGGCCTTGTCGATGCTGGCTGCAGTGCCGTCGTTGATGCCGTCGATGAACGGCGAAACCACTTCGAAACCGTCCATGCAGGCTTGCATGGCGCAGATCGGGTCAACTTCGGAGACCTTAACGATCATGCCTTCCTGACGCAGGGACTGGGACGAACCCTTGCCCACGTCACCGTAGCCGATCACCAGGGCTTGTTTGCCCGACAGCAGGTGGTCGGTACCGCGCTTGATCGCATCGTTCAGGCTGTGACGGCAGCCGTACTTGTTGTCGTTCTTGCTCTTGGTCACCGAGTCGTTGACGTTGATGGCCGGGATTTTCAGCTCGCCCTTGGCCAGCATGTCCAGCAGGCGGTGCACGCCGGTGGTGGTTTCTTCGGTCACGCCGTGGACGCGGTCGAGAATCTGCGGGTACTTCTTGTGCAGCAGCTCGGTCAGGTCGCCGCCGTCGTCGAGGATCATGTTGGCGTCCCATGGCTTGCCATCTTTCAAGATGGTTTGCTCCAGGCACCACTCGTACTCTTCTTCGGTCTCGCCTTTCCAGGCATAAACCGCGATACCGGCAGCAGCGATAGCGGCAGCGGCCTGGTCTTGAGTCGAGAAAATGTTGCAGGACGACCAACGCACTTCGGCGCCCAGGGCAACCAGGGTTTCGATCAGCACGGCAGTCTGGATGGTCATGTGGATGCAGCCGAGGATCTTCGCGCCTTTGAGCGGAAGCTCTGCGGCGTACTTGCGGCGCAGGCCCATCAAGGCAGGCATTTCGGATTCGGCGATAAAGGTTTCGCGACGGCCCCAGGCAGCGAGGGACATGTCGGCGACTTTGTAGTCGTTGAAATCTGCAGGCGTAATTACAGCGCTCATGAAGAGCCTCCATTCGTAGTGTGCGAATGGGCGCCGTTGTGCGTTTAGTATCCAGCCAGTAACCAGGCTGGACAACGCCCCATCCGAGCCTGACAGGTTGAACCTGCTGCAGCGCCCCTCGGACAGGTGGCGGGAGAACGGAATAGCCGTTCGAAATCGGAGACGATTATAGCTTTCTTTATCCGGCTAGTGGCAAGCGACAAGCTACAAGCGGCAAGTTAAAACGATTCGGCTTTTACTTGCAGCTTGTCGCTTAAAACTTGAAGCTGGGGCCATTACTCTATCTCCCAAGCACCTCAACCCCGGAGCCCCCATGAACTTCCACACCCGCAAATGGGTAAAACCTGAAGACCTCAACCCCAACGGCACCCTGTTCGGCGGCAGCTTGCTGCGCTGGATCGATGAAGAAGCGGCCATTTATGCGATTGTCCAATTGGGCAACCAGCGGGTGGTGACCAAGTACATCTCCGAAATCAACTTCGTCAGCGCCTCGCGCCAGGGCGATATCATCGAGCTGGGCATCACCGCCACCGAGTTCGGCCGCACCTCGATCACCCTGACCTGCGAAGTGCGCAACAAGATCACCCGCAAGAGCATTTTGACCGTGGAAAAAATGGTCTTCGTCAACCTGGGTGAAGACGGCTTGCCGGCGCCCCACGGCCGTACCGAGATCAAGTACGTGAAAGACCAGTTTCAAGAAGACGGCATCAAAGACTAATCGTGTGGCTGACCAGTGAACGCTCTTGATGGGCGACAGGTCGTACCTGAACAACACCCCCGTTCAGGTACGACCCATGGCCACGCAAGAAGACGGCAAGACCCCCAACTTGTCGCAGGAAGAGCAACACGACGTCGACAAGAACCAGCCGCCTCGCGCGGCAGTGCTGCACGAAATCATCCGTACTCAGGGCGATCAGGAACTGGAGCGCAGCGTCGCCGCTTTATGGTGGTCGGCGTTGGCCGCCGGCCTGACCATGGGCTTGTCGTTGATGGGGATGGGCCTGCTAAATTCACGGCTGCCGGACGGTGAAGGGTTCAAGGTGATTGCCAGCTTCGGTTACTGCGCAGGTTTTCTGGCGGTGATCCTCGCCCGTCAGCAGTTGTTTACCGAAAACACCCTGACGGCCGTGCTGCCGGTAATGAGCAAGCCCACCCTGAGCAATGCCGGGCGATTGCTGCGGTTGTGGACGGTGGTGCTAGTCGGCAACCTGTGCGGCACCTTGCTGGTGGCCTACGTGATGCTGCACTTGCCGATCTTCGACACCAAGACCGACATGGCCTTCCTCGAAATCGGCCGTAAGGTCATGGAAAACGACCCCGGCCAGATGTTCGCCAAGGGCATAATTTCCGGCTGGATGATCGCCACCATGGTGTGGATGATCCCGTCCATGGAAAGCGCGAAGATGTTCATCATCGTCCTGATCACCTACCTGATGGCGCTTGGGGATTTCACCCATATCGTGGTGGGTTCGGCGGAAGTCTCGTACCTGGTATTTGCCGGCGAACTACCGTGGAAGGACTTCTGGCTGATATTTGCCGGGCCGACCCTGGCGGGCAATATCATCGGCGGCAGTTTTATCTTTGCCCTGATCAGCCATGCGCAGATTCGCAGCGAAAGCAGCTTGCCGGGCAAAGCGGCTGCGGACCCGAGGCATCCGCAGCAGATCAACAAGGGTCAGTGAGGCTCAGGCGTGGCCTGGGGCTCGTCCCGGGTCACGCGCTTGACCAGCTTGCCGATGCTCAACCCCTGCAACAGGATCGACGTTCTACGAGAACCAGCAGAGCCACTTGACCTACGACATGCCGGCTGACATGCCCTTGTTCGCTGACGTGAGGGGCTTCAAAGCCACCGAACCGACCACCGCCAACGGGCGCAAAATCTACCGTTGGGACCTGGAGCCCACCGAGAAAAATCGCGTTGAAGTCGGCTCTGTTGCCTACACGGATTACGGCCAGCGTCTGGCGGTGTCGACGTTCACCGACTACAAACAATTTGCCCAGGCGTACGCTGCCAGGGCGCAGGTCGAGGTAACACCGGCCATTACCCAACTGGCCAAGAAACTCACCGCCAACCTGGACACACCACGCAGCAAAGCGTTGGTATTGAGTGACTGGGTGCGCAAGAACATTCGCTACGTCGCGGTTTACATCGGCAATGGCGGCGTGGTGCCGCACTCGGCGCAGGCCGTGCTGGATAACCGTTATGGCGACTGCAAGGACCATGTGGCCTTGCTTGAAGCACTGCTCAAGGCCGTGGCCATTGAAAGCTCACCCGCACTGATCAACCTGGGCGACGCCTACGTACTGCCAAAGGTGCCGACCTTGGGTTTGCTTAACCATGCGATCACTTACATCCCGGCCCTCGATCTTTATCTGGACTCCACCGCCACCCCCATCGCCGCCGGCTACTTGCCGCTTCCGGAATTGGGCAAAACCGCGTTGTTGACCCAGAGCGGCGAACTGGCGCGTACGCCCACAAGCCAGTTGGGCAAGGTAGACAGCACGCTGCATTTCAAGATCGAGCAGAGCGGCGCGGCGGACTTCACTAACGGCACCACGGTGGAAGGCTGGGGCACGGAACTCACCCGTTTCCTGTTCAAGTCCATGATGCCTATGCGCAGATTCGCAGCGAAAGCAGCTTGCCGGGCAAAGCGGCTGCGGACCCGAGGCATCCGCAGCAGATCAACAAGGGTCAGTGAGGCTCAGGCGTGGCCTGGGGCTCGTCCCGGGTCACGCGCTTGACCAGCTTGCCGATGCTCAACCCCTGCAACAGGATCGACGACAGCACCACGATGTAGGTGATGCTCAGCAACAGGTCGCGCTCCGGGCCCAGTGGCAAGGCCAGCGCCAGTGCCACCGAAACCCCGCCGCGCAAGCCGCCCCAGGTGAGGATGCGGATGGTGCCGCGCGGCACTGTGCGCCAGCGGCGCAGCAGCAGGATCGCCGGGGCCACGGTCAGTAGGCGTGAGAGCAAAATCGCCACGGCCAGCAAACTGGCGGCCAAGACGTGCAGCCAGTTGAACGGCAACAGCAACAGCTCCATGCCGATCAGCGCGAACAGCAGGGCGTTGAGCATGTCATCAAGCAATTCCCAGAAGCCGTCCAGATAGCGTCGGGTCATGTCGTTCATCGCCAGCGTGCGGCCCAGGTTGCCGATGATCAGCCCAGCGACCACCATCGCAATCGGCGCCGAGACGTGCAGTTCGGTGGCCATTGCCGAGCCGCCGATCACCAGCGCCAGGGTCAGCATGACTTCGATCTGGTGTTGCTCGATGCTCTTGATCATCAAGTACACCAAGTAGCCGATCAGCCCGCCGAACACCACACCGCCAATCGCCTCATGGGCGAACAGCATGGCGGTGGCGCCCACGGTCGGTGTTTCGCCTAACTGCGCGATGCCCAGCAGCACGGTAAACACCACCACGGCCGTACCGTCGTTGAACAGTGACTCGCCGACAATGGTGGTTTTCAGCGGTTTCGACGCGTTGGCGGTTCGCAGCACACCCAACACCGCAATCGGGTCGGTGGGCGAAATCAGCGCGCCGAACAGCAGGCAGTAGAGGAAGCTCACGTGCCAGCCAAACAGGGCAAAGATGTAGTACGCCAAGCTGCCGATTACCACGGTGGCAATCAACACGCCGAAGGTCGCCAGCAGGCCGATGGGCCAGCGGTAACTGCGCAGGTCGTTCAAGTTGACGTGCAAGGCGCCGGCGAACAGCAGGAACGACAGCATCCAATTCATCAGCAGGTCGCCGAAGTCGATCTGGCCGATTAACTGCTGGATACGTTCTTCCAGGCCTGGGTAGCCGATAAAACTCAGGCCTTGCAGGAGCAGCGAGAACAGCAGGGCCGTGACCATCACACCGATGGTGGGCGGCAGGCCGATAAAACGGAAGTTCACATACGTGAGCAGGGTGGTGAGGCAAATGAAGGCGGCGACAAGTTCAAGCATCCGGGGTCCTTGGAAGGTGGAGTGAGCGTTAGTTAATGGGTGGATGGACCGCAGCAGTGGCGGGAGGTTGCAAGCCATGGGGCAGAAGGCCGGTAGAACCTTTTGCGGTGGCGTGGTTCATAGCGGTTAAGTGCGGCGTGGCATTTTTAGTGCTAAAACTCTAACCGCTGGCTAAAACTACAAAAGGAATCAGTAATGACGGTGGCTTTCTGGTGTGTGTTGATCGCAATTTTCCTGCCTTACCTGTGCACGGGTGTGGCCAAGTTCAGCGGCGGCAAGTTCGGCCCACGCCAGAACCACGACCCCCGCGGCTTCCTGGCCACGCTCGAGGGGTTCGCCAAACGCGCCCACAATGCGCAACTCAACAGCTTTGAAGTGACACCTGCGTTTTCGGCGGCGGTGATCATTGCGCACCTGGCCGGCACGGCCTCGCTGGTGACCATCAATGTGCTGGCGGTGTTGTTTATCACCAGCCGCTTGCTGTACGTCATTTGCTACCTGGCGGACTGGGCGATGCTGCGCTCGCTGGTGTGGGCGGTGGGCATGGCGTTGATTGCGAGTTTCTTTTTTGTCTCGATCTAAGGCTTAACGCAGCGAGCGGGCTTGTTTGTGGCGAGCGAGCGGGCTTGTTTGTGGCGAGCGGGCTCGCCACAGCAAGCCCGCTCCCACACTTGATCTTCAGGTTCCGGCAGGCGCATCCGGCACCTGCGGCAACGCCGCGCCCTTCGGCCACAACATCCAGATCTGCCCCTGCTGCTTCATATTCCCGGCCAATTCCCCCGCCGCATCGCCGGTGCCCCAGAACAAGTCCGCGCGCACTTCGCCGATGATTGCCCCGCCGGTGTCTTGGGCGGCCACAGGTCGGGCAATCGGCGAGCCGTCAGGTTTGGTGGTCGACAACCATAGCAGGCTGCCGAGCGGGATCACTTTGCGGTCCACCGCCACGCTGTAGCCGGCCGTCAACGGCACATTCAGCGAGCCGCGTGGGCCTTCATTGCTGTCCGGGCGGGCACTGAAGAATACGTAGCTGGGGTTGCTCGCCAGCAGTTCGGGGATGCGCTGCGGATGTGCCTTGGCCCACGCACTGATCGCACCCATGGTCACGTCTTCTTTCTTCAGTTCGCCTTGCTCCACCAGCCAGCGGCCGATCGGGCGGTAAGGGTGGCCGTTCTGGTCGCCATAACCCACGCGCAGTTGGCGCCCGCTCGCCAGTTGAATACGGCCCGAGCCTTGGATCTGCAGGAATTGCAGGTCCATCGGGTTGGTCAGCCAGGCAATCGGCTTGGCGCTGGAGCCTTGGCCGTTGATGGTGTTGGCGTCGTCATAAGGTTTGAGCACACGGCCTTCGAGGCGACCGCGCAGGCGCTTGCCCTTGAGTTCCGGGTAGATGCTTTCTAGGTTGACGATGATCAAGTCATCCGGCACGCCATACACCGGCACATGGGCAGTGGCGGTTTCGGTCAGGCTGCCGGGGTACACCGGTTCGTAGTAGCCGGTGATCAAGCCGTTGGGCGTGTTATCGGCCGAACGCAGGCCGAACACATCCAGGCGCTCTTTGAGGAAGCTGCGCACCGCCGGGGCATTACCCGGCACGGTCGCCGCCGCACATGTCGCGCCCCAGATCGGATCAGCCTTGAGGCGTTGGCAAGCGCTGCGCCAGGATTCAAACCCGGCCAACAGGTCGCTGTCGGAAACAGCCGGCAGCGCGTCCCACGGTGCATTTACATAGGTGGCGACGGCATGAGGTTTAACGGTTTCATCTTTGCCGGCGTCTTTGCCGCCATCGCAACCGGCCAGCAGTGCAATCATCGGCAGAGCCCAGGCCAGGCGGCGGCTCCAAGGTTTCAAGGTGACATTCATACACGCAATTCCTGAAGCGATTGCCCGCGCCGTAGCGCTTCTGGGCAACCCTTATTAATAATAGGGCTATTGGCCTTTACGGGCGGGGCGAGGATACTGGCCGCCGTTTTCCGTGACCTTGAAGCCATGATGACCTTTAAAAAACTGACCCTGGTATTGCTGGCCTGCCTGGCCTTGTCCGCCTGTGGCGGTGTTGATCCGAACTCGCCCTTGGGTCAGCGCAAGGCGATTTTCAAACAGATGCTCAAGACCGGCGAAGACCTGGGCGGCATGTTGCGTGGGCGTCTGCCGTTCGACGGCGCGAAGTTCGCCGAAGGCGCGGTCAAGCTCGATGCGTTGTCCCACGAACCGTGGAAACATTTCCCGAGCGTGCGCGAAGAAGATCACACCAGCGCCAAGGACAACGTGTGGCAGCAACAGGCACGTTTCCAGGAACTGGCCCGAAACCTTGAAACGGCCACCGGTGAATTGGTGATCGCAAGCCAGGTGCAGCCTTACAAGGCCAGCAATCTGGGGCCTGCGGTGCAGAAAGTCGAAGATGCCTGCACGGCTTGCCATAAACAGTTTCGGGACCACTGACCGGGCTTACTGGTCGAGTTCTTCGACGGCGTCCTGCAGTTCTTTGCGCGACTGGGCGAGCTTGTCTTTGCGCTTGTTGATCTTGTCCGCATCGCCCTTTTTCATGGCTTTGTCGAGGTCGGCCTGACGGCGGCTGACTTCGTGCTTGGCGTCGAGCACTTTGTTTTCACGCTCTTTACGCAAGGACGCGTCGGTGCAATGGGCGGTGACTTCACTCAGGGCTTTTTCCAGGCCTGCCTGTTGTTCGCTGTTGCCATGGGCCTTGGCTTGCTCGATCTGGGTGCTGATGGCTTGGCGCTTGGCGGCGCAGCCGGCCAGGGGTTGTGCATCTTCAGCGGCCAGCAGTGGCGTAGTCATGAAGCTTGCGACGGTGAGCAAGGCAAGCGGGGCAAGGAATTTCATGTGAGGCTCCAGAAACGCAATTAAATGGCAGGGTGAATTCTGCCGAGGGTTAGAGGTGGCAAGGCCGGGTTTAAAACCCTTCAACCCCCGCCACGCGTAATGTTTCAGCCAAAGCCTGTACCTGCGGGTCGCGAAAAAAAGCGCTCAGTTGCGCTGCGCGGCCCGGGCCGATGCCGTCGGTAGCCAGCCAGGCCTGGGTGTCTTTGGCGGCCAGGGTCTGCCAGCCGCCAGCCAGGTCGTTACGTGCCGAAGGCGGTACGCCCAGGGCTTTAAGCCATTGTGCAAAGGGCCGTTGCCGCGCGCTTTGAAGGCTGTTGAGCAATCGCGCACGGCTGCGATCACCGAAGCCCTCAATGTTAGCAAGCTCTGCCGCATCCAGGGTCAACCAATCGAGAATGCCTACGATTAGACCCGCCTGGATCAAGGCGTTCCAGGTCTCGCGGCCGATATGCGGCAAGGACAAGCCCTGGCTGCCGCTTAACCAGGCCAGGCGCGCCAGCAATTGTTCCTCACAGCCGGGGTCCAGTTGCCAGCAGCTCAACGCGTGAAAGTCCCGTGCATCGGGCGCTTGCACCTGCACCCTGGTTTCATTGCGCAGGATCACCTGCTCCAACTGTGGGATCACTTGGCCGGCAAGGCTGATGGACACCTGATCGCCGGGCCGGATATCCAGCGTTTGCCAGCGTTTCAGCGAGCCGACGCTGACGCGGCTGATTTGCCGATCGTCCAGTTGCACCGGCTCCAGTTCCAGGATAGGTGTAATGCGCCCGGTGCGGCCGATCTTGAACTGTACCTTGCGCACCAGCGCCAGCGCTTTGGCGGCCGGGTACTTCCAGGCGACCGCCCAGTAAGGCGTGCTGGCTTGCCAGCGTTTGGCGGGTGCGCGCAACGCTTGGTGCAACACCACGCCATCGCTGGCGAATGGCAGTGGGTGGTTGTACCAGTACGTGCGCCAGTGCGCGGCATCGGTGATGTTTTCGATAGGCTGGCTGTAGCGACGGCTGTCGGTAAAGCCCCAGCGCGCCAAGGTGTCCAGGCGCTCGGTGAAGTCGGTTGGGCCGTCAGGCCAGGCCCAGACGAATAAGCCGATCCTCGCAGCCTCGGTATCGCTCAGCTGCCGGCGGTTCATCAAACCGGCCACTTTGCTGCGTGCATTCAGCCCGCCATCGGTTGACTGCACATGATCGTCGAGGCGCCAGTAGAGTTCGCCTTGCAGCACCAGGTTGATGGGCTCAGGCAGTTGCTGGAGGATGCCCGGGATCTGCCGTGCGGCAGTTGACCAGTCCTGGCCGAGCAGGCCATTACCTCGGCTGATAAGTCGGCTCAACCGGCCCTGGCGATAGACCAATGTCACTGCAACGCCGTCGACCTTGGGTTGAACCCACACGTCTCGGCGTGTCCTGAGCCAGTCATCGACTGCCTGCTCATTCAACAGCTTTTCCAGACCGGTATGAGCGACCGGGTGCGGTTGCGTACCCCGTGAACTCGCCAGAGGGTTGTCAGCCGCCTTTGGCGTTTGGGTGAAACATTGGCGCCAGTGAGCCAGGCGCAGGCGGGCCTGATCGTAGAGCTCGTCGCTGACCGGGGATTGGCCAAGTCGGTGATAGCTGTCATCCCACAGCTTGATCTGTTCCGCCAGAGTGTCGACCTGTGAGCGGGCTTCTTCGGGGCATTCTTCGGCCCACGCCAAAAAAGGTAGGGCGCTGAGTAAAAGCGTAATCAGTAAACGCACGATGAGCATCCTTGCTCGAGAAGGGTGCCCAGCCTAAGTGATCCACACCGCCATAAAAAAGCCCCGCCAGTGCGGGGCTTTTTACCGGGTGTTTCAGATTACTTGAACAGACCGCCCAGTGCTTTCACGGTGTCGTTCTTATCGGCCTTAGCTTCCTGTGTTTGCTGCTTGGCGTCGACTTTGGCTTGGGTTTCAGCAAGTTTGTTGCAACCTTTGTTGACCTGGTCCTGCGCTGCTTTAAACGCCTTCACTTTCAGGGTGTCGTTCGCGGCTTCGGCGGCATCGATCTTGGTTTGCAGGTCTTTGGCTTGCTGCTGGCAGTTGCCGGAGTTGCCGCCCAATTGGGAGCTCAGGGCGCCACTCAATGCGCTCAGGTCGGCGGCATGCGCCGGCAGGGTGAACAGGCTGAGCAGAAGGGCGGCAGGGGCGAGCGTGGAAATGCGCATGAAAACCTCAATGTTCGATTGCCTGCGCGTTTATCTGTCCCGGGCTGGCGCAGGGCAATATCCAAGTAAGGTGAAGGGCCCGAGAGGGCGCGGATTCTAGAGGGCCATTATTTGGCCTGCAAGCATTGGATCCAAAAACATGAGCATCGCTGGTTAATCATCCGGCAATAAAAAAGCCCCGCCGGTAACCCGACAGGGCTTTGTGTACCGCGAGCGATTACAGACCGGCAGCCGTGCGCAGGTCGTTGGCGCGGTCGGTTTTTTCCCAGGTAAACGTGGTGAAGGTGTCGTCGCCGACAGTCTTCTGCGCAGGCGTGCGACCGAAGTGGCCGTAGGCTGCAGTTTCCTGGTACATCGGGTGCAGCAGGTCGAGCATGGTGGTGATCGCGTAAGGACGCAGGTCGAAGATCTCACGCACCAGCTTGACGATCTTGTCATCGCTGATCTTGCCGGTGCCGAAGGTATTCAGCGAGATCGACGTAGGCTGGGCCACGCCGATAGCGTAGGAAACCTGGATTTCGCAACGCTCGGCCAGGCCGGCCGCGACGATGTTCTTGGCCACGTAACGACCGGCGTACGCCGCCGAGCGGTCAACCTTGGACGGGTCTTTACCCGAGAACGCGCCACCGCCGTGACGGGCCATGCCGCCGTAGCTGTCGACGATGATCTTGCGGCCGGTCAAACCGCAGTCGCCCACTGGGCCGCCGATGATGAACTGGCCGGTCGGGTTGATGTGGAACTGGGTGTCTTTGCTCAGCAGTTCGGCAGGCAGTACGTGCTTGACGATCAGCTCCATGACGCCTTCGCGCAGGTCGGCGTAGGAAACATCCGGGTTGTGCTGGGTCGACAGCACAACCGCGTCGATACCCACGACTTTGCCGCCTTCGTAACGGCAGGTTACTTGGGACTTGGCGTCCGGGCGCAGCCATGGCAGCAGGCCGGATTTACGAGCTTCGGCTTGGCGCTGCACCAACTGGTGCGAGAAGGTGATCGGCGCCGGCATCAGTACATCAGTTTCGTTGCTGGCGTAGCCGAACATCAGGCCCTGGTCGCCGGCACCCTGATCTTCAGGCTTGGCACGGTCCACACCTTGGTTGATGTCGGGCGACTGCTTGCCGATGATGTTCATCACGCCGCAGGTCGCGCCGTCGAAGCCGACGTCGGAGCTGTTGTAGCCAATGTCAGTGATCACGTCACGGACGATCTGTTCCAGGTCGACCCAGGCGGTGGTGGTGACTTCGCCGGCGATGATCGCCACGCCCGTTTTCACCAGAGTCTCGCACGCCACACGGGCGAACTTGTCTTCAGCAATGATGGCGTCCAGCACCGCGTCAGAAATCTGGTCGGCGATTTTGTCCGGATGCCCTTCAGACACGGACTCGGAGGTGAAAAGGGAGTATTCGCTCATCTCGATGTTTTCCTGATATTTACCGATGGTGAGTGTCGCCAGCCGGCCGCTGAAAATGGCGGACCTGAATCTGGAAACCATTACGTAAACCTACATAGAGGCTTTCCCCGGGAACGAGTCCCGCAGCGGTGGCCCAACGGGCCAGATCGTCCTGTTCAAAACCCAACCAGAGATCACCGCAGGCCTCCTTGGCCCAACTCTGGTTGTGGCTGCATAAATCTGTGACCAGCAGGCTACCGCCGGGTTGCAGCAAATTTGCCATCTGCTTGAGGGCGTCGGCAGGGGCGGCGAAATGGTGCAAGACCATGTTCAGCACCACGCAATCGGCCCGCAGGCTGGTGTCATTCAACGCGTCCGCCAGCTGCAGGCTGACGTTGCCCAGTGCTTCGCGCTCACAGAGCTGGCGCGCCAGTTCGAGCATCGCCGGGCTGTTATCCAGCGCGGTGACCTGCGCAAAGCGGCGTGCCAGTTCTGGCAGGAAACCGCCATCACCAGGGCCGACTTCCAGCGCCGTGGCCTCATCACTGAAGCCTAGCTTGTCCAACAGTGCCAGTACGCTTTCGCGGTACTGCGGCAACCCTGCGATCAAGTCCTGCTGGGCGCGAAACTTCTCGGCGACCCGTGAGAAAAAGTCCTGGCTGGCAGCGGCGCGTTGCCCGTGGACTTGGCTGATGCGCGACTGCACTTCAGTCGGCAGGCTCAAGTTGTCCACTTCTTCGAGCAGGGCGGTGTGCAGCTTGCCGCCGAGCAGTTCAGTGTGGGGCAGGGCGCGGCGGTAAAAAATCGCATTGCCTTCACGGCGAGTAGCCACCAGATCGGCCTGGGCCAAGACCTTGAGGTGGTGGCTCATGCCGGACTGGCCGATGGCGAAGATCTGCGCCAGTTCCAATACACCGAAAGAGTCGTTGGCCAGTGCGCGCAATACGTTCAGGCGCAACGGATCACCAGCGGCCTTGCACAAGGCAGCCAGCTCATCGCCGTCGTCGGAACGTAGGGAGGGCACGGGTAGGTTCATAAGGCCAGCAGTCTAGTGACGGGTGGAACTCCCCGCAAGACCAATATCAAAAAGTTTTGATATTGGTCGATAATCGGTAGTTATGAGCAGCCGCTATAACCTTTAGACGAAGCCGGGGCGCTTTTCTGCAAGGGAATGCCGGGCAAACCGCAGGAAAAACACCTACAAGTGACTATCTATCATTGCCCGCAGGCGGTGGCTGAGGGAAAATGCCGGTCCTTTTTTCCGTTTCTTTTATTCAACCCCCTAGGAGATCAGCGATGCCCAGCCGTCGTGAGCGTGCCAACGCCATTCGTGCCCTCAGCATGGATGCCGTGCAAAAAGCCAACAGCGGCCATCCCGGTGCCCCGATGGGCATGGCGGATATCGCCGAGGTACTTTGGCGTGACTACCTGAAACACAACCCGAGCAACCCGTCGTTCGCTGACCGTGACCGCTTCGTGCTGTCCAACGGCCATGGCTCGATGCTGATCTATTCGCTGCTGCACCTGACCGGCTACGACGTCACCATTGATGACCTCAAGAGCTTCCGCCAGCTGCACAGCCGCACCCCGGGCCACCCGGAATTCGGCTACACCCCAGGCGTCGAGACCACGACCGGTCCCCTGGGCCAAGGCCTGGCCAACGCCGTGGGCTTCGCCCTGGCTGAAAAAGTATTGGGCGCGCAGTTCAACCGCCCTGGCCACAACATCGTCGACCACCACACCTACGTGTTCCTGGGTGATGGCTGCATGATGGAAGGCATTTCCCACGAAGTCGCTTCCCTGGCCGGCACCCTTGGCCTGGGCAAGCTGATCGCTTTCTACGATGACAACGGCATCTCCATCGACGGCGAAGTCGAAGGCTGGTTCACCGACGACACCCCGAAGCGTTTCGAAGCCTACAACTGGCAGGTGATCCGCAACGTCGACGGCCACGATCCGGAAGAGATCAAGACCGCCATCGACACCGCGCGCAAAAGCGAGCAGCCGACCCTGATCTGCTGCAAGACCACCATCGGCTTCGGCTCGCCGAACAAGCAAGGTAAAGAAGACTGCCACGGCGCCCCACTGGGTGACGCGGAAATCGCCCTGACCCGCGAAGCACTGAAGTGGAACCACGGCCCGTTCGAAATCCCGGCTGACATCTACGCCGAGTGGAGCGCCAAGGAAAAAGGCCTGGCGACCGAAGCCGAGTGGGACCAGCGTTTTGCTGCCTACTCCGCCGAATTCCCGGAACTGGCCAACGAACTGGTGCGCCGCCTGGCCGGTGACCTGCCTGCCGACTTCTCGGAAAAAGCCTCGGCCTACATCGCCGAAGTCGCGGCCAAGGGCGAGACCATCGCCAGCCGTAAAGCCAGCCAGAACACCCTGAACGCCTTTGGCCCATTGCTGCCGGAAATTCTTGGCGGTTCGGCTGACCTGGCCGGTTCCAACCTGACCCTGTGGAAAGGTTGCAAAGGTGTCTCGGCTGAAGACGCCAGCGGCAACTACATGTACTACGGCGTGCGCGAGTTCGGCATGAGCGCCATCATGAACGGCGTGTCCCTGCACGGCGGCCTGGTGCCTTACGGCGCAACCTTCCTGATGTTCATGGAATACGCACGTAACGCCGTACGTATGGCCGCGCTGATGAAGAAGCGTGTTATCCATGTGTACACCCACGACTCCATCGGCCTGGGCGAAGACGGCCCGACGCACCAGCCGGTCGAGCAACTGACCAGCCTGCGCACCACGCCGAACCTGGATTGCTGGCGCCCAGCCGACGCGGTCGAATCCGCCGTGGCCTGGAAGCACGCCATCGAGCGTAAGGACGGCCCTTCGGCGCTGATCTTCTCGCGCCAGAACCTGCAGCACCAAGTGCGTACCGACGCGCAGATCGCTGCGATCAGCCGTGGTGGCTACGTGCTCAAGGACTGCGTTGGCGAGCCGGAGCTGATCCTGATCTCCACCGGTTCCGAAGTGGGCCTGACCGTTCAGGCGTACGACAAGCTGACTGCCCAGGGCCGTAACGTGCGCGTTGTGTCCATGCCGTGCACCAGCCTGTTCGAAGCCCAGGATGCTGACTACAAGCAATCGGTTCTGCCGTTGCAGGTCAGTGCGCGTATCGCCATCGAAGCGGCTCACGCCGACTACTGGTACAAGTACGTGGGCCTGGAAGGCCGCGTGATCGGCATGACCACCTACGGTGAGTCGGCGCCGGCGCCAGCGTTGTTCGAAGAGTTCGGCTTCACCCTGGAAAACATCCTGGGTCAGGCTGAAGAGCTGCTGGAAGACTAAGTCAGTCTGCGTTGTTTGCACTGGCGCTATCGCGGGCAAGCCCGCTCCCACATTTGATCTCGGTCTAAGGTGGGGGCGGGCTCCGTGGTGGGGGCGGGCTTGCCCGCGATGGCGTCAGAACATTCAACTCCGAACTAACATTGATCGAGAACCCCATGCCCCAACCGCGTCCCTACAAAGTTGCACTCAACGGCTACGGCCGGATTGGTCGTTGCGTCTTGCGTGCTCTGTTCGAGCGAGGGGCGGCGGCCGGGTTTGAAATTGTGGCGATCAACGATTTGGCCGACATGGCCAGCATCGAATACCTGACACGCTTTGACTCCACCCACGGCCGGTTCCCCGGCGAAGTGCGGGTTGAAGGCGATTGTCTGCATATCAATGGCGACTGCGTGAAAGTCTTGCGCAGTGCCACCCCCGAGGGCATCGACTGGGCGGCGCTGGGCGTCGACCTGGTGTTGGAATGCTCCGGTGCTTACCACACCCGTGCCGATGGCCAGCGTTTTCTCGACGCTGGCGCACCGCGTGTGTTGTTTTCCCAGCCGATGGCCAGCGAGGCGGATGTCGACGCCACCATCGTCTACGGCATCAACCAGGATTGCCTGACCGGCGACGAGCTGCTGGTGTCCAACGCCTCCTGCACCACCAATTGCAGCGTGCCGCTGTTGCGCCTGCTGGATCAGGCGATCGGCCTGGATTACGTGTCGATCACCACGATTCACTCGGCGATGAACGACCAGCCGGTCATCGACGCCTATCACCACGAAGACCTGCGCCGCACACGCTCGGCGTTCCAGTCGGTGATTCCGGTGTCTACCGGCCTGGCTCGTGGCATCGAAAGATTGTTACCGGAACTTGCCGGGCGAATTCAGGCCAAAGCCGTACGCGTGCCGACAGTGAACGTGTCGTGCCTGGATATCACCATGCAAACTGTCAGTGACACCGATGCCACTGAGGTCAACCGGATACTGCGCGACGCCGCCACCAGCGGCCCGCTCAAGGGGCTTTTGGCCTACACCGAGTTGCCGCACGCCAGTTGTGATTTCAACCATGACCCGCATTCGGCCATTGTCGATGCCAGCCAGACCCGCGTTTCCGGCCCACGGCTGGTGAACATCCTGGCTTGGTTCGACAACGAATGGGGGTTTGCCAACCGAATGCTGGATGTTGCCGAACATTATCTGCACATCGCCTCTGCTAAATCAGCCCTTTAAATCAGCCAATTCAGGAACTGCGACCCATGACCGTGTTGAAGATGACCGACCTCGATCTGCAAGGTAAGCGCGTACTGATTCGCGAAGACCTCAACGTCCCAGTCAAGGACGGTGTTGTCACCAGCGATGCGCGAATCCTGGCCTCGCTGCCGACCATCAAGCTGGCCCTGGAAAAAGGCGCGGCCGTGATGGTCTGCTCCCACCTGGGTCGCCCGACCGAAGGTGAGTTTTCCGCCGAAAACAGCCTCAAGCCGGTCGCTGACTACCTGAGCAAGGCCTTGGGCCGCGATGTGCCGCTGGTGGTTGACTACCTGGGTGGCGTCGACGTTAAGCCTGGCGACATCGTGTTGTTCGAAAACGTGCGCTTCAACAAGGGCGAGAAAAAGAACAGCGACGAACTGGCCCAGCAATACGCGGCCCTGTGCGACGTGTTCGTGATGGACGCCTTCGGCACCGCGCACCGCGCTGAAGGCTCGACCCACGGCGTGGCCAAGTTCGCCAAAGTCGCCGCTGCTGGCCCACTGCTGGCTGCTGAACTGGATGCACTGGGCAAAGCCCTGGGCGCTCCGGCCCAGCCAATGGCCGCCATCGTTGCCGGTTCCAAAGTCTCCACCAAGCTGGACGTGCTCAACAGCCTGAGCCAGATCTGCAACCAGCTGATCGTCGGCGGCGGCATTGCCAACACCTTCCTGGCGGCTGCCGGCCACCCGGTGGGCAAGTCACTGTACGAACCGGACCTGCTCGACACCGCCCGCGCCATCGCTGCCAAAGTCAGCGTACCGCTGCCGGTGGACGTGGTGGTTGCCAAGGAATTTGCTGAAAGCGCCGCAGCCACCGTCAAGCTCATCGCTGACGTGGCGGCCGACGACATGATCCTGGACATCGGCCCGCAAACCGCAGCCAATTTCGCTGAGTTGCTGAAGTCCTCCAAGACCATTTTGTGGAACGGCCCGGTTGGCGTGTTCGAGTTCGATCAGTTCGGCAACGGCACCAAAGTACTGGCGCACGCCATTGCTGAAAGCTCGGCCTTCTCCATCGCCGGTGGTGGCGACACCCTGGCGGCCATCGATAAATATGGCGTTGCTGACCAAATCTCCTACATTTCTACCGGTGGCGGCGCGTTCCTCGAATTCGTCGAAGGCAAAGTTCTGCCAGCCGTTGAAGTGCTGGAAGCCCGAGCCAAAGGCTAAGGCTCGTGATCCGGAAAAGGAGCATTCCCATGATCAAGTCGTTGGCACTGGTGATCGCAGCGGGCCTGTTGGCCGGCTGCGGCAGCACGCCAAGCGCTAAGCCTGCGGGCGCAGAGTCTGCGCCGGGGCAGAAAAAGAGCTGCTACCAAGCTGACTGGCAAGCCGAAACCATGCCGGTGATCAACAAGCGCATCGGCAACGAACGGCTGGAGCAATACGGCGCCGCGCCCAACGGTCAGGAACAGGGTTGCCCCTGACGGGTCTGATCAACTAACCGACAGCAGTGGCGGCCCTTGGGCCGTCGTTCGAGGATTGGCAATGAAAGGCGTTTTCGCCCTGGCAGCCCTGGCTTTATTGGCCGGTTGCAGCAACATGAACATGTTCAACAAGGCAGAGCCTGCCGACAAGTGGACCACTTGGACCTGCGACAGCAAGGCCGAGGTCAACTGGCGCTTTGCCAACCAGGCTCGTTCCGAAGTGGATGTACGCCTCGGCGGTTCGGACCAGGTTTACCGTCTTAAAGAAGACGTTGCCGCCTCGGGCGTGCTTTACAGCAACGACCAGTTGGCGTTTCACACAAAAGGTGAAGAAGGCCTGATTTACTGGGTCGCCACCGATGATTTGATCGGGCGAGGCTGCAAAGCTCAGTGAGAACACTATCTCAAGATAAATGAGATCTAAATGTGGGAGCTGGCTTACCTGCGATTGCGGTGGGTCAGCAAAACAAATGTTGTCTGATCTGCCCCTATCGCAGGCAAGCCAGCTCCCACATTGATCGGCTTTTTCAGTGGCGTTAGCACACGGCCATGCCAGCAATAACGATTCAGCAGGCCAAGCCTTAACCCCTTGATCTGCAATAACTTGAATAGCAGCCGCCGCTACGGCAGGCTTGCACGATTAACGACCCTCGATCGGGAGAGACAACACAATGGCACTTATCAGCATGCGTCAAATGCTGGACCACGCAGCCGAGTTCGGCTACGGCGTCCCAGCTTTTAACGTCAACAACCTTGAGCAGATGCGCGCCATCATGGAAGCCGCTGACAAGACCGACTCCCCAGTGATCGTCCAGGCTTCGGCCGGTGCCCGCAAATACGCTGGCGCGCCTTTCCTGCGTCACCTGATCCTCGCCGCGATCGAAGAATTCCCGCACATCCCGGTGTGCATGCACCAGGACCACGGCACCAGCCCTGACGTGTGCCAGCGCTCCATCCAACTGGGCTTCAGCTCGGTGATGATGGACGGCTCCCTCGGCGAAGACGGCAAGACCCCAACCGACTACGAGTACAACGTACGCGTTACCCAACAAACCGTGGCCATGGCTCACGCCTGCGGCGTTTCGGTTGAAGGCGAACTGGGCTGCCTGGGTTCGTTGGAAACCGGTATGGCCGGCGAAGAAGACGGTATCGGCGCCGAAGGCGTGCTGGATCACAGCCAGATGCTGACCGACCCGGAAGAAGCCGCTGACTTCGTCAAGAAGACCCAGGTGGACGCCCTGGCCATCGCCATCGGCACCAGCCACGGCGCCTACAAGTTCACCAAGCCGCCTACCGGCGACGTGCTGGCTATCGACCGTATCAAGGAAATCCACAAACGCATCCCGAACACACACTTGGTGATGCACGGTTCTTCCTCGGTACCGCAAGAGTGGCTGGCGATCATCAACCAGTACGGCGGCGACATCAAAGAAACCTACGGCGTACCGGTTGAAGAAATTGTCGAAGGCATCAAGTACGGCGTGCGCAAGGTCAACATCGACACCGACCTGCGCCTGGCGTCCACCGGTGCGATGCGTCGCCTGATGGCTACCAACCCGAGCGAATTTGACCCACGTAAATTCTTCGGCGCCACCGTGACCGCGATGCGTGATGTATGTATCGCGCGTTATGAAGCGTTTGGTACGGCCGGTAATGCTTCGAAGATCAAGCCGATCTCCTTGGAAGCGATGTACCAGCGTTACCTCAAAGGTGAGTTGAACGCTAAGGTGAACTGAGCCTAAGGCGTTTAAAAAGAAGCCCGCAGCGATGCGGGCTTTTTTGTGGCTGGGATTTGATCAGGCCGCGTCAGGTGTATCGAAGCCGCGGTGCTCAATCACCCGGGAAGCGATGTACCAGCGTTACCTCAAAGGTGAGTTGAACGCTAAGGTGAACTGAGCCTAAGGCGTTTAAAAAGAAGCCCGCAGCGATGCGGGCTTTTTTGTGGCTGGGATTTGATCAGGCCGCGTCAGGTGTATCGAAGCCGCGGTGCTCAATCACCCGGAACACATCACTCACGTCCTGCACCAGAATGCGCGCGGTGTTGGCCACGTTGTTCAGGTCGCGCTCGGCGAAGTCCGGCAGGCTGGAGCAGGCGATCAGGTTGAGGTGTTCGAGGGCGGCGTTGAGGCGTTCGCGCAGGCAGGCGTGGAGTTCAAGCAGTGGGGCGTCGCTGTCGATTAACAGTACGGGGTAATCGGTTGCGGTTTCGGTGCATGGGGTGAAGCGGCGGGGTGGCAGTTGTTGGGTCATGGTGAATCCTTAACTCGGGAGAAGAATGACCACCGTTTGCTGCGAAACAAATTGGGTGGCAGCTGTACGCGGGTTCGCAGACCGAGGAGTTAAGACCCGGCAGACCCGAAGGTCTCCCACGCACAGCCGCCATAACAAGACGGCCATTGGCAGGAACGCCAGGGCTGTTTTGACGGGTGCGGAATTAACTCTGTAGGGCTGCGAAACCCTATCGCTGTTCAATGCCAGCGACGGGGGGAACTATAAGCGCCGATCTGGCTTGCCGCAACGGTCGTGTAGGACGAGCACTTAACCCTCAACCGACGCAGGGCAACTGTGGGAGCCGGGCTTGCCCGCGATGGCGGTGTGTCAGCCGCCGCAAAGACTGGCTGATCCACCGCCATCGCGGGCAAGCCGGGCTACCACAGGGACTGGCGGTGCGTTTAAGAGGTTGGTCATGAATTCTTGGGTTCAAGGTTGAGGCTTATGTCGATTGAAGCCTGGCTTACTCGTGATCAATATCCAACTTCGCAAATGTCACCCGCGCGCCTTCTTTATTGTCCCCACTGTTGTCTTGCACATACGCCCCCGCCTTGAAATACAACGGTTTGGCGCCCCACGCGGCACCGATGCGTTCATTCCACTGCCCGTCAGCGGCCTCCACACTCAGCAAGCCGGCCTTATTGAGGTTGATCACATAGGTAAAGCTCTTCTCCAGCGGCACATTGGAGGCCACGATAATCACGCGGCCTTCGTCTTCATCCGGGCGCATGCGCACCTTGGCGATGATGTTGCCAGTCTGGGTTTTTTCCTTGAATTGGTATTCCAGTTTGATCAGCGGTTTTTGGCTGTCATAGGCGTGGATCTGGCCGATCACGACTTTGCCGGAAGAGGGCACCTGATTGACGGCCAGGGTGGCGCGCAGGAAGTTGTCGGCGTCGGGGTAGGTCCAGTTACGCAAACGCCCGTCGGCGTAGGTTTCGCGCAGTTCGCTGCGCGGGTAAACGGCGTTTTCGGTGCGGGTACCGGTCACCGGTGTCCAGAATTGCACGTTGCTGCCTTCGGCCTGGAAATATTGGTCCTTGAAGCCGCTAAGCAGTTTCGGCGTGTCGATGGTCGCGGGCGGCGAGCCGACCGGAATGCTCAGGTTCCAGGTGGAAAGGTCGATCATGGTGTTGGCCTTTTACAGAGGGTGAAGGCTTTGGCCCGAGGGCCTTGCAGGTTCTTTATAGGCGGTGATCGTCCGGTTGTTAAACGATTACTGGCAATTTATTGGCGTCAGAGGAGTGCCAAAAAGCCATGTTTCCCATGAACCGTGGCCTGTAGGGCTTGACCGTTAGTCGGCTTCCAGGGCTTTGGCGCAATGATGGCACCCACGTCACTTCTGCTTTTTTGGAACCGGGGCTAGAGTGAGGCCTCATTGTTTGTCCGGTTTTTATATCAGAAGTGACCGGTGCAGCCCCTCAAGGAAGAGACGTAGCATGGATTGCGCTCCACACCCAGGCGATGGCAGTTCGGTACTCTTGGTGGTCGATGACTACCCGGAGAACCTCGTCAGCATGCGTGCGCTTTTGCAGCGTGAAGATTGGCACGTGATGACTGCAGCGTCGGGGCTTGAAGCCTTGGAGCTGCTGCTGGCGCACGAAATCGACCTGGTGTTGCTGGATGTGCGCATGCCCGGCATGGACGGCTTCGAAGTCGCCCGCCTGATGCGCGGCAGCCAACGTACGCGCATGACGCCGATTATCTTCCTGACCGCCCACGCCCAATCGCCCGCCGCTGTGCTGGAAGGCTATGCCAGCGGCGCCATCGATTACCTGTTTAAACCGTTTGACCCGCATATTCTCAAGCCCAAGGTGCAAGCCCTGCTGGAGCACCAGCGTAACCGCCGGGCCTTGCAGCGCTTGAGCCATGACCTGGAATCCGCGCGAGCCTTCAATGCCTCGGTACTGGACAACGCCGCCGAAGGCATCCTGGTGGTGGGCGAGGGCAGTGTGATTGAGTACGCCAACCCGGCAGTTTCGCGGCTGCTTAACGCCACGATGGCGGAGTTGCAGGGCGAGAGCTTCCTGAGTTTCTTGCAAAAGCCCCATGTGCCCGCCTGGCTGGGCTTCCCGATGTACGAGGCGTATCGCAAGGGTGAGACGTGGCGCCAGCACGACGCCATTTTGCGCACCGGTCGCGGCCAGCAGGTGCCGGTGGCGTTGTCCTGCGCGCCCCTGCCCGCCGAGCAGAAGGCCATGGTGGTGACGGTGCTGGACATGTCCGAGGTGCGCCACCTGCATCAGCAACTGGAGTTCCAGGCGGTGACCGACCCGTTGACCGGGCTGCTGAACCGGCGTGGCTTCCACCAGGCGGTGGAGAACATGCTGCTGCGCAGCGAGCGTAACGAGTTGTCGCTGGTGTTGCTCTACCTGGACCTCGACGGTTTCAAGCGGGTCAACGACTCGTTGGGCCACGATGCTGGGGATCGGGTGCTGCGCTGGGTCTCGGAGCAGATGCAGGCGTGTCTGCGTTCCTACGACATTCTCGGGCGCATGGGCGGGGATGAATTCACTGCATTGTTAGAGCTGGAGTTCCCGGAGCAGGCGGCGAAAATTTCGGAAAAACTGATCGAGCGCGTGTCTGTGTGCCAGCAGGTCGACGGTTTGGATGTAATGCTCGGTGTCAGTATCGGCATTGCGACCTTCCCGGACTGCGGCTCGGATTTGAACGGCCTGCTGCGCGCGGCGGACATCGCCATGTACGAAGCCAAGCGCGCGGGGCGTCAGCAATATCGCTATTACGATCAGGAAATGAACGGCCGCGCCCGCTCGCGCCTGATGCTTGAAGACAGCGTGCGAACCGCGATTCAGAACAAGGACTTCACTTTGGTGTACCAGCCCCAGGTGTCGCTGGAGGACGGGCGTTTGCGCGGCGTCGAGGCGCTGCTGCGCTGGCAGCACCCGAGTGTCGGCGATGTGCCGCCGGGCCTGTTTTTGCCGCTGTTGGAAGAGGCGCGGCTGATCAGCCAGTTGAGCGCCTGGATCTACCAGCAAGTCGCCGCCCAACGGCAAGCCTGGCAAGCGAGTTTCCATGAAGAGCTGGTGCTGAGCGTGAGCTTGAGCAGCAGCCAGTTCAACATGCCCAACCTGGCCAGCCAGCTGCAGCAGGTACTCGACCGACATGGGTTGCAGGGGCGGCAGTTGGAGGTGGAAATCAGTGAAGACAGCCTGATGAGTAACCTTGAAGAAACCAACAAGCAGTTCAAATTATTGCGTCAGGTCGGCGTGCGTATCGCGCTGGATGACTTTGGTTTGGGGCAGTGTTCCCTGGCCCACCTGCGTGACCTGGAGTTCGACACGCTCAAGCTGGACCCACAACTGGTGGCGCGCCTGCCGGGCTCGATGCGGGACGCGGCCATGGCCCGTAGCATCATCCAGCTGTGCGGGCATTTTGATGTGCTGGTGATCGCCGAGGGCGTGGATACCCTCGAACAGTCGCACTGGCTCAAGGCCAATGGTTGCTCATTTATCCAGGGGCCGTGGGCGGCGCAGCCGCTGCGGCCTGAGGAAATGGCCGATTGGTCCCACCCTGGGCCGCTTTGAATTCGCTACACTGGCGGCCATTCGAACCTTGTTGCTGAACTCATGACCGCGCTGAAATACCTCCAGGCCTACCCCGCAGCTCTTCAGGAACAAGTGCGCCAGATGATCGCCAAGGACCAGTTGGGCGCCTATCTGGAACAACGTTACCCCGAACGCCATGCGGTGCAGAGTGACAAGGCGTTGTACAGCTACGCCCTGGCCTTGAAGCAGGAACACCTGCGTAACGCGCCGGCCATCGACAAAGTGCTGTTCGACAACCGCCTGGACCTGACTCACCGCGCGTTGGGCCTGCACACCACGATTTCACGGGTGCAGGGTGGCAACCTCAAATCCAAGAAAGAGATTCGTATTGCCGCACTGTTCAAGGAGGCGGCGCCGGAGTTTCTGCGCATGATCGTGGTGCACGAGCTGGCGCACTTCAAGGAATCGGACCACAACAAGGCGTTCTACAAACTCTGCGAATACATGATGCCCGGCTACCATCAGGTGGAATTCGACCTGCGGGTGTACCTCACGTATCGCGACTTGCAGGGCAAGCCCTAACCTCAGTAGGCGATCAAGCATGGACGTGAGCAAGACCAAAAGCAGTTTCTACCGCCGCCTGTATGTGGCGTACCTGATCGACAGCGGGCAAGCCAGCAGCGTCCCGGCGTTGACCGACGCCACCGGCATGCCTCGGCGCACGGCGCAGGACACGATTGCCGCGCTGGCCGACCTGGATATCGTGTGCGAGTTCGAGCAGGAAGACGGTGCGCGCAACCATGCCGGGCACTATCGGATTCGCAGTTGGGGGGCGATTGATCGGAAGTGGATCGAGGCGAACCTGGCGGGGATCAAGCAGGTGTTGGGTTATCCCTGAATGTGGCGGTGATTGGGCTGACGCTTTCGCGAGCAAGCCCGCTCCCACAGTCGACCGCGTTTCAAAGGGTGTACACGGTTAAATGCGGGAGCGGGCTTGCTCGCGAAAAGGGGCTCAAGCGCGCCGCATACCAATATGTGGAATATCATCCTCCAAATATTGCTCACCCTCCACCACAAACCCATACCGCGCGTAATACCCCTGCAAGTGCGCCTGGGCTGACAGAAAGATCGGCGTCTCAGGCCAGATATCTTCAATGCGCTTGAGGGCCTCTTCCATCATCTGATGGCCCAGCCCGGTGCCGCGTGCCACTGGCGCGACGATCACGCGGCCGATCACCACATCATCGTCCTGGGTCTGCGGGTCCAGCAGGCGCAGGTAGGCCACCAGTTCGTCATCTTTCCAGGCCATCAAGTGGTGGGTATCGCCCGAAAGGTCCTGCCCGTCGAGGTCCAGGTAAACGCACTGCTGTTCAACGACAAAGACCTCGCTGCGCAGACGCAGAATGGCGTACAGCTGTTCCTTGCCTAAGTCATCGTGATGCTTGCAGACCCAATCAACCGTCATGGTGTGCTCTCTCAATTAATGGCTGTTGCCGATAGTAAGCGCGACGGGCCCCCCTGTCTAAATTCGTCATTTTTGTGAATGGCGTCAATTTGCCATCATTCAGTGCAATCCCCGCTGAGTTCTTTGTGTAATCTGCAATACAGGCTCATTGATGAGCTACTGTTATCAGGCCACTGCCTGCCCGCCAAGGACTTTAAGCATGCCGCGATTTTCTCGTGCCGTTGCTTTGATAGGAGTGTTGCTGCTGACCACGCCTGCGGTCGCACAACGTCTGCGCCTGGTAGCGGATGCCTGGCCCCCGTTCACCGATGCCACCTTGGTCAACGGTGGGTTGGCCACCGATATCGTCAGCACCGCCTTGGCTCGCGCCGGCTACGCCAGTGATTTCGAACAGGTGCCCTGGGCGCGAGCGCTGATGGGCGTGGGCGACGGGCGTTATGACGTGCTGGTCAATGCCTGGTACGACGATTCACGCACGCAATTGGGGCAGTTTTCCGCGGAATACCTGTTGAACCGTGTGCGCTTTATCAAGCGCCGCGACGATCCCATCGATTATCAGAGCCTGGAACAACTGCACGACCAGCCCATCGCGGTGGTGCGCGGTTATGCCTACTCGGCGGCCTTCGACCAGGATGCGCAGTTGCAGAAAGTGCCGGTGCATAACTTCGCCATGGCCGTGCGCATGCTCGCGGCGCAGCGCGTAAGGCTGACGCTGGAAGATGAATATGTTGCGCGCTATTACCTGGCGCGCGAATCGCCCCGGGTGCGCAATACGGTGGAGTTTTTACCCAAGCCGCTGAGTGAGAACAGCCTGCATATTCTGGTCAGCCTGAAGAACCCTGAGCATGAGCAAATTGTCGCCAGTTTCGACCGGGAGATTGCCAGGATGAAGGTCGATGGCAGTTATGCGCGGTTGATGAAGGCGCACGGGATGTAGGGTGCTTGAGGGCCACATCGCGGGCAAGCCCGGCTCCCACAGGTAACCGCATTCCAATGTGGGAGCTGGCTTGCCTGCGATAGCGATTTAGGCCGCGCTGGTATCTTTGATCAGGTGCGCCGCCAACGTGCGCAATGGCCCCAACTGCCGGCAGATCAACGCCAACTGGGTCTGCACCAACCGTTGCCCTTCATCAATCTCATCCGGCATCTGTTCCAGCTCCGCCGCCAACGCTTCCTCAGCATCGCTCTGAATCGCAACCGGCTGCTTGTTGGCCAGCCCCGTGGCGATCTCGTCGATGCTCGCCGCCAGGCTGTTACCGGCGCCGTCGATCAAATGTTCACGCACCTCGGCCGGCAGTTGCGTTTCGCGGTGCGCGCCCAGCCCCGACAGGTAACTGAGCAAGGTGTGCGACAGCACCAGAAAACGGAAGCCTACGTCAGCCTCTTTGCGAAAGTGCCCTGGCTCCATCAGCATATTTGCCAGCGTGGTGGACAGCGCCGCGTCGGCGTTGTGGGCGTTGCGCCGGGCCAAGCGGTAGGCCAGGTCGTCGCTCTTGCCCGCGGCGTATTGCTGCATGATCTGGCGCAGGTAGATGCTGTTGCAGGTCAGGGTGTTGGCCAGCACCTTGTTCAGGCGGCGGCCTTGCCAGTCTGGCAAGAACAGGAACACCGCGAGGCCCGCGATCAGGCTGCCGAGCAGGGTATCGAACAGCCGTGGCAGGAACAGCCCGTAGCCATCACCCACTTGGTTGAAGCAGAACAACACCATCAAGGTGATCGCCGCCGTGGCCAAGGTGTAGCGGGTGGTGCGGTTGATAAAGAACACCAGCCCTGCGGCGATGGCGAACAGCGATTGCACCACGGGGCTTGGGAACAGGTCGAACAGCGCCCAGGCCACGGTCAAACCGATGGCGGTGCCGATGATCCGCTGGCCGAGCTTGCGCCGGGTGGCGCCGTAGTTGGGCTGGCAGACGAACAGGGTGGTGAGGATGATCCAATAACCCTGGGAGGCGTGAATCGCATGCAAGGTGCCGTAGCCGATGGTTAACGCCAGGGCCAGGCGCAAGGCATGGCGGAACAGCAGCGAGGTCGGCGTCAGTTGCGTGCGCAGGCGCGTCCACATTTCCTTGAGGTTGCGCGGGGCGCGGTCCAGCAGGTTGCTGTCGGTGGCGTCGGCGAGTGCGTCGGGGTTGCTGGCGTCGCCGAGCAGGCGGTCGAGTGTCGACAGGTTGGCCGCCAGGGCGCGCAATGAGCGCAGCAGGCCGCGCCAGGCCGGGTTGCTCTGGACGCGCAGGTGTTCCAACGAGGCATTCAGGTCGCCGAGGGCTTCGGCGAAGCTGTCGTCGTAAATGAACGGCTGGCGCAGTTGAATCGACTCGCCCAAGGTCTGGCAGGCCTTGCCTTGCTGGCGCAACAGGCGCTGGCAGCGGAACAGCACGTCGCTGTGGAAGAAGGCGTCGGCCAGGGCGTTATACGGGTAGTGGGACGAGCTGGCGCGTTCGTGGATGTCCTGGGCCAGGAAATACAGCTTCAAGTAGCGGCTGACCTTGGAGCCTGGGCGGCCATTGCCGACGCGGTGCAGGATGATTTCCTTCGCCGCATTCAGCGCCGCCACCACCCGGCCATTTTGCTGGGCCAGTTCCAGGCGGCGCGCTTCTACGTCCAGCTGACGGATCGGTTCGAACAGCGATGATTTGAGCTTGAGGTAACGCCCCAGCTCGCGAAACAGCCGCGCCAGGCTTTGCTGCACTGGCTGGTTGGAAAACAGCGCCTGCCACAGCACCGACAGCACGCCATACCACGCGGCACCGGCCACCAGCAGCAGCGGTTCATGCCAGAAATCAGACACGGCACCACCGCGCTGGTCCACACCGATCATGGTGTACACCGACAGAATCAGCGTCGCCGAGGCAATCGCACCATAGCGCTCGCCCAGCGCCCCGAGCATGGTCAGGCAGAAACTGGCCAGGGCCAGAGCGATCGCGAAGATCCAGGGGTAAGGGAACAGCAGTTCCACCGACAGCGCGGCGATGCTGAAACACACCAGCGTCACCGCCAGGGCATTGAGGCGGCCTTGCCAACTGTCATCGGTCTCGGCCAGGGCGCTGGCGATGATCCCCAGGAACAGCGGGATGAGCAGCGTCATTTCATCCTGATACCAGCACAGCGCCATGCTGCCGGTGAGGGCGATGAATACCCGCACGCTGTAACTGAATTTATCCAGCGCCCACAGGCGCCGCATTGACTGCTTGAACGAGGTCGATGACATGAAGTCTGGTGTCTTCCGGGACGATGCCGTTAAATTGAGCTATCAAGGACGCCACGGCAAGCGTAGCGATCACATCAATTGCGCAAAATAACTTCCAAGCACACCACAAAAGCAATGTGGGAGCTGGCTTGCCTGCGCTGAGATTGGACGAGTGTCCAACTTCTGGGGCGCACTTCACACCGCTATCGCAGGCAAGCCAGCTCCCACATTTTGACCGCGTACAACCTTTAGGCGTATTGCGCAGCCGCGTAGCCCGAAGCCCACGCCCACTGGAAGTTGAACCCACCCAAGTGGCCGGTCACATCCAGCACTTCACCGATGAAGTACAACCCCGGGCTTTTCAGCGACTCCATGGTCTTGGACGACACTTCGCGCGTATCCACCCCACCCAACGTCACCTCGGCCGTGCGATAGCCTTCAGTGCCGGCCGGCACCAGTTGCCAACTGCCGAGTTTTTGCGCGATATCGGCGATTTCGGCGTGGGTGTACTGCTTCATCGGCTTGGACACAAACCAGGTTTCCGCCAGCAGGTTGGCCATCTTCTTGGTGAAGATCTCACCCAGCAGGGTTTTCAACTCGCTATTGGGGCGCTCGACCTGTTGCTGTTGCAGCCAGGCGTGGGCGTCGTGGTCGGGCAGCAGGTTGATTTCCACGGTGTCGCCGGTTTCCCAGTACGAGGAGATCTGCAGAATCGCCGGCCCGCTCAGGCCGCGGTGGGTAAACAGGATGTTCTCGCGAAAGCTTTGGTCGTTGCAGCTGACCAGGCAGTCCACCGAGGTGCCGGACAGCTCGCCACACAAGTCCTTGAGCTGGTCGGTGATGGTGAACGGCACCAATCCTGCGCGGGTCGGCAGCAGTTCATGGCCGAACTGCTTGGCCACTTGATAACCAAACCCGGTAGCGCCCAAGGTCGGGATCGACAGGCCGCCCGTGGCAATTACCAAAGACTCGCAGCGCAGTTCACCCAACGTTGTTTGCAACTGATAACCGGCGTCCAGCTTGGCAATCTCCTGGACCGACGTGTCCAAGTGCATGCTCACGCCAACTTGAATGCATTCATCCAGCAGCATGCCGAGGATGTCGCTGGATTTGTTATCGCAGAACAGTTGGCCGAGCTTCTTCTCGTGATACGGCACGCCGTGCTTGGCCACCAGCCCGATGAAATCCCACTGGGTGTAGCGGGCCAGGGCGGACTTGCAGAAGTGGGCGTTGTGCGAGAGGAAGTTGGCAGGCTCGGTGTACATATTGGTGAAATTGCAGCGGCCACCGCCGGACATCAGGATCTTTTTGCCGGCCTTGTTCGCGTGGTCGATCAACATCACCTTGCGCCCACGCCCGGCGGCGGTCAGCGCGCACATCAAACCTGCGGCGCCGGCGCCAATGATCACAACTTCGGTCGAGCGCAAAACGGTGTCCTCATACAAATTCTGAATTGGAATCAGTCAAATGTGGGAGCGGGCTGTGTGGGAGCCGGGCTTGCCCGCGATGCAGGCACCTCGGTDTTCAGTAACCGAGGTGATGCTATCGCAGGCAAGCCAGCTCCCACACAAGCCGCTCCCACATTTAGATCTCTGTATAGCTTGAGATCTTTACAGGATCCGCACGCGCAACGAACGGCCTTTGATCTTGCCGTCATTCAAGCGCTGCAGGGCCTGCTTGGCGATCCCGCGCTCCACGGCCACGAAGGCCTGGAAGTCAAAGATCGCGATCTTGCCGACCTGGGCACCGGGGATGCCGGCATCACCGGTCAAGGCGCCGAGGATGTCGCCCGGGCGAACCTTGTCTTTACGGCCGGCGGCGATGCACAGGGTGCTCATCACCGGCAGCAACGGGCCGCCGCTCTGAGGCTTGAGGTTGTCCAACTGGTCCCAGTTCAACGGCGATTTCTGCAGCTGCTCGATGGCCTGGGCGCGGTGCGCTTCGGACGGCGCCACCAAGCTGATGGCGAGGCCGGTCTCACCGGCGCGGCCAGTACGGCCTACACGGTGAATGTGGATTTCCGAGTCACGGGCCAGTTCGACGTTGATCACCATGTCCAGCGAGTCAATGTCCAAACCACGCGCGGCCACGTCGGTGGCTACCAGTACCGAGGTACTGCGGTTGGCGAACATCGCCAGTACCTGGTCGCGGTCGCGCTGTTCCAGGTCGCCATGCAGGCCGACGGCGGAAATGCCCTTGGACGTCAGGTGGTCCACAGTTTCCTGCACTTGCTGCTTGGTGAAGCAGAACGCCACGCAAGAGGCTGGACGGAAATGCGCCAGTACCTTGGTCACGGCGTCCATGCGCTCTTCCGGAGAAATCTCGTAGAAGCGCTGCTCGATCTGGTCGTCGGAGTGGAACGCTTCGGCCTTCACTTGCTGCGGCGCGCGCATGAATTTCGAGGCCAGCTGCTTGATGCTCACCGGGTAGGTGGCCGAGAACAGCAGGGTCTGGCGGCGCGCCGGGGTCTTGCTGATGATGTCTTCGATGGCGTCGTAGAAGCCCATGTCGAGCATGCGGTCGGCTTCGTCGAGGATCAGCGTGTTCAAGCCGTCCAGCACCAGCGAACCTTTGCGCAGGTGCTGCTGGATGCGGCCCGGGGTGCCGACGATGACGTGGGCGCCGTGTTCCAGCGAGGCGATCTGCGGGCCGAGGGACACGCCGCCACACAGGGTCAGCACCTTGATGTTGTCTTCGGCACGCGCCAGGCGACGGATTTCCTTGGCGACTTGGTCGGCCAGCTCACGCGTCGGGCACATCACCAGGGCCTGGCAGCCGAAGTAGCGCGGGTTGATCGGGTTCAACAGGCCGATGCCGAAGGCGGCGGTCTTGCCGCTGCCGGTCTTGGCCTGGGCAATCAGGTCCAGCCCTTTGAGGATCACCGGCAAGCTTTGCGCCTGGATCTGCGTCATCTCGACATAACCCAGCGAGTCGAGGTTAGCCAGCATGGCGGCGGAGAGCGGCAAAGTATTAAAAGCGGTGGCGATGGTAGTCACGGGACTGGCTCTGCAAAACAAAATGTCGCGCAGTGTACCAGTCTCGTGGGAATTTCCCTGCAAGTTCTAGACGAGAAGCCTGTTAATGCTCGATGTCGTGCTCGCGGCTGACCACGCGTTGCAAGTTCTAGACGAGAAGCCTGTTAATGCTCGATGTCGTGCTCGCGGCTGACCACGCGTTTGCCGTCCGTTGGCGACAGTTGCAGGAAGATCGCCGCCGCCAGCATGGCCATGATGCCCACGGTGAGGAAGGTCAACTGGAATGCGCCGAGCACGCTTTCCACGCCATCGTTACCGGCCTCAGCGGTAAAGCCGCCGAGCAACGCACCGGCACAGGCCACGCCCAGGCTCAGGGACAGTTGCGCTACCACTGAGAGCAAACTGTTGCCGCTGCTGGCCTGGGCGTCGTCGAGGTCGATCAGGGTGACGGTGTTCATCGCGGTGAACTGCAAGGAGTTGATCGCCCCCAGTACCGCCAGCATCCCCAGTAGAAGCGGATAAGGCGTGTGCTCGCTGACCAGGCCCATGCTCGCCAGCATGATACCCAGTGCCAGCGTATTGCCGGTCAGCACGATGCGGTATCCCAGGCGCTCGATCAGTGGCCGGGCGATTGACTTGGCAAACATCGCCGCCGCCGCCAGCGGCAGCATGCTCATCCCGGCTTGCGATGGCGAGTACCCCAGCGCTACCTGCAACAGCAGCGGCACCAGGAACGGCAGGGCGCCGCTGCCGAGGCGCGCAAACAGGTTGCCGAGAATGCCCACGGCAAAGGTGCGGGTCTTGAACAGCACCGGCGAAAACAGCGGGTTATCGATATGCCCGGCGCGCAGCCAGTACGCCGCCAGGCACGCCAGCCCGCCGAACAGCAGCAACATCACGCGCAAATGCGGCAGGTGCAGTTCGCCCAAGCCTTCCATGGCGATGGTGATCAGCACCATCGCCGCACCAAACAGCACAAACCCCACGCTGTCGAAACGTGTGCGCTCGCTGCCGCGCAGGTCGGGGATGAGTTTCCACACGGCGTAGCAACCGATCATGCCCACCGGCAGGTTGATCAGGAAGATCCAGTGCCAAGTCAGGTATTGCACCATCCAGCCGCCCAGGGTCGGGCCGAGCAACGGGCCAAGCAGGCCGGGGATGGTAATAAAGCCCATGATCCGCACGAGTTCGGAGCGCGGATAAGCGCGTAAGACGACCAGGCGCCCCACCGGCAGCATCAGCGCACCGCCCAAGCCCTGGATGACCCGCGCGCCCACCAGCATGGTCAAGCTGCTGGACAGGGCGCACAACAGTGAGCCAATGCTGAACAGCATGATCGCGCCAAAGAAGATTTTCTTGGTGCCGAAGCGGTCGGCGACCCAGCCCGACGCAGGGATCAGCAAGGCGACGGTGAGCATGTAGGCGATCACCACCCCTTGCATGCGCAGCGGGTTTTCCGCGAGGTCCCGGGCCATGGCCGGCAGTGCCGTGTTGAGAATCGTCCCATCGAGCGACTGCATGAAGAAGGCAATCGCCACCACCCAGGGGAGCCAGCGGGCGGTCTTGGCATCGAGAGGGGCACGATTGGGCATGAGCTACCTTTTTGTTAGCAGGCTATGTGTCGGCGATTATGCGCCTTCCGTTACTCCTTTTCCCACTGGCGGTTCGTCTAAGTCTGACAATGTCGCGTGCTCTCCGACGAGGAAATCCAACAGCGCTCGGTGCACCGCCAACGCCGCCTCGCGGGACTCAAGGTCGAGTAAGTGGCCGGTGTGTTCGGCGACGGCGAAGCTGCTGCGACCGACGTACTTTTTGAACAGTTGGGCTTCGGCAGCCGGGGTGTACTCATCCAACGTACCGTTGAGGAAATGCACCGGGGTTTCGATCTGCGCGAGCGCCGGCAGGTAGTTGCCATCGCCCAGGCCCAGCACCTGGTGGATATGAAAGCGCGCTTGGCGGTACTCGTTGGTGGCCATGCTCGACAGGTGCCGGTGGTTATTGCGCTTGAGGCGGGGCGAGAGGTATTTGCCGACTGTTTCGTTGAGCAAATGGCCGACGGCGGACTTGTCATCGGCCTCAATTAGTACGCGCACGCGCTCCACATAATCGAGCATGGCCTGGTTGAGGTTGGGTGCCAGGGCCATCACCACCGAGCTTTCGATGGAGGGCGGGTTGTGCGCCAGGGTCAGCAATGTGGAGATGCCGCCCCACGAGGCTGATACCAAGTGGTTGACCTGGAAGCGCTCCACCAGCGCGCGCAGGATCTGCACCTCGTCGTCCTTGGTCACCAGGTCAAGGTCGGTGTTGTGCTCGCGCGAAAGGCCGGAGAACGGCAGGTCGAACAGCAGCACATTGAAGTGTTCCGCCAGGCATTTGCTGGTGCGGGCGAAGGAGCGGGTGGTGGACAGCGCTCCGTTGACCATCAGCACTGTTTTTTTTTCCGGATGCTCTTGTGAATGCTTACCTAGCTGCTCTACGTGCACGTTGTAGTGCTTGTAAAGCTTTTCAATGACAAAACTTCCATGGTCCATGTCAACGCTCCAGCTTGCCCAATCCAGGCAAGGTCATGCATCACGTGCGGGCACGTGGGGTTGGTGGCGGGATGCCACTAACCGTTATAACGAGGTTTTTTGCGGGCGACAACCGGCCGCACGGGGAGAAGTGTGAGATGGGATTTTGCGGTAGGAAGGGGTGAAGCGGGGGGGCAGAAACGAACATAGAACAGTGTGGGAGTTGGCTTGCCTGCGATGGCATCACGGCGGTCCTACTGACACACCGAGGTATCTACATCGCAGGCAAACCAGCTCCCACATAAGCCAGTTGCCACATTGGGTTTTGTGTTTACAGGGTGAGGGTCAGGCGTTTTACCAACGCGCCCGGCAACAGATTGGACGCCGTATTGCGCTGGCTGTACGTACTGGCCGACAACAACAGCTCCCGCTCAGCGGTCAGCGCTTCAAGCTGCGAACCGAGCAGGCTATAGACGCTGTCATCAAAACGCATGGTGCTCACCGGCGCCTTGATCTCGCCGTCTTCCACCCAGAACGTGGCGAAGCGCGTCATACCGGTCAGGCGTGCTGCGGGCAAGTCCGAGTAGTTCAAATACCACAGGTTGCTGATGTACAGCCCAGTGCCCAACTGCTTGAGGATATCGGCCTGGGCCAGGCTGCCTGCGGCCATCTGCAAGGCGCTGGGCGACTCGTCGCTGCTGGCGCCGTTGGTGCTCAGGCCGTATTCGGCGGCGCTGCGCGAGTTGATCAACTGGCCGCAGGCGGTGCCCGCGTTAATCAGCGTGACATCCCCGCGCGGGTAGCCTTCGGTGGAAAACGCCTGGCTCAGCGAGCCGCTGATCTGCTCATCGACTTTTACCAATGGGCTCAACGACTGCTCACCGGCATACAGCTTTTGTAGCGAGCTGCCTTTGCTGGCGATGGCCTGGGCGGAAAACCCGCCCCAGGTGATGATGCCGATGATTTCTTCCAACGCTGCCGGGGCGAGGTAGGCGCGGTATTGGCCGGGGGCCAGGTTGTGCAAAGGGCGACCCAGAAATTCCAACTGTTCGCGCGCTTGCTGCAAGCGTGCGGCAAACTCGGCGCTGTTCCAGGTGTGCCCGGCGTAGCTGGCTTTAACCGCTTCGCCATTGGCGTGGAACAGGCTGAAATCGAAATTGAAGCTGTTGGCCTGATGCCAGCCAAACGCGCCGTCCGAACTGGCGAAGCCACGGCTGATCGGGCCTGCGGCATAGAAGCCGACCAAGTCCACGCCGGCGGCGGCCTGGCTGATGTCTTCCAGCACCTGGGCCAGTTCCGGTAAGGGCCGAAGCTGCTCGTTGTGGCTTTGCCAGGCGTTGTGATTAAGCAGCAAATACGGATCTTGCGGCAGCAAGGGCAAGGTTTCGCGCAATTGTTGCAGGCCATCGGCGAGGCGCTGACGGTCCAGTTCCGGGGAGCCTGCCAAGGTAATGCCGAGGTCCGCATGGCGGCCGTCGTTGATCAGCTTGAGGTTCAGGCTGGCCTGTTGCACCTGGCCGGCTTGGCGTACCTGAGCGTGGTTGAAGCGCACGAACTCGGAGGATTCGTCCGCATAACCCAAGTGAAATTGTTCCTTGTCGGTGATGGCCTGCTTGAGCCATTGCACCAGTGCCTTAAAGTTGTTCATCAGGCATCTCCCCCAAATACGTCGACATCACTGAATACACACGCAGGTGACGCGTGGCCCACGCGGATCACTTGGTTAGGTTCGCCTTTGCCGCAGTTCGGCGTGCCCAATACCTTAAAGGTGCTGGCATCGCCGACGGCGCTGAGCTTGCGCCAGAACTGCGCGGAAATGGCACGGTAGTTGGGGTTTTTCACCACGCCCTTGAGCTCGCCGTTTTCGATCAGTTGGCCCCACTCGCAGCCGAACTGGAATTTATTGCGCGCGTCATCAATGGACCAGGAGCGGTTAGTACTCATCAGAATGCCGTGCTCGATACCGCTGATCAGCTCGGCCTGAGTCTTGTCGCCGGCCTCGATGTTCAGGTTGGCCATACGGTCGATCGGCGCGCGGTTCCAGCTGCACGCGCGGCTGTTGGCGACGCCGCCCAGGCCTGAGCGAAATTGCGACAGCGCGCCGCCCAATGGCTTGAGCAGCAGGCCGTCACGGATCAGGAACTGCTTGGTGGCGCGGGTGCCGTCGTCGTCATGGCTGTAGCTGGCGAGCTGCTCGGGGATGTCCGGGTCGAAGGTCACGTTGAGCAACGGCGAGCCGTATTGCAGGTGGCCGAAGTCGCTGGCTTTCACAAAGCTGGTGCCGGCGTAATTGCGCTCATCGCCCAGGATGCGGTCCAGTTCCAGCGGGTGGCCGATGGACTCGTGGATCTGCAGGATCATCTGGTCGGGCATCAGCAGCAGGTCGCGCGGGCCGTGGGGTGTGTTTGGCGCGAGCAACAGTTGCAGGGCTTCATCGGCCACTGAGCGGGCGGCGCCGGCCAGGCCGAAGCGGCGAATCACGTTCGCGCTGCCTTGCTGGCCGAAGTTGGTGCCGCCCAGGGTGCGAGTCTGGCTGTCGTTGCCGTCGAACGCGGTGACGCTCAGGCCCGGGTAGACGAAGCGCTGGGCCTGACGCAGCTCGGCACCGGCACTGTTGAGGTAGATCTGTTCCACGTGGGTGGTGCCCAGGCTGACTTCCCAGCTGACCAGGCGTTCGTCCTTGGGCACGCTGGCGGACTCATCGCCCAACAGTTGGTAGCAGTCGCTTAAGGAGGGAAAGGGCTGGTCAAGGTCAGGCGACAGGTAGTCGGCAACGTCGCTGGCCACCGGCTGCGTGTGCAGGTCGAGCAGGGCGTGGGGCAATATCCGCTGGGCTTGCTGTTCAGCGCGCTCAAGGGCGGCTTGCAGGCCGGCCAGGGAGATGTCGTGGGTGGCGGCGTAGGCTTCCACGCCATTGAGGCGCACGGTGAGCATGGCGCCCTCATCGTGGTTCAGGTGTGGCGGCTCGGCGACGTTCTTGCGTACCGACAGGTATTGGCCGGATTCGCGCACGTAACGCAGCGAGAAGAATTCGGCGCGGGTGCGCAGGGCACTGAAGTGCTTTTTGAGTGTGGCGTGTTGGTCGAACATGGGGCCTTCCTTGTGGGCGGCTCATCGCGGGCAGGCAACAGATTAGGCCTGGGGCGGGGAGCGGATCAAGGAAAGTGTAGGGCGGGGAACTTGCGGTGTGGGGTCGGGCCTCATCGCGGGCAAGCCTGGTTCCCACAGTTGACCGAGTTGTTCAGATGAACTCGGTCAACTGTGGGAGCTGGCTTGCCTGCGATACAGGCACCGCGGTGCGTCAGTTACTGCGCGGTAGGGCCTACTTCACGCATCGGCTTGCCACGCACCGGCGCATCGCCGGCCACGTAGTAGTCGGCGGTGCTGCGCGGCAGCGGCTTGCGGCCACGGATCTTGTCGGCGATTTTCTCGGCGATCATGATCGTCGGCGCGTTGAGGTTACCGGTGGTGATGATCGGCATGATCGACGCATCGACCACACGCAAGCCCTGCATGCCATGCACGCGGCCTTCGCCATCCACTACAGCCATCTCGTCGTCGCCCATCTTGCACGAGCAGGACGGGTGGAACGCGGTCTCGGCGTGCTCGCGGATGAACTTGTCCAACTGCTCATCGGTTTGCACGTCAATACCCGGGCTGATTTCGCGGCCACGGTATTGGTCCAGTGCCGGCTGCTGCATGATTTCGCGGGTCAGGCGGATGCCGTCGCGAAATTCCTGCCAGTCTTGCTCGGTGGCCATGTAGTTGAAGAGGATGCTCGGGTAGTCCCGTGGGTTCTTCGACTTCAATTGCACGCGGCCACGGCTTGGCGAACGCATGGAACCCATGTGCGCCTGGAAACCGTGCTCTTTCACACCGTTGCTGCCGTTGTAGTTAATCGCGACCGGCAGGAAGTGGTACTGGATGTTCGGCCAATCGAATTCTTCACGGGTACGGATAAAACCGCCCGCTTCGAACTGGTTGCTGGCGCCGATGCCGGTGCCGTTGAACAGCCATTCGGCACCAATGGCCGGCTGGTTGTACCAGAGCAGCGACGGGTACAGCGACACCGGTTGGGTGCAGGCGTATTGCAGGTACAGCTCAAGGTGGTCCTGCAGGTTTTCGCCGACGCCTGGCAGGTCGTGGACCACCGGGATGTCGAGGCTTTCCAGCAGTTTGGCCGGGCCCACACCGGAGCGTTGCAGCAGTTGCGGCGAAGCGATTGCGCCGCTGCACACCAGCACTTCTTTACGCGCACGGGCTTCAACGCGCTCTTCGGCGGCGCCGATCAGGTAGCGCACGCCAACGGCACGCTTGCCTTCGAACAGCACTTTGTCGGTCAGGGCGTGGGTGACGATTGTCAGGGTCGAACGCTTTTTAGCCGTGTCCAGGTAACCGCGAGCGGTACTGGCGCGACGGCCTTTAGGCGTGACGGTACGGTCCATCGGGCCGAAGCCTTCTTGCTGGTAGCCGTTCAAGTCTTCGGTGCGCGGGTAACCGGCTTGTACGCCAGCTTCAACCATCGCGTGGAACAGCGGGTTGTTGCCGGCTTTAGGCGTGGTCACGCTGACCGGGCCGTCGCCACCGTGGTAATCGTTGGGGCCGATGTCGCGGGTTTCGGCCTTACGGAAATACGGCAGGCAGTCGAGGTAGGACCAGTTTTCCAGGCCTGGCAGTTTCGACCAGTTGTCGTAGTCCATCGCGTTGCCGCGGATGTAGCACATGCCGTTGATCAGCGAGGAACCGCCGAGGCCCTTGCCGCGACCGCATTCCATCCGGCGGCCGTCCATATGTGGCTCTGGGTCGGTTTCGTAGGCCCAGTTGTAGCGGCGGCCTTGCAGCGGGAACGCCAGGGCGGCCGGCATTTGGGTACGGAAGTCGAAACGGTAGTCTGGGCCACCGGCTTCCAGCAGCAAAACAGTGACGCCTTCGTCTTCGGTCAGACGGGTCGCCAGGGTGTTACCGGCGGAGCCGGCACCCACAATGATGTAATCGTATTCTTGGGACATAATGCGCCCTCGTAAAAGTTGGTTCAGGCTGTTTTTTGTGGCGAGGGGGCTTTTCCCCCGTTCGACTGCGCAGCAGTCGCATGCCAACGCGGGGCAAGCCCGCTCGCCACAGAGGCCAATCCGCTTGGCTTTAGAACACCGAGGCGTAGTCGCCCAGCTCTACCTGTACCGATTTGATGCGGGTGAAGTTGTTCAGCGAGCTGATGCCGTTCTCACGGCCCACACCGGATTGCTTGTAGCCACCGACCGGCATTTTGGCGTCGGATTCGCCCCAGGCATTGATCCAGCAGATACCCGCTTCCAGCTGATGAATCACGCGGTGAGCGCGGTTCAGGTCTTTGGTGACCAAGCCGGCAGCGAGGCCGAAGTCAGTGTCGTTGGCGCGGCGGATCACTTCTTCTTCGGTCTCGTAAGTGAGGATGCTCATCACTGGGCCGAAGATTTCTTCACGAACGATGGTCATTTCGTCGGTGCAATCGGTGAACACGGTCGGGGCCACGTAGGCGCCTTTGGCGAATGCACCGTCGGTCAGACGGTCGCCGCCGCACAGGACGCGGGCGCCTTCTTCCTTACCTTTGGCGATGTAGCCGAGCACGCTTTCCATGTGGGCGAAGCTGACCAGCGGGCCGAAGTTGGTGTTCTCGTCTTGCGGGTCGCCAACGCGAATGCGCGCAACACGCTCAACGATCTTGGCTTCGAAGGCTGCTTGCAGGTGCTTAGGCACGAACACGCGAGTGCCGTTGGTGCAGACCTGACCGGAGCTGTAGAAGTTGGCCATCATCGCGATGTCGGCCGCACGATCCAGGTCGGCGTCTTCGAACACGATCAGTGGCGACTTGCCGCCCAGTTCCATGGTCACTTCTTTGAGCGAAGAGCTCGAAGCGCTGGCCATGACTTTCTTGCCGGTGTCGGTGCCGCCGGTGAACGAGACTTTCTCGATGCGCGGGTGCTCGGTCAGCCAAGTGCCGACTTCACGGCCGCTGCCGGTCAGGACGTTGAACACGCCATCCGGAACGCCGGCTGCGGTGTAGATTTCAGCCAGCTTCAGGGTGGTCAGCGAGGTGACTTCGCTCGGCTTGAAGATCATCGCGTTACCGGCGGCCAGGGCCGGTGCGGATTTCCACAGGGCGATCTGGATCGGGTAGTTCCACGCGCCGATACCGGCAACCACGCCCAGCGGCTCGCGGCGGGTGTAGACGAACGAAGTGTCGCGCAGTGGGATCTGCTCGCCTTCGATGGCTGGCACCAGGCCTGCGTAGTATTCCAGCACGTCAGCGCCGGTGACGATGTCGACGTATTGGGTTTCGGAGAAGGCTTTACCGGTGTCCAGGGTTTCCAGCGCGGCCAGCTCGTCGTTGCGCTCACGCAGGATGTCGACGGCACGGCGCAGGATGCGCGAACGCTCCATGGCGGTCATCGCAGCCCAGATTTTCTGGCCTTTTTCAGCGCTGACCACGGCACGTTCAACGTCTTCCTTCGTGGCGCGTTGCACTTGGGCGAGAACTTCACCGTTAGCCGGGTTGATGGCTTCGAAGGTGGCATCGCTGCCAGCGTCGCTGTAGCCGCCGTCAATGTAGAGTTTTTGCAGTTCGAAACGGGCCATAAAGTCCTCGCAAGTGCATAAGTGGTTGGCGTTACCCGCCGCCAGTGGGCCATGGTGTTCTGGCAACACTGAGCGGCAGACGTTCAGGGGTTGAGCGTTTATGTGTGCTCTAACTCACCTGCTTGGCCAATTGGAAATCCATGTATTCGTAAGCGATCCGTTGCGCCTGCTCCGTGTCGAAAGCGTCTCCCGACAGGGCGCCGCGCAACCACAAACCGTCGATCAGGGCCGCCAGGCCTCTGGCTGCTTTGCGTGCGTGCGGCAGCGGTAGCACTCGGCGGAACTGGCAGCACAGGTTGGAATACAGACGTTGATCGTTGATCCGCTGCAACCTGTGCAATGACGGGTGATGCATGCTGGTGGCCCAGAAGGCCAGCCAGGTTTTCATTGCCGGTCCGTTGACCTGGCTGGCGTCGAAGTTGCCCTCGATGATCACCCGAAGGTGTGCCCGTGGGCTGTCGTCCTTCAGCGCAAGCCTGCGTTCGTGGACGTTCTCGATCAGCACATTCATCAAGTACCGCATCGTTGCGGCGATCAGGCCGTTCTTGTCCTGAAAGTAGTGACTGATGATGCCGTTCGAGACACCGGCCAAACGGGCGATCAGCGCAATGCTGGCATCTCCCATCCCAACCTGATCGATGGCCGTCAAGGTGGCTTCGATCAACTGCTGGCGGCGTATGGGTTGCATACCGACCTTGGGCATGTAGCACCTCTCCTTAGGCCTGCCGGTGGGCGATAAACGTCCGTCGGCTTGAAGGCCAGTCTATTTTGTTTTGATTGAACGTTCAATCAACAAAGAATAAGATCTGCGACAAATGGTCGCTCCCTACAGATATTTCCTACCTGTGAGCAGCAGCCTCTGACACCTGCAAAAATCCTTGAAACCGGCCATATCAGGGCCTGCCACCGCTTCGGCGGGGCTCAAGAATTTTCGGGGTGTCTTTATAACACCCGTCCGTCGACTGCCGAAAAATCGATGTCCCGGGATAACCGTTGCCTTGTGTTTCTCTCTCGCACTGCCCGGAGCATCTGCGCCATGAGTTCTGCCTCTCTTATAAAGACCCCACCGGAAAAGGTCCGGGTCAACGGTTGGGTGTTCTACACCTCCACCGCGCTCATTCTGTTGTTGACCGCCATTCTGATCATCGCCCCGCAGGAGGCCGGGCGCATGCTCGGCGTAGCACAGGCTTGGCTTTCCAAAAGCTTTGGCTGGTACTACATGGTGGTCATCGCCGCTTATCTGGTGTTTGTGGTCGGCCTGGCGTTTTCGTCCTACGGTAAATTGAAACTGGGCAGTAAGGACGACACCCCGGACTTCAGCTACGGCGCCTGGGCCGGCATGTTGTTCTCGTCGGGTATCGGTATCTCGCTGCTGTACTTCGGCGCCTCGGAACCGTTGGACCACTACTTCAACCCGCCCGAAGGCGCGGCTGCCAGTAATGGTGCGGCACGCCAGGCGCTGCAGCTGACCTTCCTGCACTGGGGCCTGCATGGCTGGGCGATCTATGCTTTGGTGGGCCTGGCCGTGGCGTACTTCGCCTACCGTCACAACCAACCGCTGGCCTTGCGTTCGGCGCTGTACCCGCTGGTAGGCGAGCGTTGGGTGAAAGGCGCGGCCGGCCACGCGGTGGACGGTTTCGGCATGTTCGTGACCTTGCTGGGCCTGGTGACGAACCTGGGGATTGGTGCGATGCAAGTGTCGTCCGGGTTGGAAAACCTGTTCGGCATGGAGCACAACAACACCAACCTGCTGATCGTGATCATCGTGATGAGCACCGTGGCGACCATCGCCGCCGTGTCGGGTGTGGAAAACGGTATTCGCCGCCTGTCCAACCTCAACATCGTGCTGTTCAGCGGCTTGCTGATTTTCGTGCTGTTGTTCGGCCCGACGCTGCACCTGCTCAATGGCTTGGTGCAGAACACGGGTGATTATCTCAACGGCATCGTGCTGAAGACTTTCGACCTGTATGTGTACGAAGGCGACGCCGACAAGACCGAGCGTTGGATGGGCCTGTGGACCCTGTTCTACTGGGCCTGGTGGATTTCCTGGGCGCCATTCGTAGGCATGTTCATCGCGCGTATTTCCCGTGGTCGCACCGTGCGTGAACTGGTGGCCGGCGTGCTGCTGATCCCGCTGGGCTTCACCTTGGCGTGGTTGTCGATCTTCGGTAACTCGGCCCTGGACCTGGTGCTCAACCACGGTGCCGTGGAGTTGGGCAAGACGGCGCTGGAACAACCGTCGATGGCCATCTACCAATTGCTGGAGCACTACCCGGCGTCGAAAATCGTCATCGGTGTGTCGATCTTCGTGGGCTTTGTGTTGTTCCTGACCCCGGCGGATTCCGGCGCGGTGATGATGGCCAACCTTTCCTGCAAGGGCGGCAATGTGGATGAAGATGCGCCGCACTGGTTGCGTATCTTCTGGTCGGCCGTGATCACCCTGGTGACCATCGGCCTGTTGTTTGCTGGCAACTTCGAAGCCATGCAAACCATGGTGGTGCTGGCGGGGCTGCCGTTCTCGGTGGTGCTGATTTTGTTCATGTTCGGTTTGCACAAGGCGATGCGCCAGGATGTGGCCATCGAACAGGAGCAGGCGCAATTGGCCGAACGTGGCCGCCGTGGTTTCAGCGAGCGCTTGACCGCCCTGGACCTGCAACCGAGCCAGGCCACCGTGCAGCGCTTTATGGACAAGCACGTAACGCCGGCGCTGGAAGAAGCGGCGGTTGCGTTGCGTGATCAAGGGCTGGAAGTGCAGACCTTGTTGGGCAAATCCAAGCGTTGCATCGGTGTGCGCATCGAGATGGAAGAGGGCAACCCGTTTGTCTATGAAGTGAGCCTGGATGCTTATTCGGCGGCACCGAGCGACTTGCCCGAAGAAGAGCGCACGCGTTACTACCGGGCCGAGGTCTACCTGCACAACGGACCTCAGGAATACGACCTGATGGGCTTTGCCCAGGAACAGATCACCCGGGACGTGCTCGACCAGTTTGAAAGCCATCGGCAGCTCCTTGGCCGTGTCTATAGCTGATAGTTGAGTTTGAATGATCATTCCCACGCGCAGCAAAGGAATGCATCCTGTGACGCTCTGCGTCACGACTTAAGAGCGGACGCAGAGCGTCCAGGGCGGCGTTCCACGGGGGACGCAGAGCGTCCAGGGCGGCGTTCCCACGCAGAGCGTGGGAACGATCAAGCGACTAGCCCAGGTTCTTGCCCAGCAGGGCATGGTAAAGCTCACTGTCCCCCAAGATTCCCACCACCTGGTGGTTGCTGTCATGCAACACCAACTTATTCCCGGTGTGATAACGAATCTGCAACGCATCGCGCATGCCGATATTCGAGTCCACCAGCGTCGGCACACGGCCCAAACCTTCTACCGGTTGCCCTGGTGCCCAGTTCTGCAGGTTCATCACCGCGCCATTCTGGCGGGCACCCTTGATGGTGTTGCCTTCTGCCAGGTCCAGCCACGAGTCGCCGCCCGGGTCCAGGCACACTGAACCGTTGATGCGTTTGCAGTTGTCCAGGGTGCGCATCAGGCTGCGACCGCACAATACGTTCAGCGGGTTGGTATGCGCGACGAAGGTGCGCACATAGTCGTCCGCCGGGTTCAGCACGATCTCTTCCGGCACGCTGTACTGGATGATCTTGCCGTCTTTCATGATCGCGATGCGGCTGCCGAGTTTCAGTGCCTCATCCAGGTCGTGGCTCACGAACACGATGGTCTTGCTCAGCTTGCGTTGCAGCTCCAGCAGTTCATCTTGCAGGCCTTGGCGGATCAGCGGGTCGAGGGCGGAGAAGGGTTCGTCCATCAGCAGGATATCGGCGTCCATCGCCAACGCGCGGGCCAGGCCGACGCGTTGCTGCATGCCGCCGGACAGCTCGTCGGGCTTCTTGTTGCGCCATTGGGCCAGGCCCACCAGCTCGAGTTTTTCATCCACCAGCGCGCGCCGTTCTTTCTCGGGGCGGCCCTGCATCTCAAGGCCAAAGCTGATGTTTTCGCGCACCGTCAGCCAGGGCATCAGGGCGAACTTCTGGAACACCATGGCGATGCGCTTGGTGCGCATCATTTTCAGCTCCGCAGGCGTGCAGGACGCGATGTCGATCTGGCGCCCTTCATGCTCCACAAACAGCTGGCCACGGCTCACGGTGTTGAGGCCGTTGATACAGCGCAGCAAGCTCGACTTGCCGGAGCCCGACAGGCCCATCAGCACGCAGATCTCGCCTTTCTCCACGTCCAGGCTGGCTTTTTCAACGCCGACAATCTGCCCGGTCTTTTTCAGGATCTCGTTGCGGTGCATGCCCTGGTCGAGCAGCTTGAGCGCTTCGCGCGGGTCTTTGGAGAAGATCACATCGACATTGTCGAATCGGATAATGCTCATGCATCACCCCCTACTTTGGCGTCGGGTTGTTTGCAGATGCGGTCGAGCATGATCGCCAGCAATACGATTGCCAGGCCGGCTTCAAAGCCCAGGGCGATGTCGGCGGTGTTCAGTGCGTTGACCACTGGCTTGCCGAGGCCGTCGGCGCCTACCAGGGCCGCGATCACCACCATCGACAACGACAGCATGATGCATTGGGTAATGCCGGCGGCAATGCTCGGCATAGCGTGGGGCAGTTCAATCCGTGAGAGCAACTGGCGGCGCGAGCAGCCAAAGGCCTTGCCGGCGTCCATTAATTCTTGCGGCACATCGCGGATACCCAGGTAAGTCAGACGGATAGGTGCGGCAATCGCGAACACCACCGTGGAAATCAGCCCGGGCACCACACCCAGCCCGAAGAGGGTCAGGGTAGGGATGAGGTAGACGAAGGTCGGTACGGTCTGCATCAGATCGAGCACCGGCCGCATCAGGGTGTAGAAAATGGGTTTGTGCGCGGCAACAATGCCCAGTGGCACACCGATGACCACGCAGACCAGGGTGGCGAACAGCACCTGGGCGAGGGTCTCCATGGTTTCCTGCCAGTACCCAAGGTTCAGGATCAGCAGGAAGGAGGCAATGACAAATACCGTCAGGCCCCATTTACGTTGAATAAAGTGAGCGAGTAGCGCAATCAGACCGATCAATGCCAGCGGATTGAACCAGGTCAGCGCAAACGTCACGCCGTGGATCATCGTTTCCAGAGTCGATGCGATTGCGTCGAAGTAGTTGGCACCGTGTTGGGTCAACCATTCGACGAAGGCAGCGATGTACTGGCCTAGTGGGAGTTTATGTTCAGTCAGCATGGTAGTGAATGTCCACATGCGAAGGGGAAAACATCCCAGGCCAGCGCACCGGCCTGGGGTCAGCGGGTGCTAGTTGGCGAGATACGCTTTTACGGCCTCCAGCCCAGGTTTGCCGTCAACCGTAGTCACACCGGCGAGCCAGGTGTCGAGCACTTGCGGGTTCTTCTGCAGCCAGGCCTTGGCCGCGGCGTCGGGCTTCATCTTGTCGTCCAGGACGTTACCCATCAGGGTGCTTTCCATGTTCAACGTGAACGCCAGGTTTTTCAGCAGTTGGCCAACGTTGCTGCATTCCTGGGTGTAGCCCTTGCGGGTGTTGGTGTAGATGGTGGCCTGGCCGTAGTTGGGGCCGAACGAATCGTCACCGCCGGTCAGGTACTTCATCTTGAAGCGGGTGTTCATCGGGTGCGGTTCCCAGCCAAGGAACACGATGGCCTGGCCGCGCTTGGTGGCCCGTTCGACCTGGGAGAGCATCCCGGCTTCGCTGGATTCCACGATCTTGAAGCCCGCGTCTTTCAAACCGAACTGGTTCTTGTCGATCACGGTCTGGATGGTGCGGTTGCCGTCGTTACCCGGCTCGATGCCGTAGATCTTGCCGCCTAGCTCATCCTTGAATTTGGCGATATCGGCGAAGTCTTTCAGGCCCTTGTCATACAGCGCCTCGGGGACCGCCAGGGTGTACTTGGCGTTTTCCAGGTTGGCGCGCACGGTTTCCACGGTGCCGGCATCACGGTACTGCTTGATGTCGTTTTCCATGGTCGGCATCCAGTTGCCGAGGAAGATGTCCATGTTTTTGCCGTCGGCCAGCGACTTGTAGGTCACAGGTACCGAAATCATCGTGGTGCGCGGCTTGTAGCCTAGGCCTTTCAGGATTTCGCTGGTGGTCGCGGTGGTGACGGTAATGTCGGTCCAGCCGACATCGGAGAAGTTAACGGTCTTGCACTGTTCCGGTTCTGCAGCGTGTGCCAGGACTGGCAGACTCAGCATGGCGGCCAACAACAACGAGGGTGAACCTTTCATCGGGGTAGACTCCTGTGTCTTTTTTCTGGCGGCTTTCGCCGCGCTTTATAAGTGTTGCGGTTGGGGCGTGCGATGAAGCGCCGGCACGGTGCCTTGCCATCGAGTCGAGACTGATCATGTACCAGTGAAAATCTGACGCCTACAGGGGGCGTCGTATCCAGTACAGGGATGGTCGTATCCAGTGTCGGTGACGTCGCTTACAGATTTTTCCGAAGGCAAAACTGCAGTTTTTATCGATCTGCACCGCTAAAAACGGCCAAAACGCTTGATCGCACGGGAGCGACGCTGTTGAGCATGGGTGCGTCGGTGTGAGACGCCGTGAGGGCGGATAAAAGCTTGATGATGCCGCCATCTGGGCGATCTGAGCGTAGCAGCTTGTTCATGCCTAGCCTGCTCACCGAGGAGTTTCACGGCAATGGCTATCAGCGTTTTCGACCTGTTCAAGATCGGCATCGGGCCTTCTAGTTCTCACACCGTCGGCCCCATGCGCGCCGCAGCGTTGTTCGTCCAAGCATTACGTGAACGTGAACTGTTGGAACAAGTCAGGCGCGTCGAAGTTCAGCTGTATGGCTCATTGTCGGCCACCGGCATCGGCCACGGCAGCGACACCGCCACCATCATGGGCCTGATGGGCGAGTGGCCGGACGCTATCGACCCGGCGCAAATCGGCCTGCGTATTCACACCCTGCGCGAGACCGACACACTGTTGCTCGATGGCCGCCTGCCGGTGCCCTTCATCTGGGCGCGCGACATGCGCCTGCTCGACGAAAACCTGCCGTTCCACCCCAACGCCATGACCTTGGTGGTGTTTGGCGATGATGGCGAGTTGCACCGCGATACCTACTATTCGGTCGGTGGCGGTTTTGTGGTGGACGAAGCCCAGGCGCAAAGCGGCGTGGCCGATATGGACCGCACCGAGTTGCCGTATGATTTTTCCAGCGCGGTGGAGCTGTTGCAGCTGTGCAAGACCCACAACCTGCGCGTGGCCGAGTTGATGCTGGCGAATGAAAAGACTTGGCGCAGCGAGGAAGAAATCCGCAGCGGCCTGATGAAGCTCTGGCGCGCCATGCAAGATTGCGTGGAGCAGGGCCTCAAGCACGAGGGCATCTTGCCCGGCGGCTTGAACGTGCGGCGTCGCGCCGCCAAATTGCACCGCAGCTTGCAGGAGTTGGGCAAGCCAAATGTGATTGGCTCGACCTTGAGTGCGATGGAGTGGGTCAACCTGTTCGCCCTGGCGGTGAATGAAGAAAACGCCGCCGGCGGGCGCATGGTCACCGCACCGACGAATGGCGCGGCGGGGATCATCCCGGCGGTGCTGCACTACTTTATGAAGTTCAGCGACGAAGTGACTGAAGCCAACGTGGTCGACTATTTGCTCAGCGCGGCGGCCGTGGGAATTTTGTGTAAAAAGAATGCCTCGATTTCCGGCGCCGAAGTCGGCTGCCAAGGCGAAGTCGGTTCGGCCTGCGCCATGGCCGCAGCCGGGTTGGCTGAAATCCTCGGTGCCACGCCGGAGCAGCTGTGCAACGCCGCCGAAATCGGCCTGGAACATAACCTCGGCCTGACCTGCGACCCGGTGGGCGGGCTGGTGCAAGTGCCGTGCATCGAGCGCAATGCGATTGCAGCGGTGAAAGCGATCAACGCGGCGCAGATGGCGCTGCGCGGCGATGGCCAGCACTTTATCTCCCTGGACCGGGTGATCCGTACCATGCGCGATACCGGCGCGGACATGCATGACAAGTACAAGGAAACATCGCGGGGTGGGTTGGCGGTAAGTGCGGTGGAGTGTTGAGCGCTTTCTTCGGGTGAGCGGCTTGTTGTGGCAAGCCCGCTCGCCACAATTGATTGGCAAACTGCTCATAAAGTGAACACCCGGATTCAAAAGCGCCACTTGATGGCAAACTGCTCATAAAGTGAACACCCGGATTCAAAAGCGCCACCTTTTAGCGCGTCGCAAACAGATAAGTAGCTCCAGAACGAATTCCCGCCCGACCACCCGTCACCCGTGCGTGCGGTGACAGACTCTTCCTACGCCCGCAAAGCGCCTTCCCACAAGTGCTACCGATCTGCTCACACCCCGTGAGCAGGCGCACGCCAGCGTCCTTTTCGAGGCATATCCCGCACTTCCTGCGCGGGCTTAAATAGACGCGTCATCAGGTCGTTTTCAGGAGTTATTGAATGCCCATTCAATTTTAGGCATGGCATTTGCTCTATCTATTCAAAGCCTCTCCTTTCCAGGGCGAGCGCAATAACAAGAGCCTCGCCTGAGGCCATCACCCGCTTTGTGTGAGGAGATACCGCGATGACGTCGTTCAACTCAGGGGCCCAACCCCAGAACCGTGCGCCTCAATCCATCGGCTTTTTGCTGCTGGACAATTTCACGCTGATTTCCCTGGCGTCCGCAGTGGAACCGCTGCGCATGGCCAACCAGTTGTCCGGCCGTGAGCTGTATCGCTGGTCAACCCTGAGTGTCGACGGCAACCAAGTGTGGGCCAGCGACGGTCTGCAAATCACCCCCGACGCCTCCATGCACAAAGCCCCGGCCCTGGACACTGTGATTGTGTGCGGCGGCGTGGGTATCCAGCGCACCGTTACCCGTGAACACGTGTCGTGGCTGCAAAGCCAGGCGCGCCAGTCGCGTCGCCTCGGCGCCGTGTGCACTGGCAGTTGGGCCCTGGCCTGCGCCGGTTTGCTCGACGGTTTCGATTGCAGCGTGCACTGGGAATGCCTGGCGTCGATGCAGGAAGCGTTCCCGCGTGTCGCCATGAGCACACGCCTGTTCACCCTTGACCGCAACCGCTTCACCAGCTCGGGCGGCACCGCGCCGCTGGACATGATGCTGCACCTGATCAGCCGCGACCACGGCCGTGAATTGTCGGCAGCGATCTCCGAGATGTTTGTGTACGAACGCATCCGCAACGAACAGGATCACCAGCGTGTGCCGCTCAAACACATGCTCGGCACCAACCAGCCGAAACTGCAGGAAATCGTCGCGCTGATGGAAGCCAACCTGGAAGAGCCGATCGACCTGGACGAGCTGGCGGTGTACGTCGCCGTGTCGCGTCGCCAGTTGGAGCGGCTGTTCCAGAAATACCTGCACTGCTCGCCGTCGCGTTATTACTTAAAACTGCGCTTGATCCGTGCACGGCAACTGCTCAAGCAAACGCCGATGTCGATCATCGAAGTAGCCTCGGTGTGCGGGTTTGTGTCCACGCCGCACTTCTCCAAGTGCTACCGCGAATACTTCGGCATACCGCCACGGGATGAACGCGTAGGTTCCAACACCACCCAGCAAGTGGCGATGATGCCGATTCCGCAGGCGCTGGTGTTGTCACCGTTGTCGGGGCCGATGTCGGCGTTGAGTCAGGCCAGGAATGAGTCGACTTTCGCGAGTGTAAGGCTCTAGACCGAAGGTACTTCATCGCAGGCAAGCCAGCTCCCACATTTTGATCTGTGAATACATTCAAATGTGGGGGCTGGCTTGCCTGCGATAGCGATCTATCAGACGCCAGAGTTCTGCTTGAACTGCCCCAACGCCGGCAACAACTGCTTATCGATCGCCTGGCGCACAGCCGGCAAGATCGTCGCGCTGCCGGTGTACATCTGTTCCACCATGCCCTTGAGCGCCTTGGCCCGCGCGGCACTCAAACCGCGCACCGCACACTCGCAAGCCTGCTCGGCGGTGGCGCCGCTGGACACTTCAAAACCCAGTGAGCGCAGTTGGCCCAGCAAGTCATCCTGGTCAATCAAATCCGCGTGCATCATGACGTTCATCCTGGTGTAGGGAGCGGGGACTGACTGGGATTCTGGTAGGCCCTCGGCCGGTCGGCAAGGGCAGATTCAACGAATGGCTCAGATGGCTATGAACAGGTCGTTTTCGGGTCATTTACCGACACAAGTAATAGGCACACTGAACGCCAGGCACGCACCTTGAAGGTTTGGTCACCCTCGGGATGTCACGCTCACACCAAGCACTCTGCCCCGATCCAGTCACGGCTGGATTGGGGCTTTTTTTGCCTGGAGTTTGTGGTGAGTTCACGGGCCCCCTCGCAGGCAAGCCAGCTCCCACATTTTGACTTGTGAACGCAGTCAAATGTGGGAGCTGGCTTGCCTGCGAGGGGCGCGCCGCGGTCTACCGCTGCAACACCAGAATCCGTGAGAGCAACTCATCCCGGTCGATGTAACAACCCTGAAAGTGCCGCGCTCCGGAAGCCGGGTCAAACGCATTGCGCGCATGCAACGTGCGGCGGTTATCAAAGCACCACAACTCGCCCGGATTCAAACGCTTGACCAACCGAAACCGCTCCTCCCGCGTCATCGCAATAAAGCGCCGATACGCGCGATACAACAACGGCATCTGTTCCACCGGCGCCTCGAATGGCCCACGCAGAAAGTTGGCCATGCGGATCTCCGCCACTTCACCCAAGGCATCCAGCGCAATGATCGGCGCGAGGCGGCGATAGTCGCTGTGACGGTCCTTGTTGCGAAACTCCACCGGTATTTCACACAGCGCGCGAAACGCCTCGGGGTCTTCGCTGCGCAGCGCATTGGCGATGGCGAACCCATCGACAAAAATGCTCTCGCCGCCCGTGGCCTCGTTCACCAGGCAGTGCAAAAACTGCAGCCCCGGTTGCAGCTCCCGCGTCGGCAAATCGCTGTGCAATGGCAGGTTGAAAGCGGTGTAGGCATTGCTGTCGGCATCGGCCTTGGATTGCACGTTGAACAGCACGCCGAAGTTGCTCTCGCGGATAAACGAAATACGCTTGGCGATCAGCGCCAGGGAGCCGGGTTCGGTGGGTACGCCACGGATTTGCGTGAGGCCGCCGTCACGCAAGGCCAGCAACCATTGCAGCAGGACCTTGGGGTCTTCCATCACCGCCGCGTAGTCGAAAACCGGCAACGTGAAGTGCTGGTCCCACAGCTGGGATTGGGGTTTCGCCGCACGGCGCTCAGCGCGGGATTCATCGTCGTAGGCGTGCGCCCGTAACCAGCCGGGATCGTACTGGCTCAGGTGGCCGCCGTTCCATTCCACACTCAGCAAGCCCTGATCAATGCGCGCGCTGCTGGCGCTGAGATTCTCATCCACATCGACAATCTCCAGCACCTGCTCACGGGTCACGCTGTATACGCATTCCGCGCACGGGCAGTTGTCCCGCAGCCACTGATGATGAAACGGGCTCACCCGGCCATCGGCCCAATGCACGCGAAGCTGATCCTCCAGCACCTGCACCTCGGCGAGGTCGCAGATCGTTGGGTAAGTACGAAAGTCGGCAACAGCGGCTGCAGTGCGCATGACGGCTCCTTAGGGTTTTTTGGGCGGCAAACCGATCACACGGCCGAGGAGGGCGGGCCTTGGCAGGTCGGCCTGCGCAGCGCGGATAGCGATGAGTTTTTCCAGGGTGGCCGCGGTGAACGGCGCCGAATGCGGGCCGGCGAGGTCGACGTGCAGCAGCATCTGTTCGTTGCCGGCCAGTTCTTTTTCATCGCCCACTAAATGCAGGCTGTGATACAGGTGCAGGCACTTGGCATCGTGGGCGATCAGTTGGGTGTGCACCTCTACCTCGGCACCGAGTTTTACCTCGTGCAGGTAGTTGAGGTGCAGTTCCAGGGTGAACAATGAATTGCCGCTGGCCTCGCGGTTTTCAATGTCCAAACCCAGGGTGTCCATCAGCGCGTCGGTGGCGTAGCTGAAGATCAGCAGGTAGAACGCGTCGCGCAGGTGGCCGTTGTAATCCACCCAGTCGGGCTGGATTTTTGTGGTGTAAGTCGTCAGTGCAGGCATCACATAAATTCCGGCTATGTACTCGGTCAAATGTGGGAGCTGGCTTGCCTGCGATAGCCATGTACCCTGTACGACTCACCGCCGCTATCGCAGGCAAGCCAGCTCCCACAGGAAATCAACAGCGGTTACTCAGCGAAGCTCATGCCGTGTTTGGCTTTGGTGGTTTTCACCGCTTCAAGCACCGCCAGCAGGCAATCATCACGATAGCGTTCCAGCGCCGAAATGCTGTGCTTGCCCAACTGCTCGCTGGTGCCATCGACCACATCATCAATCAACTTGTCAGTCAATTCCGGCGCCGGCAGGTACGTCCACGGCAACTGCAGCGCCGGGCCGAACTGCGCCATGAAATGCCGCATCCCGGCATCACCGCCGGCCAGGGTGTAGGTTAGGAAGGTGCCCATGAACGACCAGCGCAACCCGGCGCCAAAACGGATGGCGTCATCGATCTCTCCGGTGGTCGCCACGCCGTCGTTGACCAAGTGCAGCGCCTCACGCCACAGCGCTTCAAGCAGGCGGTCTGCGATAAACCCCGGCACTTCCTTACGCACATGCAACGGGCGCATGCCGAGGGATTCATACACCTTGATCGCCGCCTGAACAGCCTCCGGCGCGGTATTTTTGCCGCCCACCACTTCCACCAGCGGCAACAGGTAAACCGGGTTAAACGGGTGGCCGACCACGCAGCGTTCCGGGTGGGTGGAACCCTCGTAGAACTCGCTTGGCAACAGGCCCGAGGTACTCGAACCAATCAGCGCATTCGGCTTGGCCGCCGCGCTGATCTTGCTGTGCAACTCCAGTTTCAGCTCCAGGCGTTCCGGGGCGCTTTCCTGGATGAAGTCGGCGTCTTTCACACACGCTTCAATGGTGGCGACGAAGCGCAGGCGGTCCTGGGATGCTCCCGGTGCCAAGCCTTGTTTTTCCAAAGCGCCCCAGGCGTTGGCGACGCGTTTGCGCAGGGCCGCTTCGGCGCCGGGCGCCGGGTCCCAGGCGACTACATCCAGGCCGTGGGCCAGGGCGCGGGATACCCAGCCGCTGCCGATGACGCCGCTGCCGAGGGCGGCGAAGGTTTTGATTTCGGTGATAAAGCTCATAGTGACGATCCTGAAAAGTCCGGTGATTCAATGTGGGAGCTGGCTTCGGGTGGCTTGCCTGCGATAGCGGTGTGTCAGTTGGAGTATCCGGTGCAGGTGTACCGCCATCGCGGGCAAGCCCGGCTCCCACAGGGTTCAGCGGTGGTTGGAAAAATTAGCCGCGCTTGGTCAGGCCCATCTTGACTCGGCCTTCCGCCGGGCTCATGACCCGCGCGCCCAGGCGGCTGAGGATTTCACTCGCTCGCTCCACGAGCTGGCCGTTGGTGGCGAGCACGCCTTTGTCCAGCCACAGGTTGTCCTCCAGACCGACCCGTACGTTGCCGCCCAGCAGCACCGCTTGCGCCGCCATCGGCATTTGCATGCGGCCGATACCGAAGCCGGCCCACACCGCGTCGGCGGGCAGGTTGTCGACCATGGCTTTCATCGTGGTGGTGTCAGCCGGTGCGCCCCATGGGATGCCCAGGCACAGTTGGAACAACGGGTTGTCGAGCAGGCCTTCCTTGATCATCTGCTTGGCGAACCACAGGTGGCCGGTGTCGAAAATTTCCAGCTCGGCCTTAACGCCCAGTTCCTGAATGCGCTTGGCGCCAGCACGCAGCTGGGCCGGGGTGGACACGTAAATGGTGTCGCCATCGCCGAAGTTCAGGGTGCCGCAGTCCAGCGTGCAGATTTCCGGCAGCAACGCTTCCACGTGGGCCAGGCGGGTCAGCGGGCCGACCAGATCGGTGTTGGGGCCGAACTCCATCGGGTTCTCGCCACCGCCGATTTCCAGGTCGCCACCCATGCCGGCGGTGAGGTTGACGATGATGTCGATATCGGCCTCGCGGATGCGCTCCATCACTTCGCGGTACAACGCAACGTCGCGGCTGAACTTGCCGGTTTCGGGATCACGCACGTGGCAGTGCACCACGGTTGCGCCAGCCTTGGCGGCTTCCACGGCGGCAGCGGCGATTTGTTTGGGAGTGACCGGCACGTGTGGGCTTCTGCCAGTCGTGTCGCCAGCACCGGTGAGTGCGCAGGTGATGATGACGTCGTGGTTCATGAGTCGGTTCCTTACAGGCGGGCGTAGTGATGCCGCGCGCAGCCAAAAGCGGCTGCGACACGGTGATTCGGATCGGTTATTTGCGGGTCAATTGCAGGTTGGCCGCAGCCGGTTTGCCGTCGAAGGTGGTCACGCCTTCAAGCCAGCGCTGCTGGTCTTGCGGGTGGTCCTTGAGCCACTGCTTGGCGGACTCGAGCGCGTCTTTGTGATCGAGCAACGGCTGCATCATTCGGCTCTCGTCAGCGGCGGTGAAGGTCAGGTTGGTCAGCAGCTTGTGCACGTTCGGGCATTGTTCGGCGTAGGTCGGCGAGGTGACGCTCCACACCGTGGCCATGCCTTCGTTCGGGCCCAGGGCGTCGTCGCTGCCGGTGAGGTAAGTCATCGCCACGTTGACGTTCATTGGGTGCGGCGCCCAGCCGAAGAACACCACGGCTTCCTTGCGGCGTACCGCACGGTCGACAGCGGCGAGCATGCCGGCTTCGCTGGATTCCACCAGTTGGAATTTGCCCAGGCCGAACTGGTTCTTGGCGATCATCGCCTTGATCTGGGTGTTGGCGCCCGAGCCTGGCTCGATGCCGTAGATCTTGGCGCCCAGTTCTTTCTCAAACTTGGTGATGTCGGCAAAGGTTTTCAGGCCCTTGTCCGCCAGGTAAGTCGGCACGGCAAGGGTGGCGCGCGCGTCTTCCAGGCTGGGTTTTTCGAGGACTTTGACTTGCTTGGCGTCGACGAACGGCGTGATGGTCTGGGTCATCAGCGGGTTCCAGTAGCCCAGGAACAGGTCCAGGCGCTGGTCACGGATGCCAGCGAAGATGATTTGCTGGGACGCGCTGGTTTGTTTGGTCTTGTAGCCGAGGCCGTCGAGCAACACTTGGGTCATGGCGCTGGTCGCGATCACGTCGGTCCAGTTCACCACGCCCATGCGCACGTTTTGGCAAGACGCCGCATCGGCTGCCATCACGTGGGTGCTCAAAATGGCGCTGGCGCTGAGTGCAAGCACACAGCGGCTGATCAGTCGGTTCATGGTGGATCCCTCGGCAGGTCGTTATTGTGGGGGCCGGCGTCTTTGTGCACCGTGGGATCAAGGTACGCAGCTTAAAGGGCGGCAAAGCGCACGGCGGCGACCAGCTCTTGCACTGCAGCGACCTGTGCTCTTGAATGGCCTGTTGAACTGGCGTATCACAGTGACCACGCTGCCCGTCCTACGAGAGCGCCACCATGTCCCAGGATTTCTACTTTCTGCTGATGCCGGGTTTCTCGGCCATCGGCTTTATCTCCGCGCTGGAACCGCTGCGCGTGGCCAACCGCTTTCGCGGCGAGCTGTACCGCTGGCATGTACTCAGCGCCGACGGCGGCGCGGTGCTGGCGAGCAATGGCATGTCGGTCAATGCCGACGCCGCACTGGAACCGCTGAAAAAAGGCGCGACGCTGATGGTGGTCGCCGGCTTCGAACCCTTGAAGTTCACCACGCCCGCGCTGGAACACTGGCTGCGCCGCCTCGACCACGATGGCGTCACCCTCGGCGCCATCGACACCGGCGCCTGTGTGCTCGCCGAAGCCGGTTTGCTCGACGGCCACCGCCTGACCCTGCACTGGGAAGCCATCGATGCCTTCAAGGAATCTTATCCACAGCTCACCGTGACCCAGGAGCTGTTCGAAATCGACCGTCGCCGCATCACCTGCGCCGGCGGCACCGCCTCCATCGACCTGATGCTCGACCTGATCGCACAGGCTCATGGCCCCGACTTGGCGATCCAAGTCTCCGAACAATTCGTGCTCGGGCGCATCCGCCCACGCAAAGACCACCAGCGCATGCAGATCGCCACGCGCTATGGCATCAACAATAAGAAGTTGGTGCAGGTCATCGGCGAAATGGAGCAACACACCGAGCCGCCGCTGAGCACCTTGGCATTGGCCGATGCGATCAAGGTGACGCGGCGCCAGTTGGAGCGGCTGTTTCGTCTGCACTTGAACGACACGCCGAGCAACTTCTACCTCGGCCTGCGCCTGGAAAAAGCCCGGCAGCTATTGCGACAGAGCGATATGAGTGTGCTGGAGGTGAGTATCGCGTGCGGGTTTGAGTCGCCGTCTTACTTCACCCGTAGCTATCGAGCGCGGTTTGCCAAATGCCCGAGGGAGGATCGGCGACGGGAGGTGGTTTGACGGGCAATTATAGTCAATTATACTCGTCACTATAATTTATAGTCCTTTCCATAATTGAGTATAAAAGTATGTCGAAGAACAGCGGCTTCGTGTTCCGCCGCCCCGCCCTGGCAAGCAGCATTGCTGACGGATTGGTGGGGGCCGGTATTCAGGATTTTACGTCCGGCCTGTTCCTTGCGGCGCCGCGTCGTACCGGCAAGAGCACCTTTTTGCGCGAAGACCTGATTCCCGAGTGCCAACTGCGCGGCTGGCTGGCGGTGTATGTCGATCTCTGGGCGGACAAAGAGAAAGATCCCGCTGAGTTGATCGCCAGCGCTATTGCCGCTGCTCTGGTGCCCTATGAAAAAGGCATTCGCAAACTGGCCAAGAACATTGGAATCGAGCGGCTAAGCTTTCTGCGCACCCTCTCCTGGGACTTCACCAAGCCACAATTGCCCGTCGGTGCGACGCTGACCCAAGCCTTGGAATTGCTCCACAGCGCGGCGGAAAAACCCGTGGTGCTGGTGATTGACGAAGCGCAGCACGCCTTAACCACCGAGTCAGGGATCAACGCGATGTTCGCGTTGAAGGCCGCCCGGGATCAGCTCAACCAAGGCCGTGACGAGGAGGGCAGTGGCTTGCGCCTGGTGTTTACCGGCTCCAACCGCGACAAGCTGGCTCACTTGGTGTTGGGCAAAAGCCAGCCATTCTTCGGCTCCAGCATCACGCCGTTCCCCTTGCTCGGCAAAGAGTTTACCCAGGCCTATACCCTGCACCTCAACGCGCATTTGGCCAAAACCAATCAATTCAACGCCGCCGACATTGATGAGGCATTCGAGTTGGTAGGCCGCCGCCCCGAGATGCTGCGCACCATCATCGGTGAAGTGGCGCTGGAGCTGGGCGAGGCAAGCAATTTGGGCCAACTGCTGCACAGCCGTGCCGAACTGCTGCGTGCGGGCGTGTGGACCGAATTCGAAAGCGCCTGGAACAACCTCACCATCCCCCAGCGCGCCGTGTTGGAAGTGATGGTGGAGCGTTCGCAACACAACCAACCGTTCGCGCCGTTTACCGACAGCACCCTGACGGCAGTCAGCAAAGCGCTGGAAGACATGGGCAGCGACGTGGTGCCAGGCACCCAGACCATTCAGGCCTGCATCGATGCGTTGCGCGACAAGGAGCTGGTGTGGAAGTCGAGCCGGGGCGGCTATGCCCTGGAAGACAAAACGTTCGGCGATTGGCTGCAGCACAAGAACCGCACAAGGATTTAAACGCAACAAGGTTCAAAGGTGGGAGCTGGCTTGCCTGCGATGCAGGCACCTCGGTGTATCAGTGACACACAGTTGATGCCATCGCAGGCAAGCCAGCTCCCACATTGATCTCGGGTGTGGCTTATTTCTTTACCAGCGCCGAACACGCCGCCTTAAAGGCCTCATGCTGATACTTGTTCAGCGTCGCCGGCAGGGGGAAATCGTGTTTCTTGTTCTGCGCATTAATGGTCTGTGGCGACAACAACGTCACCTCAACCCCCTCCAGCAACTGAAACACTCCTTCAATCTTGAACGTGGTCGGGCCACCGGCGAACTCGCCTTTCTTGCTGCGCTTCTTGATCGCGATGCGGGTGATGGCGTTTGCCTGTACAAACGCTTTCACTTGGGCGGCGAAGGCTTTGACGTTGGCCGCCTCATCGTCGTCTTCCAGGGCGATTTTCTTGGTGGCCACCGTGATGTGGGTCAGCGCCTGGTTGTCCAGGGAGGCGACGGCGATGATGGCTTCGCTGCCTTTGATTTCGATGCCGCAGATAGTCATGAAAGGCCTTGGTTGGGAAAGAGGGAGTGGAAAAAGGATTGTCACCTATCTACTCCCAGATGCACTACCGCTTCTATAGCGTAAGGTCGTCACGGCCTACAATTTTGAAGTGTCCGTCGTTGATCACCAGGATGCTTCCATCCGGGTTGGTGGACTTGAAGCTGAAGGTTCCTTCGACGGTCATTGAAAGCCGATGGGGTCGTATAGATTTGAGGAATGACGTGTCGAGTCAGCATGATCAGCTCCTTGGAGTAGCTCCTTGATGATCGGATAATCCGTATCACCGGCTAAACTTAGGCGCTGCCTGGCACATCGTAAACTGTGAGAGTTGACAGTTGACATGTGCCTGGCAATTAAAATGACAGCGCATTTTGTATGCGCTTATTCCTGCCCAATCGACTCCAAAAACTCCGACCGCTCGTCGCTCATCCGCGCCAGGCAATCATTCTGTTGAATCGCATACTCCTTGCTACCGTTCACCGCCGGGAAGGTGTCCACTGCACAATCGGCATCGCGCAATTTTTCCCATTTCTGCTGGGCATCCTTCAGACGAGCGGTAATGTCGGCCAGTTGCGACTTGTTGCTGCCATAGGTCGAACCCATGCGTTCCAGCAGGCCTTGATAGTTATCCTTGAGCAATTGCTCGGCGGTGGTTTTGTTATAGGTGGCGCATTCCAGGGTTTGCTTGTCGTTCTCGATGCCATCGCACGGCGTGCTGTCGGTGTCTTCGGCCGCGTGGACGCCGGTTGCGATGAGTGCCAAAGCCAGGAAAATCGATTTCATTGCGCCGTCTCATATCAGGTGATACGGAATTCTGGCTCAAGCGTCAGACAAAGAACAGTCGTCAGTCGGACGTGTCATGTAGGCCTTTGTCGCGGATTGACGCTTTCGGCAATTCCCCTGTCGTTTTTGCACCCGGTTCGTTCAGCCCCTGGGCATATGCTGGCCCCAAAGCGCCGGCAGACGATTCGGCGCACGAATCGCCAAAAAGGGGACAGCCTGATGAGCCCAGCCGAACTGCACGCCGACAGCATCGTTATCGACGGGCTGATCATTGCCAAGTGGAACCGCGACCTGTTCGAGGACATGCGCAAAGGTGGGCTGACCGCCGCCAACTGCACCGTGTCGGTGTGGGAAGGCTTCCAGGCCACGATCAATAACATCGTGGCCAGCCAGACCCTGATCCGTGAAAACAGCGATTTGGTGATCCCGGTGAAAACCACCGCCGACATCCGCAAAGCCAAGGAGCAGGGCAAGACCGGCATCATCTTCGGCTTTCAGAACGCCCATGCGTTTGAAGACCAGCTCGGCTATGTGGAGATCTTCAAGCAGCTCGGCGTCGGTGTGGTGCAGATGTGCTACAACACCCAGAACCTGGTCGGCACCGGTTGCTACGAGCGTGACGGTGGCCTGTCGGGCTTTGGCCGTGAGGTTGTCGGTGAGATGAACCGCGTCGGCATCATGTGCGACCTGTCCCACGTCGGTTCCAAGACCAGCGAAGAAGTCATCCTCGAATCGAAAAAACCGGTGTGCTATTCCCACTGCCTGCCGTCCGGCCTTAAAGAACACCCGCGCAACAAGTCTGATGAAGAGCTGAAGTTCATCGCCGATCACGGCGGTTTTGTCGGCGTGACCATGTTCGCGCCGTTTTTGGCCAAGGGCATCGATTCGACCATCGACGACTACGCCGAAGCCATCGAATACACCATGAACATCGTCGGCGAGGACGCCATTGGCATCGGCACCGACTTCACCCAGGGCCATGGCCAGGATTTCTTCGAAATGCTGACCCATGACAAGGGCTACGCCCGCCGCCTGACCAGCTTCGGCAAGATCATCAACCCGCTGGGCATCCGCACCGTGGGCGAGTTCCCCAACCTCACCGAGACCCTGCTCAAGCGCGGCCACAGCGAGCGCGTGGTGCGCAAGATCATGGGTGAAAACTGGGTCAATGTCCTCAAGGACGTCTGGGGCGAATAAGCCAACCTCTCTTTTCCTCCGGCCATCTGTGCCGGGGGCATCAAAACGAATTTTTCGGAGTTAAGTTTCCATGGCCAAGATCGCCCCGCAATTGCCAATGTGAAAACTGGGTCAATGTCCTCAAGGACGTCTGGGGCGAATAAGCCAACCTCTCTTTTCCTCCGGCCATCTGTGCCGGGGGCATCAAAACGAATTTTTCGGAGTTAAGTTTCCATGGCCAAGATCGCCCCGCAATTGCCAATCGAAGTCGACAGTGAAACCGGTGTCTGGACCTCCGACGCCCTGCCGATGCTGTATGTGCCACGCCATTTCTTCGTCAACAATCACATGGGGATTGAAGAAGTATTGGGCGCCGACGCCTACGCCGAAATCCTCTACAAGGCCGGCTACAAATCCGCTTGGCACTGGTGTGAAAAAGAAGCTGAATGCCACGGTCTGGAAGGCGTTGCGGTGTTTGAGCACTACATGAAGCGCCTGTCGCAGCGCGGCTGGGGCCTGTTCAAGATCCAGGACATCGACCTCGACAAAGGCACCGCCAGCGTCAAGCTCGAGCACTCGGCGTTTGTCTACGTGTATGGCAAGGTCGGGCGCAAGGTCGACTACATGTTCACCGGCTGGTTTGCCGGCGCCATGGACCAGATTCTGCAGGCGCGTGGCAGCAAGATCCGCACGGTGGCCGAGCAAGTCTACGGCGGCTCCGAAGAAGGCCACGACGACGGCCTATTCACCGTCAAGCCGTTGTAAGTCGAGGACCCTGCCATGGCTTTCGAAGCAATGTTCGCACCGATCCAGATCGGCAAACTGACCATCCGCAACCGCGTGCTCAGTACCGCCCACGCCGAGGTGTATGCCACCGACGGCGGCATGACCACCGACCGCTATGTGAAGTACTACGAAGAGAAAGCCAAGGGCGGGATTGGCCTGGCGATCTGCGGCGGGTCTTCCAGTGTGGCCATCGACAGCCCGCAAGGCTGGTGGAAATCGGTGAACCTGGCCGACGACCGGATCATCCCGCACTTCCAGAACCTGGCCGATGCCATGCACAAGCATGGCGCGAAGATCATGATCCAGATTACCCACATGGGCCGTCGCTCGCGCTGGGACGGCGAGCATTGGCCGACCCTGCTGTCGCCGTCGGGCATCCGTGAGCCGGTGCACCGTGCGACCTGCAAAACCATCGAGCCGGAAGAAATCTGGCGCGTGATCGGCAACTACGCCAGCGCCGCCGCGCGGGCCAAAGCCGGTGGCCTGGATGGCGTGGAGCTGTCGGCGGTGCACCAGCACATGATCGACCAGTTCTGGAGCCCACGGGTCAACAAGCGCACCGACGAATGGGGCGGCAGCTTTGAAAACCGCATGCGCTTCGGCTTGGAAGTCCTGAAGGCTGTGCGCAAGGAAGTCGGCCCGGATTTCTGCGTGGGCATCCGCCTGTGCGGCGATGAATTTCACCCGGACGGCTTGTCCCACGAGGACATGAAACAGATCGCCAAGTATTACGACGACACCGGCATGTTGGACTTTATCGGCGTGGTGGGCTCGGGTTGCGACACTCACAACACCCTGGCCAACGTGATCCCAAACATGAGTTACCCACCGGAGCCGTTCCTGCACTTGGCAGCCGGTATCAAGGAAGTGGTCAAGTCGCCGGTGCTGCACGCGCAGAACATCAAGGACCCGAACCAGGCCACGCGCATTCTGGAAGGCGGCTACGTAGACATGGTCGGCATGACCCGTGCGCACATCGCCGACCCGCACCTGATCGCCAAGATCAAGATGGGCCAGATCGACCAGATCAAGCAGTGCGTCGGCGCCAACTACTGCATCGACCGCCAGTACCAAGGGCTGGACGTGCTGTGCATCCAGAACGCCGCGACCTCGCGTGAGTACATGGGCGTGCCGCACATCATTGAGAAATCCACCGGGCCCAAACGCAAGGTCGTGGTGGTCGGTGCCGGCCCGGCCGGGATGGAAGCTGCGCGCGTTGCCGCCGAGCGTGGCCATGACGTGACGCTGTTCGAGAAGAAAGACTTTATCGGTGGGCAAATCACCACCGCCTCGAAAGCCCCACAACGTGACCAGATCGCCGGCATCACGCGCTGGTTCCAGCTGGAACTGGCACGCCTGAACGTCGACCTGCGCCTGGGCGTGGCGGCGAATGCCGAAGCGATCCTCGACCTGCGCCCAGATGTCGTGGTGCTGGCTGTCGGCGGGCATCCATTCCTGGAGCAGAACGAACACTGGGGCGCGGCGCAAGGCCTGGTGGTCAGCAGTTGGGACGTGCTCGACGGCAAAGTCGCGCCGGGCAAGAACGTGCTGGTGTACGACACCATCTGCGAATTCACCGGCATGTCGGTGGCGGACTTTTTGGCGGACAAGGGCTGCCAGGTCGAAATCGTCACCGACGACATCAAGCCGGGCGTGGCCGTCGGCGGTACGTCGTTCCCGACCTACTACCGCAGCATGTACCCCAAGGAAGTGATCATGACCGGCGACATGATGCTGGAAAAGGTCTACCGCGAAGGCGACAAGCTGGTGGCGGTGCTGGAGAACGAATACACCGGCGCCAAAGAGGAGCGAGTGGTGGACCAGGTGGTGGTGGAAAACGGCGTGCGCCCGGACGAGGAGATCTACTACGCCCTCAAACCCGGTTCGCGCAACAAGGGCCAGATGGACATCGAAGCCCTGTTCGCGATCAAGCCACAGCCGTGCCTGAGCGAGCCGGGTGAGGGGTACTTGCTGTTCCGCATTGGTGACTGTGTGGCGCAACGTAATACCCACGCCGCCATCTATGACGCCCTGCGCCTGTGCAAGGATTTCTGACCCAACAGGAACGCGATCAATGTGGGAGCCAGCTTTTCTGTGGGAGCCGGGTGGACGACCGCGTTGATGCCATCGCAGGCAAGCCAGCTCCCACACAAGCCAGCTCTCACATTGAACCGATTCCCATGCAAGACCTGTGTGGTCTTCGGGAGCTTCACCATGTTGAACACCTTGCTGCCTGTTCTCTTGTTTGCCGCCCTGGGCCTTGCCGTCTTGGGCGCCCTGCGCCGGGCAGCCATGTGGCGCCGTGGCCGCGCCTCCAAAGTCGACCTGCTTGGCGGCCTGCTGGCCATGCCCAAGCGCTACATGGTCGACCTGCACCACGTGGTCGCCCGCGACAAATACATTGCTAACACCCACGTCGCTACCGCGCTGGGCTTTGTGCTGTCGGCGCTGTTGGCGATTCTGGTGCACGGTTTCGGCCTGCATAACCGCATCCTCGGCTATGCCTTGCTGCTGGCCTCGGTGCTGATGTTTGTCGGCGCCACGTTCGTTTACCTGCGGCGGCGTAACCCGCCGTCACGTCTGTCGAAAGGCCCGTGGATGCGCCTGCCGAAAAGCCTGATGGCGTTCTCGGTGAGTTTCTTCCTGGTGACCTTGCCGGTGGCCGGGGTTCTGCCAGCCGACTTCGGCGGCTGGTTGCTGGCCGCCTTGTTGAGCCTGGGCGTGCTGTGGGGCGTGTCGGAAATGTTCTTCGGCATGACCTGGGGCGGCCCGATGAAACACGCCTTCGCCGGTGCCCTGCACCTGGCCTGGCACCGCCGTGCCGAACGTTTTGGTGGCGGCCGTTCCACCGGGTTGAAGCCGCTGGACTTGAGCGATAAAACCGCGCCGCTGGGCGTGGAAAAACCCAAGGATTTCACCTGGAACCAACTGCTCGGCTTCGACGCCTGCGTGCAGTGCGGCAAGTGCGAAGCCGCGTGCCCGGCGTTCGCCGCCGGCCAGCCGCTGAACCCGAAAAAGCTGATCCAGGACATGGTGGTCGGCCTGGCCGGTGGCACCGACGCCAAGTTCGCCGGCAGCCCGTATCCAGGCAAGGTTATTGGCGAACACAGCGGCAACCCGCACCAGCCGATCGTCAACGGCCTGGTGGATGCTGAAACCCTGTGGTCGTGCACCACCTGCCGCGCCTGCGTGGAAGAGTGCCCGATGATGATCGAGCACGTGGACGCCATCGTCGACATGCGCCGCTACCTCACCCTGGAAAAAGGCGCGACCCCGAACAAGGGCGCCGAAGTCCTGGAAAACCTGATCGCCACCGACAACCCTGGCGGCTTCGCACCGGGCGGTCGCCTGAACTGGGCGGCGGATTTGAACCTGCCGTTGTTCAGTGAAAAAGGCAGCGCCGATGTGTTGTTCTGGGTCGGCGACGGCGCCTTCGACATGCGCAACCAGCGCACCCTGCGCGCCTTCGTCAAAGTGCTGAAGGCGGCCAAGGTCGACTTTGCCGTACTCGGCCTGGAAGAGCGCGACAGCGGCGATGTCGCGCGCCGCCTGGGCGATGAAGCCACGTTCCAACTGCTGGCCGCGCGCAATATCCAGACGTTGGCCAAGTACAGCTTCAAGCGCATTGTCACCTGCGACCCGCACAGCTTCCACGTACTGAAAAACGAGTACGGCGCCTTCAACGGCAATTACCTGGTGCAGCATCACAGCACCTTTATGGCCGAGCTGATCGGCGACGGCGCGTTGAACCTGGGCCAGCACAAGGGCAACAGCGTGACGTATCACGACCCTTGCTACCTGGGCCGTTACAACGGCGAATACGAGGCCCCGCGCCAAGTGCTGCGCGCGCTGGGCATCGAGGTCAAGGAGATGCAACGCTCGGGCTTCCGTTCTCGCTGCTGCGGTGGCGGTGGCGGTGCGCCGATCACTGACATTCCCGGCAAGCAACGTATTCCCGATATGCGCATGGAAGACATCCGCGAAACCGGCGCCGAGCTGGTGGCTGTGGGTTGTCCACAGTGCACAGCGATGCTTGAGGGTGTCGTTGAACCGCGCCCATTGATCAAGGACATCGCCGAGTTGGTGGCCGACGCGTTGCTGGAAGACGCCGCCCCGGCCAAGACCCTGAAACGTGAACCTGCGCAGGTGCATTGATGAGCGACATTATCCGCCGCGACCCACGGGCCGAATGGATCGCCCGTAACCGCCTGCACCCGCTGCATGCGGCGATGCAGCCGGTGCAACACAGCTGGATGGGGCCAAACGGCGTCATTCGCAAAAACGTGCATGGCGTCGGTTTTATCGGCCCCAACGGCATCAAACGCATTGACCGCAGCGGCGCCCAGCAGGGCGGCGCGGCCAAACGCACAGCGGCGGTGCAAGTGCAGTTGCCGCTGCATCAAGTGCCTGCGCCGGCGTTCTACATCAACGTGGTGCCGGACATGGTCGGCGGCCGCCTGAGCAGCCACGACCGCGACTTGCTCGGTTTGGCGCGGCAACTCGCCGGCAGCGACGGCGCGGTGTTGGCCGTGGTGTTCGGCGACTACAAAGAAAGTGCGTTTGCCACGGCGGGCGTTGATCGCCTGCTGGTGTTGGAAGGCCATGAATTCGACGGTTATTCACCGGAGCAACGCGTGCAAGGCCTGCGGGCTGTGGATAACCAGTTCAACCCGCGCCATTGGCTGCTGCCGGATAGCCGCAGCGGTGGTGGCGAGTTGGGTCGGCGTTTTGCCGCGAGCCTCAAGGAGCGCCCGGCCACGCGAGTCTGGCAGATCAAGGGCGAGGCGTGTATCGGCCGCGCCGGTGCGGGCCAGGAAGATTTGGCCCGGCCATTGCCGCGCCTGATCCTGGCGGCAGTGGAATGCGCCGAACCGGTCAGCGAAACACGCCATGAAGTATTGCCCGTGGAGTTATCCACAGCCTTGGCGCGCAGCTTGCCGCGTATCGAAGACCTCGGTGCCGTGGCGGTGGACCCCGGCGCGATTCCTATGGCCGAGGCGGAGTTTATTTTCTCCGGCGGCAACGGCGTGAAGGACTGGGCCCTGTTCCATCAGACCGCCGCGGCCCTGGGCGCCACCGAAGGCGCCTCGCGGGTGGCGGTGGATGATGGCTTTATGGCGCGTGATCGCCAGGTTGGCGCCAGCGGCACCTGGGTCACGGCGCGGGTTTACGTGGCCGTGGGGATTTCCGGGGCGATCCAGCACCTGCAAGGCATCGGTGCCTGCGACAAAGTGGTGGCAATCAACCTCGACCCGGGCTGCGACATGATCAAACGTGCCGACCTGTCGGTGATCGGCGACAGCGCCGCGATACTGCAAGCCTTGATCGCTGCGGTCGAGGCCCACCGCAACGGCGCCAAGCGCGATGCGGCTTAAGGACATGACCATGACGACACATGTAATCAGCTTGGTGTCCATCGGCGCCCACCCTACTTCAGGCCGCCCACGCCGCGCCGAGCAAGATGCTCGCGCTGTCGAGCTGGGTTTGCAGATGGCTGGGGATAAGTTGCAGGTGCTGCATGCGGGCAACATTCACGAGCCTACGTTACGCAGCTACCTGGGCATGGGCTTGCCGCAGTTGCACGTGCTGGAGCAGCCGGCAGGTTCTGATGCCTTGCCGGTGCTCAGTGAATACCTGCGTGACGCCGGCGCCCAGGTGGTGCTCACCGGCAGCCAGGCGGAAACCGGCGAGGGCTCGGGCATGTTGCCGTTCCTGCTGGCCGAACAACTGGGCTGGCCGCTGATTGTCGGGCTGGCGCAGGTGGAGTCCATCGATGGCGGTGTGGCCCATGTGCTGCAAGCCTTGCCGCGCGGGCAGCGGCGGCGCTTGAAGGTGCGCTTGCCGTTTCTGGCCACGGTGGATAACGCTGCGCCCAAGCCACGGCAAAGCGCCTACGGCCCTGCGCAACGAGGCGAGCTGGCCGCCCATGAGGTCGAGATTGAGCAAGACGAGTTATTCACAGGTGCGCTGCTGCAACCCGCCAAGCCACGGCCTAAGCGCCTCAAGGTGATCAAGGCCAAGAGCGGCGCCGACCGCATGAAGGCCGCCACGGCCAAGGCCAGCGGCGGCGGTGGGCAAGTGCTCAAGGGCCTCAGCCCCGAGGCGGGCGCCGAAGCAATCCTCAAGCTGCTCATCGAAGAAGGCGTCGTGCGCTAACCCAAGGTGGGAGGAGGCCAGTGTGGAAGCTGGCTTGCCTGCATCGCGGGCAAGCCCGGCTCCCACAGAAAGGCCAGCAGCCAGACTGTTTTTGCGGCGCGCGTGTAGGCTTACCCACAATCCCTGTTGACCCGTCTGTGGATAACCTGTTCGCGGTTGTCCACAGCCCCGGTAAATCAAGCCCTGCAGCCCTCTGTACGAAAAACAACCAGGCTAACTGACGGTTTTTGCTTGGGTTTTTCCACATCCCAAGCCATCGCCCAGTTCAGACTTGCCCCCAAAGTCTGTTGGCGCTTCTGTGGATAAGATGTTCGCTATCATCTGCAGCCCATATAAATAAAGGCTTTCGCTGGGTTGATCAAAATATGATCAATTGGTCTTATTTGCCGAAGAAAAACCCTGAATGGCCCGATTTGTGACGCTTTGACGCGGTTTTCCACAGCGTTGGCAAAGTTGCCCCCAAAGTCTGTTGGTGCTTCTGTGGATAAGGTGTTTGCGTACTGCTACAGGCCACGTGAATAGAGGCTTTCAGAGACTTGGTTAATAAATGATCAGGCGTGCAAAAAACCGCAAGCTTTGAATAAGTCACGGATTTTCTTCATTTAATTTCGGGAGGAAGGTGTACTTGCCCACAATTACTGTGGGTGGCTTTGTGGATAAGTTGTTGGGCGAAGGCTGGAGGGCAGGTTATTAGGGGCCTGTAAAAGGTTTGATCGAAATTTGAACAATGGTGATAGCCAATGTGGGAGCTGGCTTGCCTGCGATGGCATCACCCCAGTGCAACTGAGGCTCCGAGGTGTCCGCATCGTAGGTAAGCCAGCTCCCACACAAGCCCCATATTGATGATCTGTGGGGTGTCAGTTATTCGTGTACGGCCACACCTTTGAGATACGGCGCCGGCGCCGCGCCCAGGTTGCTCAGCATCCGCTCGCTGTACCAATCCACAAAATTCACCACGCCAAACTCATAGGTCTTGGAGTACGGCCCTGGCTGGTAAGCGGTGGAGTTGATCCCGCGCTGGTTTTCTTCGGCCAGGCGACGGTCCTGGTCGTTGGTGGCGTCCCACACTTTGCGCATGCGCTCCACGTCATAGTCCACGCCTTCGACGGCGTCCTTGTGCACGATCCACTTGGTGGTGACCATGGTTTCCTGTGCGCTGATCGGCCACACGGTGAACACGATGATGTGATCGCCCATGCAGTGGTTCCAGGAGTGCGGCAAGTGCAGGATGCGCATCGAGCCCAGGTCCGGGTTCTTGATGCGGCCCATCAGCTTGTTGCAGCCTTGTTTGCCGTCGAGGGTCATCGACACGGTGCCCTTGAGCAGCGGCATGCGCACGATACGGTTACGCAGGCCGAAGCTGGCGTGGGCGTAAGGGATTTTTTCCGCGTCCCAGGCGGCGGCCGACGCCGCGACGTGGTCCTTGAAGGCCTGGTCGGCGCGCGGGTCGGTGACGTCGTCCCATTCCAGCAGGGTTTTCAACAGTTCCGGGTGCGACGCGTTGCAGTGGTAGCACTCGCGGTTATTTTCCAGCACCAGTTTCCAGTTGGCTTTTTCAAACAAGGTGGTCTGGATCGCCACCTTGGTGTTTTCCATGTCGTAGGGTTCCATGTAGTGGTTTAGCGTCGACAGGAAGTCATCGATGGCCGGCGGGTTCTCGGCCAGGCTGATGAAAATGTAGCCGCCGGCGGTCTTTACGTTCACGGGTTTCAAGCCGTATTGCTTCATGTCGAAGTCGGCGCCCATCTCGGTGCCGGCGAACAGCAGGCGGCCGTCCAGTTCGTAGGTCCACTGGTGGTAGTGGCAGACCAGTTTGGCAACCTTGCCCTTGTCGCTGGTGCACAAGCGCGAACCACGGTGGCGGCACACGTTGTGGAACGCATGCACCACGCCTTCGGCGCCACGGATCACGATGATCGGGTTCTTGCCCACTTGCAGGGTCAGGTAGTTGCCCTTGGTGGGGATCTCGCAGGTCATGCCGGCGATCAACCACTCTTTCTGGAAAATCTCCTGCATGTCGATGTCAAACAGCCGCTCGTCAGAGTAAAACGGCTGCGGCAGCGAAAAGGTGCGCTCGCGCTCTTGCAGCATGTGCGCGGTGGCCTTGCGTGCGGGTTCCAGCGGATCGCCCAAGCTTAAGGTTGCGGTGACGTCCATCGTGTGTGTCCTCAGGGCCATTCTGTGTGGCCGGCGAATAGTGGCTACGGTTGTTGCTGTGCAAGGCGTAAAGAAAGTGTCTTTGTTGGGAGTGAGTGTGGGCCCGGCAAAGGCCAGAACCTTGTCCATTAACGACATGGCCCACTCTGATCCCGACGCGCAACCCCCGTGATATGGGGGCTGGTCGCGATAAGTATGTGAATGTCGCAGATAGGTAAATGGGTGGTTCTCGCGTTACGCAGAATCGCCACCATAAGGCCGAATATCGGCGGTGGAGAACAGCATGTCCAACAGCTTCCTGAATCCGGTAACTACCCAGACCTGGGCCAATGGTCGGCACATCGTCCGTTGCGTCAAAGTCATCCAGGAAACCTGGGACGTGCGCACCTTCTGCTTTATGGCCGACCAACCGATCCTGTTCTTTTTCAAGCCGGGGCAATTCGTCACCCTGGAGCTGGAAATCGATGGCCAGCCGATCATGCGTTCCTACACCATTTCCAGTTCGCCGTCGGTGCCGTACAGCTTTTCGGTGACGATCAAGCGTGTGCCGGGTGGCAAGGTCTCCAACTGGCTGCACGACACCCTGCACGAAGGGCAGGAGCTGGCGGTGCACGGGCCGGTCGGGTTGTTTAATGCCATCGACTTCAGTAACCCCAAAGTCCTCTACCTCAGCGGCGGCGTCGGCATCACGCCGGTGATGTCCATGGCGCGTTGGTATTACGACACCAACGCCAACGTCGACATGACCTTTATCCACAGCGCGCGCTCGCCCAAAGACATCATTTACCACCGTGAGCTGGAACACATGGCGTCGCGGATCGACAACTTCAGCCTGCACCTGATCTGCGAGAAGCACGGCCTGGGCGAGCCCTGGGCCGGCTATCGCGGCTACCTGAACCACAAGATGCTCGAACTGATGGTGCCGGACTTCCTCGAGCGCGAAGTGTTTTGCTGCGGCCCTACGCCGTACATGAACGCGGTGAAGCGCCTGCTGGAAGTGGCGGGCTTCGACATGGCGCGTTACCACGAGGAATCCTTCGGCGCCACGCCTCCCGAGGCGCGTGCCGACGCGGTGGAACAGGCCGAGCAAGCCGCCGACGCCCCGGAAATCGACTTGGCGGATTTGCATCAGGTGGAGTTCATTGCCTCGGGCAAAAGCATCCGTGTGGCCCCGGGCGAAACCGTCCACGCTGCTGCCGCCAAGCTTGGCCTGCTGATCCCCAAGGCCTGCGGCATGGGCATTTGCGGTACGTGCAAGGTGATGAAGCTGGGCGGAGAGGTCGAGATGGAGCACAACGGCGGTATCACCGAAGAAGACGAGGCCGAGGGTTACATCCTGTCGTGCTGCAGCGTGCCGAAGGGTGATGTGCGTATCGAGTTCTGAAAGCGTGAGACGTCCCAGGGAGGCATTCCCACGCGGAGCGTGGGAACGATCACTACGATGCGACGCGCTCCTTAGTCGTTAGCGGGTGTAGATCTGGATGGAGAACTGATCGCCGGAAGCTGTCAATTCGAAGGCTTTTTCATAGATGGTCAGGGTTCTCGAAGGCTCCCTGATGGTGTCACCGACGTTTGCCAGTTTCCTGAACTCGTCCCAACTTACGAACGTGTCGTTCAGGCTGCCGTCTTGTCGTGCGTTCATGGCGTAGCATTGAACTTCCATGGTCTAACCCTCTGCTGGATTTCCGTTTCCGGCCGATTATTCGGCAGGCAGTTGTTCCCGAAAGGTGGCCGCTGCAGCGGCCTTTTCCTTCCGAGTTCCAGTAGGCTAGTCGATGAAAATAGGGTTAGATGCTGTCGGAAACACCAAATAACAGTCTCGGCAATCCGCCAGTATTCGTCACGCCTAGGCGCCCATCACTTTCCTAATATCCGCAGCTAATTCTCTTACGCGTTCTTCCTCGGTATCCCACGCACACATGAAGCGCGCGCCGCCTTTGCCGATGAAGGTGTAGAAACGCCAGCCCTTGGCCGTCAGCGCCTCGATGGCCGCTTCAGAGAGCTGTAGGAACACGCCGTTGGCCTGTACCGGGAACATTAATTCCACGCCGGGAATATCCGCCACCAGGCTGCTGAGCAGTTGTGCGCAATGGTTGGCGTGGCGTGCGTGTTTGAGCCAGGCGTCGTTTTCCAGCAAGCCCACCCACGGCGCCGAGAGAAAGCGCATTTTCGACGCCAGCTGGCCGGCCTGTTTACAGCGGTAGTCGAAGTCTTCGGCCAGTTTGTGGTTGAAGAACAGGATGGCTTCACCCACCGCCATGCCGTTTTTCGTACCGCCGAAGCACAGCACGTCCACGCCGGCTTTCCAGGTCAGGTCGGCTGGGGAGCAGCCGAGGAACGCGCAGGCGTTGGAGAAGCGCGCGCCGTCCATGTGCAGGTTCAGCCCCAGTTCTTTGCAGGTGACGCTGATCGCGCGGATTTCTTCTGGGGTGTACACGCTGCCGACTTCGGTGGCTTGGGTCAGGGTGACCACGCGTGGTTTGGGGTAGTGGATATCCTGGCGCTTGAGGGCGATCTCGCGGATCGACTCCGGGGTCAGCTTGCCGTTTTCGGTGCGCGCGGTGAGCAGCTTGGAACCATTGGAGAAGAACTCCGGTGCGCCACATTCGTCGGTTTCGACGTGGGCGGTTTCCGAGCAAATCACGCTATGGTAGCTCTGGCACAGCGAGGACAATGCCAAGGAGTTGGCGGCGGTGCCGTTGAAGGCGAAGAACACTTCGCAGTCGGTTTCGAACAGGTTACGGAAACCGTCGGCGGCGCGGTGGGTCCATTCATCATCGCCGTAGGCGCGTTGATGGCCTTGGTTGGCGAGTTCCATGGCGGCCCAGGCTTCCGGGCAGATGCCGGAATAATTGTCGCTGGCGAATTGTTGGCTCTTGTCGGTCATGGCCCATTCCTGTGGTCGATGTTGGTGCGCACTGTACCCAAGATTGTCTGAGGTGCGCACGCACTGTAAATGCAAAGTCACTGGGGAATTATGCACGGTACACAAGCGTTGCCTGTCGGACGCGTCCGCGATGGCGCCCTGGATTTGCTCAAGTGGCTGGCACTGCTGAGCATGGTGCTCGACCATTTGCGTTATGTCGGTTTGAACCTGGATGGCCTGTATGTACCCGGCCGCCTGGCGTTTCCCTGGTTTTGCCTGGCGATTGCGGCCAATTTGCACCGAGTCAGGCATGCGCCCGTAACCGGCCAATGGCGATACCTGGGCTGGCTGCTGCTGTTCAGTGTGATCAGCGAAGTGCCCTATCGAATGTTTATCGATGATGCCGATACGTTGAACGTATTACCGACCTTGGCGCTGGGCTTGCTGGTTGCCCGAGGATGGCAGCATAAAGCGCTTTTTGATCGAGGATTGGCGCTGATCGCCCTCATGATCGCCGGTGTGTTTTCCACGCACCTGATGTTCGGTTTCTTCGGTGTCTTGCTGCCGCTGGCGATGCTGCTGGTGTTCAGCCGCCGATGGTATTTCAGCGTGTTGCCGGGTTTGGTCTGTGTGGCTGCCAACCAATGGCAGATTCTGCTCAATAGCGGCACGCTGGTCGCGATACTTGGGCTGGCGGCTTGCCTGATCGCGCCATTGGCGGGATTGCTGCTTTTGCGACACGCCAAACACGCCTCCGCACCCGCCATGCGCCGCTGGGCCTATGCGCTGTACCCGCTGCATTTTTTACTGCTGTTGTTGGTGCGCAAAGCCATTGGCTGAACACGCGTGAAGAGAGTAGCTATCTTTTTGTGTTTTGTGCGACTAGGCCGGTTTTTTTGCGTTCCCCGCGCCCTGTGTGACGTGAGCAATCTCAGCGCTTTGTTCGCCTGCACGTCAGGCCATGTCGTAAACGCACCTTTGCGTGGCGTCCGTAGGCATTTGACCTGTCTGCGCCAGCCCTACCATCGCATCAAAGGGCCCTGCACGGGCCTTAACAATACGAAAGGCTGGGAGAGACGCGATGTTCAGCAAAAAAGACCAGATCCAGGGATATGACGACGCCTTGCTGGCGGCGATGAATGCCGAGGAGCAGCGTCAAGAAGATCATATCGAGCTGATCGCGTCAGAGAACTACACCAGCAAACGCGTGATGGAAGCCCAGGGCAGTGGCCTGACCAACAAATACGCCGAAGGCTACCCGGGCAAGCGCTACTACGGTGGCTGCGAGCACGTGGACAAGGTTGAAGCCCTGGCCATCGAGCGCGCCAAGCAACTGTTCGGCGCCGATTACGCCAACGTGCAGCCGCACTCCGGTTCGTCCGCCAACAGCGCGGTGTACCTGGCGCTGCTGAACGCCGGCGACACCATCCTTGGCATGAGCCTGGCCCACGGCGGTCACTTGACCCACGGCGCCAAAGTGTCGTCCTCGGGCAAGCTGTACAACGCAGTGCAGTACGGCATCAACACCGACACCGGCCTGATCGACTACGACGAAGTCGAGCGCCTGGCGGTGGAGCACAAGCCGAAGATGGTGGTGGCCGGTTTCTCCGCTTACTCCAAAACCCTGGATTTCCCACGTTTTCGCGCGATTGCCGACAAGGTCGGCGCGCTGCTGTTCGTCGACATGGCTCACGTCGCCGGCCTGGTGGCTGCTGGTTTGTACCCGAACCCGCTGCCTTACGCTGATGTGGTCACCACCACCACCCACAAGACCCTGCGCGGTCCCCGTGGCGGTTTGATCCTGGCCAAGGCCAACGAAGAGATTGAGAAAAAACTCAACTCTGCGGTGTTCCCCGGTGCCCAGGGCGGCCCGCTGATGCACGTGATCGCCGGCAAGGCCGTGTGCTTCAAGGAAGCGGCAGAGCCGGGCTTCAAGGTTTATCAACAACAGGTGATCGACAACGCCCAGGCCATGGCCAGCGTGTTTATCAAGCGTGGCTACGATGTGGTGTCCGGCGGCACCGATAACCACCTGTTCCTGGTCAGCCTGATTCGCCAGGGCCTCACCGGCAAAGAGGCGGACGCCGCCCTCGGTCGCGCCCACATCACCGTCAACAAGAACGCCGTGCCGAATGACCCGCAGTCGCCGTTCGTGACCTCGGGCCTGCGAATCGGTACGCCGGCGGTGACCACGCGTGGCTTCAAAGTGCCGCAGTGCATCGAGTTGGCGGGTTGGATCTGCGACATCCTCGACAACCTCGGCGACGCCGATGTCGAGGCCAACGTGGCCAAGCACGTGTCTGCCCTGTGCGCTGATTTCCCGGTTTATCGCTGAGCGCGGTTTTGGAGTAATGACTATGCAACGCTACTCGGGCTTCGGCCTCTTCAAGCACTCACTCAGCCACCACGAAAACTGGCAGAAGATGTGGCGCACGCCCACGCCGAAAAAAGTCTACGACGTGGTCATCGTCGGCGGCGGCGGGCATGGTCTGGCGACCGCCTATTACCTGGCCAAAGAGCACGGCATCACCAACGTGGCCGTGGTCGAGAAAGGCTGGCTGGGCGGCGGTAACACCGCGCGCAACACCACCATCGTGCGTTCCAACTACCTGTGGGACGAGTCAGCGCACCTTTACGAACACGCGATGAAACTGTGGGAAGGCCTGTCCCAAGACCTGAACTACAACGTGATGTTCTCCCAGCGTGGCGTCTACAACCTGTGCCACACCCTGCAAGACATCCGTGATTCCGAGCGCCGCGTGAGCGCCAACCGCCTCAATGGCGTGGATGGCGAACTGCTTAACGCCAAACAAGTGGCCGACGAGATCCCGTACCTCGACTGTTCGAAAAACACCCGTTACCCCGTCCTTGGCGCCACCGTGCAACGTCGCGGCGGCGTGGCCCGTCACGATGCCGTGGCCTGGGGCTTTGCCCGCGCGGCTGACGCACTCGGCGTGGACCTGATCCAGCAGACCGAAGTGATCGGCTTTCGCAAGGAAAACGGCGTGTGCGTCGGCGTGGAAACCAACAAGGGCTTTATCGGCGCCAAGCGCGTCGGTGTGGTCACCGCCGGTAACTCCGGGCACATGGCTTCGCTCGCCGGTTTCCGCCTGCCGATCGAATCCCACCCGCTGCAAGCGTTGGTGTCGGAGCCGATCAAGCCGATTATCGACAGCGTGATCATGTCCAACGCCGTGCACGGCTACATCAGCCAGTCGGACAAAGGCGACTTGGTGATCGGTGCCGGTATCGACGGTTATAACGGTTATGGCCAACGCGGCTCGTACCCGGTGATCGAACACACCATCCAGGCCATCGTCGAGATGTTCCCGGTGCTGTCGCGCGTGCGCATGAACCGCCAGTGGGGCGGCATCGTCGATACCACGCCGGACGCCTGCCCGATCATCTCCAAAACCCCAGTGCCGAACATGTTCTTTAACTGCGGTTGGGGCACCGGTGGCTTCAAGGCCACGCCGGGCTCAGGCAACGTATTTGCCGCCAGCCTCGCCAAGGGTGAAATGCACCCGTTGGCCGCACCTTTCTCCATCGACCGTTTCCACAACGGTGCGTTGATCGACGAACACGGCGCTGCGGCCGTCGCCCACTAGCTCTCGGCGTATCAAGAGGAGAAATACCCTATGTTGCATATCTTCTGTCCTCACTGTGGCGAACTGCGCTCTGAAGAGGAATTCCACGCGTCCGGCCAAGCGCACATCCCGCGCCCGCTGGACCCGAACGCCTGCACCGACGAGCAGTGGGGCGACTACATGTTCTTTCGCGATAACCCACGAGGCCTGCACCACGAACTGTGGATTCACGCCGCCGGTTGCCGCCAGTATTTCAACGCCACCCGTGACACGCTGACCTACGAAATTCTTGAAACCTACAAGATAGGCACCAAGCCGCAATTCACCGCCAAGGCTTCTGGAGAGAAGGTATGAGCCAGATCAATCGCCTGTCCAACGGTGGCCGCATCGACCGTAATAAAGCCCTGACGTTTACCTTCAACGGCCAGAGCTACAAAGGCTTTGAGGGCGACACGCTTGCCGCTGCCTTGCTGGCCAACGGCGTCGACATCATCGGCCGTAGCTTCAAGTATTCGCGCCCACGCGGCATCTTTGCCGCCGGTGCCGAAGAGCCGAATGCGGTGCTGCAGATCGGCGCCACCGAAGCCACCCAGATTCCCAACGTGCGCGCTACGCAACAGGCGCTGTACCAAGGCTTGGTCGCCACCAGCACCAACGGCTGGCCGAGCGTGAACAACGACATGATGGGCATTCTCGGCAAGGTCGGCGGCAAGCTGATGCCGCCGGGTTTCTACTACAAAACCTTCATGTACCCGCAATCGTTCTGGATGACCTACGAGAAGTACATCCGTAAGGCCGCAGGCCTTGGCCGCTCGCCGACCGAGAACGACCCGGACACCTACGACAACTTCAACCGTCACTGCGACGTGCTGATCGTCGGCGCCGGCCCTGCCGGGCTGTCGGCAGCCTTGGCGGCTGCGCGCAGTGGCGCGCGGGTGATCATTGCCGATGAGCAGGAAGAATTCGGCGGCTCTTTGCTGGACTCCCGCGAAAGCCTCGACGGCAAGCCGGCCGCCGAGTGGGTCGCCAGTGTGATCGCAGAACTCAACGCCCTGCCGGACGTGGTGCTGCTGCCTCGCGCCACCGTCAACGGTTACCACGACCATAACTTCCTGACCATCCACGAGCGCCTCACCGATCACCTCGGTGACCGTGCGCCGATTGGCGTGGTGCGTCAGCGTATCCACCGTGTGCGCGCCAAGCGCGTAGTGCTGGCGACCGGCGCGTGTGAGCGCCCGCTGGTGTACGGCAACAACGACGTGCCGGGCAACATGCTCGCTGGCGCCGTCTCCACTTACGTGCGCCGCTACGGCGTGGCGCCGGGCAAAAAACTGGTGCTGTCGACCAACAACGACCACGCCTACCGCGTAGCGCTGGACTGGTTCGACGCAGGCCTTACCGTGGTGGCCGTGGCCGATGCGCGCCACAACCCACGCGGCGCGCTGGTGGAAGAAGCGCGCGCCAAAGGCATTCGTATCCTCACCGGCAGCGCCGTGATCGAAGCCCGTGGCAGCAAACACGTGACCGGCGCCCGCGTGGCGGCCATCGACGTCAACGCGCATAAAGTCACCAGCCCCGGCGAGTGGCTGGAGTGCGACCTGGTCGCCAGCTCCGGCGGCTACAGCCCGGTGGTTCACTTGGCTTCGCACTTGGGCGGCAAGCCGACTTGGCGTGAAGACATTCTCGGTTTCGTACCGGGCGAAGCACCGCAGAAACGCGTGTGCGTCGGTGGCATCAACGGCGTCTACGGCCTTGGCGATTCCCTGGCGGATGGTTTTGAAGGCGGCGTGCGCGCGGCCAGCGAAGCCGGTTTCACGCCGGTGGAAGGCACGCTGCCCAAAGCCTTGAGCCGTCTAGAAGAGCCGACGTTGGCGCTGTTCCAAGTGCCTCACGAGAAAGCTACCGCACGGGCGCCCAAGCAATTTGTCGACCTGCAAAACGACGTGACCGCCGCCGCCATCGAACTGGCGACCCGCGAAGGTTTCGAGTCGGTCGAACACGTCAAACGCTACACCGCGCTGGGCTTCGGCACCGACCAGGGCAAGCTCGGTAACGTCAACGGCCTGGCCATCGCGGCCCGCTCGCTGAACGTGACCATCCCGCAGATGGGCACCACCATGTTCCGTCCCAACTACACGCCGGTGACCTTCGGCGCAGTCGCGGGCCGCCACTGTGGGCATATCTTCGAGCCGGTGCGCTACACCGCGCTGCAAGCCTGGCACGTGAAAAACGGCGCCGAGTTTGAAGACGTCGGCCAGTGGAAACGCCCATGGTATTTCCCGCGTAACGGTGAAGACCTGCACGCGGCGGTGAAACGCGAATGCCTGGCTGTGCGCGACAGCGTCGGCCTGCTGGATGCGTCGACCCTCGGCAAGATCGACATTCAAGGCCCGGATGCCCGTGAGTTCCTCAACCGCATCTACAGCAACGCCTGGACCAAGCTCGACGTGGGCAAGGCGCGCTACGGCCTGATGTGCAAGGAAGACGGCATGGTCTTCGACGACGGCGTAACAGCCTGCCTCGCCGACAACCACTTCCTGATGACCACCACCACCGGCGGCGCGGCGCGTGTACTCCAGTGGCTGGAAATCTACCAACAGACCGAATGGCCGGACCTCAAGGTGTACTTCACCTCGGTCACCGACCACTGGGCGACCATGACCTTGTCCGGCCCCAACAGCCGCAAGCTGTTGGCCGAAGTCACTGACATCGACCTGGACAAGGACGGCTTCCCGTTCATGACCTGGAAAGAAGGCTTGGTCGGCGGCGTACCGGCGCGGGTGTTCCGTATCTCGTTCACCGGTGAGCTGTCGTACGAAGTCAACGTGCAGGCCGACTACGCCATGGGCGTGCTTGAACAGATCGTTGAGGCCGGCAAGAAATACAACCTGACGCCGTACGGCACCGAAACCATGCACGTACTGCGCGCCGAGAAGGGCTTCATCATCGTCGGCCAAGACACCGACGGCTCGATGACCCCGGACGACCTGAACATGGGCTGGTGCGTAGGCCGCACCAAACCGTTCTCGTGGATCGGCTGGCGCGGGATGAATCGCGAAGACTGCGTGCGTGAAGAGCGTAAGCAGTTGGTGGGCTTGAAGCCGATTGATCCGACGGTGTGGCTGCCGGAAGGCGCGCAATTGGTGTTCGATCCGAAGCAGACGATCCCGATGAAGATGGTCGGCCACGTGACCTCAAGCTATGCGCATAACTCGCTGGGTTATTCGTTTGCGATGGCGGTGGTGAAGGGCGGCTTGAAGCGCATCGGTGAGCGGGTGTTTTCGCCGCAAGCGGATGGCAGCGTGATCGAGGCGCAGATTGTGTCTTCGGTGTTCTTTGATCCGAAAGGTGAGCGGCAGAACATCTAACACCTGATCGTTCCCATGCTTCGCGTGGGAATGCATCCCGGGGCGCTCCGCGCCCCAAAAGCGGACGCAGAGCGTCCATGGCGGCATTCCCACGCAGAGCGTGGGAACGATCAAATTAGGAAAGGTGCTTTATGACAGCAGCCAATGTTTACCAGCAACGCCCCACGTCCGGCGCCAAGGCCGAGTCGTCGCTGCACCATGCCGATCTCGCCAACCTGGTCGGCAAGGGCCGCAAGAACGCCGGCGTGACCGTGCGCGAAAAGAAACTTCTCGGCCACCTGACAATCCGTGGCGATGGTCACGATGCGGCCTTCGCTGCCGGCGTGCACAAAGCCCTGGGCATCGAACTGCCTGGCGCCCTGCAAGTCATCGTCAAAGGCGAAACCAGCCTGCAATGGCTCGGCCCGGACGAGTGGCTGTTGATCGTGCCAAGCGGTGAAGAATTCGCCGCCGAACAAAACCTGCGTGCCGCCCTGGGCGACCTGCATATCCAGATCGTCAACGTCAGCGGCGGCCAGCAGATCCTCGAGCTTAGCGGCCCGAACGTGCGCGACGTGCTGATGAAGTCCACCAGCTACGACGTGCACCCCAACAACTTCCCGGTGGGCAAGGCGGTGGGCACGGTGTTCGCCAAGTCGCAGTTGGTGATCCGCCACACCGCTGAAGACACTTGGGAGCTGGTGATCCGTCGCAGCTTCTCGGACTACTGGTGGTTGTGGTTGCAGGATGCCTCGGCCGAGTTCGGGAAGCGAAGGCCTGAGGATTCACTATGAGCCGCGCACCTGATACATGGATTTTGACCGCCGACTGCCCCAGCGTGCTCGGCACGGTGGACGCGGTCACCCGCTACCTGTTCGAACAGGGCTGCTACGTCACCGAACACCACTCGTTCGATGATCGCCTCTCGGGCCGCTTTTTTATCCGCGTGGAATTCCGTCAGCCCGACGGTTTCGACGAGCAGGCTTTGCGCGAAGGCTTGGCCACTCGCGGCGAAGCCTTCGGCATGGTCTTCGAGCTGACAGCGCCGAACTACCGGCCAAAAGTGGTGATCATGGTCTCCAAGGCCGACCACTGTCTCAACGACCTGCTGTACCGCCAGCGCATCGGCCAACTGTCGATGGACGTGGTCGCGGTGGTGTCCAATCACCCTGATCTCAAACCCTTGGCCGACTGGCACCAGATTCCCTACTACCATTTCCCCCTCGACCCTAACGACAAACCGTCCCAGGAGCGCAAGGTGTGGCAGGTGGTGGAAGACACCGGCGCTGAACTGGTGATCCTTGCGCGCTACATGCAAGTGCTGTCGCCGGAGCTGTGCCGCAAGCTGGATGGCAAGGCCATCAACATCCACCACTCGTTACTGCCGGGGTTCAAGGGCGCCAAGCCGTATCACCAGGCGTACAACAAGGGTGTGAAGTTGGTCGGCGCCACCGCGCATTACATCAACAACGACCTGGACGAAGGCCCGATCATCGCCCAAGGCGTGGAGGTGGTGGATCACAGCCACTATCCCGAGGATTTGATTGCCAAGGGGCGCGATATCGAAGGGCTGACATTGGCCCGGGCCGTTGGGTATCACATAGAGCGTAGGGTGTTTCTCAATGCCAATCGCACGGTCGTTCTTTAGATCGCTATCGCAGGCGAGCCAGCTCCCACATTTGAATGTGTTCACAAATCAAAAGGTGGGAGCGGGCTTGCCCGCGATGAGGCCATCAGCAACAACGCACAAACAGCATCTGTACCCGAGCATTTTACGCGCTGCCTGCCTGGGCAACGCGGTTCCATAAAAACAACAGCGAGGTGAAAGCATGTCTGGTAATCGTGGTGTCGTGTATCTCGGCAACGGCAAGGTCGAAGTACAGAAAATCGACTATCCCAAAATGCAGGACCCCCGTGGCAGGAAGATTGAACACGGCGTCATCCTGCGCGTGGTCTCCACCAACATCTGCGGCTCCGACCAACACATGGTGCGTGGCCGCACCACTGCCCAGACCGGCCTGGTGCTCGGTCACGAAATCACCGGCGAAGTCATCGAGAAGGGCAGCGACGTAGAGAACCTGAAAATCGGCGACTTGGTCTCGGTGCCGTTCAACGTCGCGTGCGGCCGCTGCCGCTCCTGCAAAGAACAACACACCGGCGTGTGCCTGACCGTTAACCCGGCGCGTGCCGGTGGTGCTTATGGCTATGTCGACATGGGCGACTGGACCGGTGGCCAGGCCGAATACGTACTGGTGCCGTACGCCGACTTCAACCTGCTGAAACTGCCGGACCGCGACAAGGCCATGGAGAAAATCCGCGACCTGACCTGCCTCTCCGACATCCTGCCCACCGGCTACCACGGCGCCGTCACCGCTGGCGTTGGCCCAGGCAGCACGGTTTACATTGCCGGTGCTGGCCCGGTCGGCCTGGCCGCTGCCGCGTCCGCACGCCTGCTCGGCGCGGCCGTGGTGATCATCGGCGACGTCAACTCTATCCGCCTGGCCCACGCCAAGGCGCAAGGGTTTGAAGTGGTTGACCTGTCCACCGACACCCCGCTGCACGAACAGATCGCCGCGTTGCTGGGCGAGCCAGAAGTGGACTGCGCCGTTGACTGCGTGGGCTTCGAAGCGCGTGGCCACGGGCATGACGGCGCCAAGGCCGAAGCCCCGGCCACCGTGCTCAACTCGCTGATGGGCGTGGTGCGTGTGGCAGGCAAAATCGGTATTCCTGGCCTGTACGTCACCGAAGACCCAGGCGCGGTCGATGCCGCCGCGAAAATGGGCAGCCTGAGCATTCGCTTTGGTTTGGGCTGGGCTAAATCCCACAGCTTCCACACCGGGCAGACGCCGGTGATGAAGTACAACCGCCAGCTGATGCAGGCGATCATGTGGGACCGCATCAACATCGCTGAGATTGTGGGTGTGCAGGTGATCAGCCTGGATGATGCGCCGCGTGGGTATGGCGAGTTTGATGCGGGTGTGCCGAAGAAGTTTGTGATTGATCCGCACAAGTTGTTCAGTGCGGCGTAACTATCGGAAAGGCCCATAGGTCGCCCTTTTTTGCATCTGGGTGTTTAGGCCTGCAACCGCCGGCTGATCACATCCAGCAGGTCGCACCCGTCCCGCAAGGGAATGGCGCAGAGCAGGGCGAAGTCCTGGAGGACGAGATTGTCGATGTGCAGGCCCTCACGAAACGCGAGGTTTTCCATGACTTGTGTCACCGCGCGGATGCGGTAGACCGCGGCGTCGTGGAGGACGTCGAGCGGGACTTGGGTGTCGATGAGCAGGGAAGGGGTGGTGCTGTCGTGGCCGGTGAGCGGCATGTATCGGTTCATGTTTTAAAACCCATTCAAGTAGAGGTGGGCTACACACTTATTCGTCGCCAAACGAATTGGGTGGCAGCTGTACGCAGGTTGGCGAACCGGGAATGGAACCGGCAGACCCGAAGGTCTCCCGCGCACAGCCACCATGAAAGCAGCTATTGCGGACGCAAAAGAACCTGCAAAAAAGCAGAAGCTTTTGCACCATTCACCCGAGTCGCCAAACCCGTGTCGCCATGTGGACGACCGCCGAACTATAAGCGCCATCCGTCGCCAGGAGCAAGTCGCCTGGGCGATGATGATCAACTGCGGGTCACCGATGGGTGAATGAGCACTTGGTGGCGTCAGAGTCTTCGCAATAGGTGCCTTTCCAGTAACCAATAGGCGTGAGGTTCCACCCCTCGACGGATTTGAGCGTGACCGAAAGCTGTGCGTCATTACCCATTGGACCCTTGTAGGTGCAGGTGACGGCTTCGTTTTGTGCATCGTAACGAGCCGATGAAGATCAAATGTGGGAGCTGGGTTGAAGTCAAATGTGGGAGCGGGGGTGGTCATTGCAGACAAGCCCGCAAGCAGTACGCGCTTCATAAATGTCTTCCGGTGGGGAGCAGATGTTTCATGCTGCGGGTGATACAGAGTGTTGGCTACTGTTATAAATGACAGTTCTTTAGCGTATTTACTTCTTGTAGAGGCACTGGTTATTTCAAAGTTGCCCAGCCGATGAAGATCAAATGTGGGAGCTGGCTTGCCTGCGATTGCGGTCGGCCAGTCAACCTGTCTCTGGCTGACCCACCGCTATCGCAGGCAAGCCAGCTCCCACAGGGATTATGTGGTGTCAGCGAGAGGCCAGTGCGCCTTGATAGAGCACCGGTCCGGTGGGTTGGCCTGTCGGCGAGCCGCCTGCAGGCTCCAGGCTGACGGCGAGGGTCAGCGGTGCGGCCAACAATGCTTGCTGTTCCTTGCTCAACTGGATTCGGCCTTTACCCGAGCTGGGCACCAACCCCAGAGAAATCGGTTTGCCGCCGGCCGCAATGGCCCACAGTTCCAGTGCACGCGTCGGCTCAACCGCCGCCAACGTCAACGGCTCAACTTGCAGGTGATCCCCAAATGCCTGGATCTGCAACGCCGGTTGTTGGTTAGCCGCGATCAGCGTGGCGTTGTACTCGGCGCCGATATCACGCTGATAAAGCACACCCACCAGCACCGCGACGACCACCGCGCAGGCAGCCGCTAGCACACGAAAGCTCATCCAGAACGGTTTCTTCGCCGGCACATGCAGCACCTGCGGCTCAATCCGCGCTTTGATGCCTGCCCACACGTGATCGGGCACCGGCCGCTCGGGCAGGGCGCCGGTCAGGCTGGCGAGCGCATCCTGCCAATGACCGAGTTCGACGCGCAGTGCGGCGTCTTCCAATAACAGGGCGTCGAAGCGCCGACGAGCGGTCGCAGGCATTAGCCCAATGGCGTAATCGGCGGCCAGGGCGCGGCGCAGGGCGGTGGTTTGGTAGTTCATGATTCAAGGCACCTGCGCAGGCGCTCCATGCCGCGGCGAATCCAGGATTTGACCGAGCCCAAAGGCGCCGCCAAATGTTCGGCTAACTCCGAGCACGACAGGCCTTGGAAGTAAGCCACGGTGACTGATTGGCGCTGCATGCCGTCGAGCGTGTCGAGGCAGCGGTTGAGGGCGCGCGCTTCGCGTTCGTTGTTGAGTTGCTCGTGGGCGCTGGGGCTGTCGTCGAGCAGGGCGTCCTGCTGGCCGTCGGCCAAGGGCTGTTCGCGGTGTTTGCGCAATTGGTCGATGGCCAGGTTGCGGGTGATGTTGACCATCCACGTCATGGGCGCCGCCAGGTGTGCTTCGTAGCGTGAGGCGTTGTACCAGATACGCACGAAGGCTTCCTGCAGCACCTCTTCGGCCAGGTCGGCGCGGCCCATGAAGCGCAATGCAACACCGTGAAGACGTGGCGAAACGCTGCGGTAAAGGGTTTCGAACGCCTGGCGGTTGCCCAGGGCGCACTGGGCCAGCAAGGGCCGCAATAGATCAGCATCGTTGATGGAAATAGGGCTTCTCCAGGCTCTCGAACGAGGGCGACGGGACTGCGCACGGTAGGCAGAGGGTAGACCAGCTTGAGCATTCATTCCATCCAACTCCGGGCGGCGCATGTTCGATATACGCGCGGGCGGGTGATTTGGATGCAGCTTTTTCTGAACTAATCTCTAGGTGGGAACATTCCTTCTGGACCGTCAGTCCAACGCCTGCTTTTAGCTCCTACATTCAGAGGTTGTCTTGATGAAGATTTCACGCGGTTTTGCCCTGTCCTGCCTGATGACCGTGGCTGCCAGCCCGGTATTTGCCGCAGGTTTCAGCCTCGGTGACGTGGCCAATGCCGTCTCCGGCGCTCAGGGCAGCAATAACAAGGCGGCTGCCGCAGCGCCGAGTTCCCAGACCGCCGCCCTGCTGAGCGCCCTGACGTCGCAACTGAACGTCACCCCCGAACAAGCCGTCGGCGGCACCGGCGCCATGCTGGGGCTGGCCAAAAATAAACTGAGCGGCACCGATTATTCGCAACTGGGCAAGAGCGTGCCCGGCTTGGATCAACTGTCGGGGAGCAACTCTCTGGGCAGCCTTGGCGCCTTGAGCGGGATGCTCGGCCAGAGCGGCGGCAGCAAGACCAGCGGCCTGGACGGCTTGCTGGGTAACGTCAAGAACACCAGCGACCTGAACACCGCGTTCAGCGCGCTGGGCATGGATAACAGCATGATCGGCAAGTTTGCGCCGGTGATCCTGCAATACCTGGGTGGTCAGGGCGCCAACGAGTCGGTGCTGGGCAAACTGGCCTCGGCCTGGGGCACTGGCAGCTAAATACGTTCCGCGCGCAGTTGAGCGATGCGCGCGTCCTTCTCCCTCCAGAGCTGGTTCACCCAGTTCTGGACGGTCTGGCGAAAGGCCGGATCATTCCCAACGAGTCGGTGCTGGGCAAACTGGCCTCGGCCTGGGGCACTGGCAGCTAAATACGTTCCGCGCGCAGTTGAGCGATGCGCGCGTCCTTCTCCCTCCAGAGCTGGTTCACCCAGTTCTGGACGGTCTGGCGAAAGGCCGGATCATTCTCGTAATCGCCCTGCCACAACGCCGGGTCCAGCTCGCGGGTGCGGATATCAATGATCACTTTTGGCACCGCGCCGCTGATCAAATCCCAGAAACCCGGAATCTTTTGCTGCTGCTTTTGAGATGGATAGACCACGGTCACATCAAGCACCGCGTCCAGCTGTTCCCCCATCGCCGCCAACACAAACGCCACGCCGCCCGCCTTGGGCTTGAGCAACCGGGCAAACGGCGACGCCTGCTGCTTGTGTTTGGCCGCGCTGAACCGCGTGCCTTCCAAGTAATTGACCACCGTCACCGGCTGGCGCTTGAACAGCTCGCAGGCCTCTTTGGTGATTTTCAGGTCCTGGCCTGCCAGTTCCGGGTGCTTGGCCAGGAATGCCTTGGTGTAGCGCTTCATGAACGGGTAATCCAGCGCCCACCAGGCCAGGCCGAGGAAGGGCACCCAGATCAGCTCCTTTTTCAGGAAGAATTTGAAAAACGGCGTGCGCCGGTTGAGCGCCTGGATCAGGGCCGGAATGTCGACCCAGGATTGGTGGTTGCTGATCACCAGATAGGACGTGTCACCGCGCAGGTCGCCGCCGCCGCGGATCTCCCATTGGGTTGGGATGCACAGCGAAAAGATCAGCTTGTCGATTTCTGCCCAGGTTTCGGCGATCCACATCACCGCCCAGGAGGCATAGTCGCGATAGCGACCGGGGGCCACCAGCTTGAGCAGGGCAAACACCATCAACGGGCCGAACAGCACCAGGGTGTTGAGCAATAACAGCAGTGTGACGAAACAGCCGGTGAGCAGGCGGCGCATAAGTAACTCTTGGAATCCTGTGGGCGGGCCATGATAAGCAAGCTGAGTCTAGAGGCCAAATCGCAAATCGCCGCACGAATGTTATGGAAGTGCTGATGGCGGGGCTAACTAAGTGCTGCTTTTGCGGTCTAGAATCCGCCTACTTCTTTCGAGGAAATCACTTCGTGAAATTGCTCCTTGCTGCGTTCGCCCTGGTGGCTCTGCCGGTCATGGCTGCCGAACCGACCCTCTACGGTCGCTACGAATACATCCAGCTGCCGGAGATCGGCGAAACCTTCAAGGCCAAGATGGACACCGGCGCACTGACGGCTTCGCTGTCGGCCCGTGACATCGAGACCTTCACCCGCGATGGCGACGACTGGGTGCGCTTCCGCCTCGGCGGCAAGGACACCACCAACAAGGTCTACGAACACAAAGTCTCGCGCATCAGCAAGATCAAGAGCCGCGCCGACGAAGATGAGGACAAGGACGAAGCCACCGTGGCCAAGCGCCCGGTCATCGACCTGGAGATGTGCCTGGGCAACGTCAAACGCACCGTGGAGGTCAACCTCACCGACCGCAGCAGCTTCAACTACCCGCTGCTGATCGGCGCCAAAGCTCTGCGTGAATTCGGCGCAGCGGTAAACCCGGCACGTCGTTACACTGCTGACAAACCGGACTGCTGACGGACCCACATGCCGCATATCCTGATTGTCGAAGACGAAGCGGCGATAGCCGACACGCTGATTTTCGCCCTGCAAGGCGAAGGCTTTACCACCACCTGGCTGAGCCTCGGCCAGGAGGCGCTGGCCCACCAACGCCAGACGCCGGCGGACCTGATCATTCTCGACATCGGCCTGCCCGACATCAGCGGCTTTGAAACCTGCAAGCAATTGCGCCGTTTCAGCGAAGTGCCGGTGATGTTCCTCAGTGCGCGGGATGCTGAGATTGACCGGGTGGTGGGCCTGGAGATCGGCGCCGACGATTACGTGGTCAAACCGTTCAGCCCACGGGAAGTGGCGGCGCGGGTCAGGGCGATCCTTAAGCGCGTCGGCCCAGGTGTTGCGCCCAGCGTGTTTCAGGTGGACCTGGAGCGCATGCAGATCCATTATCGCGGCCAGCCTTTGAGCCTGACCCGTCATGAGTTCCGTCTGTTGCAAAGCCTGCTCGAGCAACCCGAGCGCGTATTCAGCCGCGAGCAATTGCTCGATGCGGTGGGCGTGCCCGCCGACGCTGGCTACGAGCGCAATATCGACAGCCATATCAAAAGCCTGCGCAGCAAACTGCGTAGCGTGGCCGCCGATGCCGAGCCGATCCAGACCCATCGTGGCCTGGGCTACAGCTATAGCCCGAGCCACAGCTGATGCGCCTGGGGCTGCGGATTTTCCTGGTGTACGCGCTGTTTATCGGCCTGACCGGCTACTTCGTGCTCAACACGGTGATGAAGGAAATCCGCCCCGGCGTGCGCCAGTCCACCGAAGAAACCCTGGTGGATACCGCCAACCTGCTGGCTGAAATCCTGCGGCTGGACGTCAAGAACGGCACCCTTGGCCAGAGCCACTGGCCAGAGTTGCTCAAGGCCTATGGCAACCGCCAACCGGGCGCGACCATCTGGGGCCTGCCGAAAAACCAGGTCAACCACCGTATCTACGTGACCGACGCCAAGGGCATCGTGTTGCTCGACTCGACGGGCGAAGCGGTGGGCCAGGACTACTCCAAGTGGAACGACGTGTACCTGACCCTGCGCGGTGAGTACGGCGCCCGTTCGACCAAAAGCGAACTGGATGACCCCAACTCGTCGGTGATGCACGTGGGCGCGCCGATCCGCGACAACGGCCAGATCATCGGCGTAGTCACTGTGGCCAAGCCCAACAGCTCGTTGCAGCCCTATGTCGACCGCACCGAGCATCGCCTGCTGTGGTACGGCGCAGGGTTGGTGATTCTCGGCCTGCTGCTCGGCGCGCTGTTGTCCTGGTGGCTGAGCGGTGCGCTGCACCGGCTCACGGCGTATGCGCAGGCCGTTAGCGAAGGCCGGCGTGCCGAGTTGCCGCATTATCGTGGCGGCGAGCTCAAGCAACTGTCCACCGCTGTGGAGCACATGCGCACGCAGCTGGAAGGCAAGGCCTACGTCGAGCATTACGTGCACACCCTGACCCACGAATTGAAAAGCCCGCTGGCGGCGATTCGTGGCGCGGCGGAGTTGTTGCAGGGTGACATGACCCGCGAGCAGCAGCAGCGTTTCGTCGGCAATATCGACAGTGAAAGTGCGCGCTTGCAGCAGTTGATCGAGCGCCTGCTGAACCTGGCCCAAGTGGAACAGCGCCAGGGGTTGGAAGAACAAATCAGCATGCCGTTGGCCGCCTTGGTCGACGAGGTGCTAAAGGCCCAATGCGCGCGAATCGAAGGCGCCGGGTTACACGTCGAACAGGCGATTACCGCGGATGTGAAAGTGTTCGGCGAGCCTTTCCTGCTGCGCCAGGCCTTGGGCAATCTGCTGGATAACGCCCTGGACTTCACGCCACCCGGTGGCACGTTGAGGTTCAGTGCGCACACCCAGCACAACGACGTGCAGGTGAGCCTGTTCAACCAGGCCGCGCCGATTCCCGACTACGCCTTGCCGCGCCTGAGTGAGCGTTTTTACTCCCTGCCACGCCCGACCAGCGGGCGCAAAAGCACCGGCCTTGGCCTCAACTTTGTCGAAGAAGTGGTGAAGCTGCACGGCGGCGCCCTGCAGATCGGCAATGTGCAAGGCGGCGTGCAAGTGGTGCTGCATCTCCACACAGTCTCCACATTGCCCACATAAATCTCCCATACGCGCGGTTCACGCTCTGCCCATCAAAACAGGGAGAGACCCATGAACCGCAGCTTGCTTTTCAAACTTGGCGCGATTGCGCTGCTGATCCTGCTGTTGCTGATTCCGTTGCTGATGATCAACGGCATCATCAGCGACCGCCAGCAGATGCGCGATGGCGTATTGATGGACATCGCCCGCAGCTCAAGCTACAGCCAGCGCCTCACCGGCCCGGTGATGGTAGTGCCCTATCGCAAGACCGTCCGTGAGTGGAAGCTCAATGAAAAGCTCAACGAACGCTACGAGCAAGTCAGTGAAGTGCGCGGTCGTCTGTATTTCTTGCCGGAGCAGTTTGAACTCGACGGCAAGGTGCAAACCGAGCTGCGCTCGCGGGGCATTTACCAGGCGCGGCTGTTCCATGCAGACAACCGCATCAGTGGGCGTTTTGAGCTGCCTGCGCAGTTGGGCATCACGGAAAACTTTGCCGATTATCGTTTTGAACCGGCGTATTTGGCGGTGGGTATCAGTGACATTCGCGGCATCGAAAATGCGCTGAAGCTGGAACTCGGCAGCCAACGCCTGGAGTTCGCGCCCGGTTCTCAAGTGGCCTGGCTGGGCGAGGGCGTGCACGTGATGCTGCCCGAGCAAGACAGCAAAAAACCAGCCCCGTTTGACTTCGCCTTTGACCTGCGCCTGCAAGGCACCGAGCAGATGCAAGTGGTGCCGGTGGGCAAGACCAGCCAGGTGAAACTGGCGTCGAACTGGCCGCACCCAAGCTTTGTCGGCAACTTTTTGCCAGCTCAGCGTGAGGTCACGGCTCAAGGCTTTAGCGCCCATTGGCAGACCACGTTCTTCGCCACCAACCTGGAAGAAACCCTGCGCGGCTGCGAGTGGGACAAGGTGTGTGACGACTTCAACAGCCGCAGCTTCGGCGTGCGCTTTATCGACCCGGTGGACCAGTACCTCAAGAGCGACCGCGCGATCAAATATGCGCTGCTGTTTATCGCCCTGACGTTCGCCGGCTTCTTTCTGTTCGAGGTGCTCAAAAACCTGGCGGTGCACCCGATTCAATACGCGTTGGTGGGCTTTGCCCTGGCGTTCTTTTACCTGCTGTTGTTGTCGTTGTCCGAGCACATTGGCTTTGGCCTGGCGTACCTGTTGTCGGCGAGTGCCTGTGTGTTGTTGATTGGGTTTTACGTGTGCCATGTGCTGCGCAGCATCGCCCATGGCCTGGGCTTTTCGGCAGGGTTGGCGGCGTTGTATGGCTTGTTGTACGGGCTGTTGAGCGCCGAGGATTACGCGCTGCTGATGGGCTCGCTGTTGCTGTTCGGCCTGCTGGGCACGGTGATGGTGCTGACGCGCAAGCTGGATTGGTATGGCGTGGGCAAGCGCAAGGTGCAGTTTGATCTGGAGGAGGTGCAATGATCGGGTTGCGCGAAGATCAGCAGGTGAGGGCGCAGCTGATAGGCAAAATTAACGCGCTGTTTTTTGTGGTAAATGGGCTCCCTGTGGCGAGCCCGCTCGCCACAATAAGCCCGCTTGCCACAGGTGCGCTCCAATAAGCCCGCTTGCCACAGGTAGCGGGCTTGCCTCAAGGCAGGCTAGACCGGCGGCTGGGTCTCAAACATCGACGGCCGCTGGCTGACCTCGGCGTACCAATCGGCAAGCTTGGGGTTAGCCGTGCGCCATTGCAGGTCAGGGTGGCGGAAGTCCAGGTAACCCAGCGCGCAGGCCACGCTGATGGAGGCGATGTCGAAGCGGCTGGCCAGCTCGGCAATCGCCTCTTTCTCCAACTCGGCGACGGCGCGGCGGATTTTGTTGCGCTGCTCATCGAGCCATTGGGCCCAGTGCTTTTCTGCCGGGCGCATGGCGGTTTCGTAACGCACCAGCACGGCGGCATCCATGATGCCGTCGGCCATCGAGGCTAGGGTCAGGCGGCGCCACCGGGCGGAACCGTCGCGCGGTATCAGCGGGTTGCCGACATGCTGGTGGTCCAGGTAGTCGAGGATCACCCGGCTGTCGTGCAGCACCGAACCGTCGGCCAGGCGCAGGGCCGGGATCTTGCCCACGGGGTTTTCGCGAGCCAGCTGCGCATCCGGGTTGACCGGCGTCGGCATGCAGCCGTGCAGCGCCACACGGTCCTGCTGGCCGGTCTCGATCAGCAGCACGCGGACTTTGCGAACAAAGGGTGAGGCCGGGTTGTGAAACAAGGTCATGCTGGGCGCGGACATGGGCATTCCTCGAAATGGGCAGTGGCTAGCCTAGAGGGTTGCTCGGTGGCTGGCGAGTGGTGGGTGGGTGTTTTTGGCGGCCTCATCGCAGGCAAGCCAGCTCCCACAAGGGGAATGCATTTCAAGGTGGGAGCTGGCTTGCCTGCGATAGCGCCCTCAGCCGCGCCGCTTAAATAACGCCCAAACACCAATGACAGCAGGAACCCCCAACCCCACCCAACTGAGCGAATCCCACAGCCCATCCCCCAGCAACGCGGCAAACAACCCGGCCGCGCTGAGCACGCCAATCCCCAGCGGTATGCCAAACACCTTCCAGAAATTCGACTGGCGCGGCTTCATACCTGGGCCGCCTTGCGCCGCACGATCCACAGGTACACGCCGCTGCCCAGCATGATGATGGTCAGCACATCCAAAAGCGCCCAGAGGATCTTCATCGGCATGCCGCCGTAGTCACCGAAGTGCAACGGCTGGGACATGCCCATGGCGTCCATGTACCACGGCCGCTCGGCGATAGCGGTGACGGCCAGGGTGCTGGCGTCGATCAGCACCGGCGTGAGCAAGTGCGAGGTCAGGTGCGTGCTGCCCTTCATGAACACGGCGTAATGGTGCTCACTGGAAAAGCGCGTGCCGGGGAAGGCGATAAAGTCTGGCTGCATGCCGGGCGCGGCCTTGGCGGCGATGCTCAGCAGCTCGGTAGCCGGTGCACGCAAGGTCAGCGGCGGCGCGTTTTTGTACGGTTCGATCATGGCGCTGAGGCTGTCCTGGCGCCACGCGGCGATGATCAGGTCGGCGCAGGCACTGATTACGCCGGTCACGCCCACCACCAGCGCCCAGGTCAGTGTGACCACGCCGATCAGGTTGTGCAGGTCAAGCCAGCGCAGGCGAGTGGATTTGTCCTGGCGCACAGTGGCGAACTTCACGCGGCGCATGAACGGCAGGTACAGCACCGTGCCGGAAACAATCGCCACCACAAACAGAAGGCCCATGAACGCCAACAGCAACTTGCCCGGCAGGCCGGCAAACATGTCCACATGCAGGCGCAGCAGGAACAGCGTCAGCCCGCCATTGGCCGCCGGCGTTTCCACGGCTTCGCCAGTGCGCGCATCGAGCATGAAGGTGTGGGACGCGTTGGGTTCGGTGCCGGCCGTCGCGGCCATGATCGCGATCACGCCGTTCTTGTCGTCCTCGTCCCACGCCAGGTATTGCATCGCCTCACCCGGGCGATGCGCCTGGGCTTTGGCCACCAGTTGCTCAAGGTTCAGCTGTGGGGTGTTGGCAGGCATCTGCTGGAGTTCGGGCTCGTTGCCCAGCAGGTGATCGATCTCGTGATGAAACACCAACGGCAGGCCGGTGAGGGCGAGCAGCAGCAGGAACACCGTGCAGATCAGGCTGGTCCAGGTGTGGATGAAGGACCAGTGGCGGATGGTTTTGCTTTTCATTTTCGAACCTTCAGACACACCAAAGCCGCCCCGAAGGACGGCCTAGTTATTAACTCAGCCGATTACCACTGGTAGGTGGCGCTGGCGACTACGCTGCGTTGGTCGCCGAAGTAGCAGTAGGAAGCATCACAGGTGGAAATGTAGTCCTTGTTGAACAGGTTAGTGGCGTTGAGTTTCAACGAGGCACCTTTGAGGCTGCTGTCGAGGCTGCCCAGATCGTAATGCACGGCACCGTCGAACACGGTGTAGGCATTTGCTTTACCCAGCCATGTGTTGGCCTGGTCGCCATAGGTGTTGCCGGTGTAGCGGGCACCAAAGCCGATGCCGAAACCATCGAGTACACCGTTGTGCCAGGTGTAGTCGGTCCACTGGCCGCCTGCGCCGGTGCTAGAGACAAGCACGTTTTTCTGAGTCAGGTCATACACCGCCGCACTCAGCAAAGTGTTTGAGCCGGGCGGCTGGTATTTGATCCCCAGTTCCCATTGCTTGCCTTCGGTGGGCTTGTACGACTTGAGCGGGTCAACACTGGCATTGCTGGCGGGCTGGAAAGATTCGGCGTAGGACAGGTATGGCACAAAGCCCGAGTCGAACACGTAGCTCAGTGCCGCGTTGCCACTGAAGTTTTTGCTGCGGTCGGTATTGGTCGCGTCGTTCTTGTTGAAGTAGGTCGTGCCTTGATGCACCCAGTCTTCACGCCCGCCGAGGGTCAGGCGCCATTTGTCCAAAGCCATCTGGTCTTGCACATAGAGGCCGGTCTGTATCGTCTTCTGGTTATAGTCGTAGTAAGCATCGGCGCGTGCCGGACGCACTACCGGTGTTGTGTTGACGGGGTTGAAGATGTTGACGCGCCCAGCGCCACCATAGATCGACAGGTAAGAAGTGTCGGTGCGCTGGTGGTCCAGGCCCAGTAGCAGAGTATGGGTGACATCACCGGTCGAGAAGTCGGCTTGGAAGTTGTTGTCGACCGCGAATTGGCCGATGTTCTCGTCCACGTTGGTCGAGGTGCGGTCGATATTGCCCGCTGCATCAACCGGATAATAGCCGAAGGCGCCCACGGTCAGTTGCTGGAATGACAGCTCGGACTTGGTATAGCGCAGGTTCTGCTTGAACTGCCAGGTATCGTTGAAACGATGCTCGAAGGCATAGCCCAGCGCGTAGTAGGTGCGGTCGTAGAACTCGTAATCCGGGTCGCCCAGGTTTTTGTGGTGGGAGACTTTGCCCAGCGCAGAGTCGATTTTGGTACCCACAATCGGCAAGAACTGACTGGTGGCACCCGTATCGTCACGGGTGAACTGCGACAGGAAAGTCAGCTTGGTGTCGGTATCAATATTCCAGGTCAGGCTCGGCGCGATGTTGTAGCGCTTGTTGTCGATGTGATCGACCTGGGTGTCGGCATCGCGCACTACGCCGCTGACGCCATACAGGAACTGGCCTTCATCATCGATTTTGCCGGTGCTGGCAAAGTTGATCTGGCGGTAGTTGTCACTGCCGTATTGCAGCTGGATAGCATGGCTCATCTGTTTGGGTTGGCATACACACCGCGTGGCAGTGGCAGGCCGTCAAGGAACTGCGTGGGTTCGAAACCGCGCACGCGCATCCAGTCGTAACGGGTGTCGCTGCCGTAGCTGGAAGATACGATGCCGGGCATATATTTAACCGCGTCATCGAGGTTCTGGACGTTGCGGTCCTGCATCTGCTGGCGGGTGGCGACGGAGATCGAGCGCGGCGCTTCAACCAGTGCTGTATCGGTCTTGGTGCCCGCTGCGGTGCGTGTCGCCAGATAGCCAGTCACCGGCCCCCATGCACTTTCAGTGTTGCCTTGAGCAATGATGCTGGTCTCGGCCAATGCAACCACCCCGTCAGGAATCGCAACCAGGGAATAAGTCCCCGCGCTGCTTTGCTCCAACTGCAACCCAGTCCCCCGCAACGCTTCCCGCAACGCGCCTTGCGCATCGAATGGGCCCTTGACCGGTACCGAGGTCTTGCCCGATGCCAGCGAAGGATTAAGCGTCAACGCAAGACCGGCTTGGCTGGCGATCTGGTTCAGGGTGCTGGCCAATGGGGCCGCCGGCAGGTTGTACGCGCGCACGCTGGAAGCCTGTTCGGCGGCGATCAGCGCGGTGCTGGCCAGCGGGGCGCTGAGGGCAATGGCCACGGCCAACAGGCTGGGGCGCAACAAGGTGTCTAGCGTGCGGGACATAGGACGGCTCCTGAATGGAAACATTTCTCAATTGCCTAGGTGCCGAGCGAGAGTCAAAAAGTGATAGGGCCAAGCGAAAATAAATCTGTGAATGCTCACAACTGTTCGAACTGCATGGCCCTCAGGGCTCAGGATAGCGGGGGGCGATATGACAGTTCTTTGGACTATTTCGAAATAACCCTAATTCAGTTATGGCTGATGGACCCACCTTGCGCTGGCCCTGCGATAACCTTGGTCCACCACGGCGTGTGCTGCTCGATCTGCACCGGCAAGGTCGGCAGCAGCGCATTCAGCGCCAGCGTGGTGTCGTGCAGCGGGAAGCTGCCGGTGATGCGCAGGTCGGCCACGCTTTTATCCACACCCAAATAGCCGCTGCGGTAGCGGCTGAGTTCCTCGACCACATCGCCCAGGCGGGCGTTGTCGACCACCAGCATGCCGCGTGTCCAGGCGTCGGCGGCGTGGGTGACGGCAAGCGCAGGGCCGAGGCCGTGGCTGCGCATCAGCACTTGCTGGCCTTGTTTGAAAATCTGTTCCGTGTGCAATGCCCCTGGCTGGGCGGCGACGGCGGACTGCAGCACGCTCAAGCGTGTGGCGTCGTCTTCGCGTTTTACGATGAACCGCGTGCCCAGGGCCCGCAGGCTGCCGTCGCGGGTTTGGACATAGAACGGGCGGGCATCGTTGTGGCCGGTTTCGACAAGGATTTCGCCTTCCTGCAGCACGATCAGCCGGCGTTTTTCATCAAAGCGCACGTCGATGGCGCTGTGGGTGTTGAGGTTGATCAGCGTGCCGTCCGTCAGTTTCAGCGTGCGCTGCTCGCCCGTGGCGGTGCGTTGGTCGGCCAGCCAGTAGTGGATCGGCACGTAACGCTCGCCGGCAAACAACGCCAGGCCGCACACCAACGCGATACTCGCCAAGCCGCTCCCAAGCTTGCGCACGCGCTGGCGAATGCCCTCGCGTGACTGCAACAACGCCGCCCGCGCCGGGCCTGCGGCCGCGCTGAAACGCTGGTCGAGCATGCCCAACTGGCGCCAGGCGCGTGCATGTTCGTCATTGCTGGCCAGCCATTTGGCGAATTCTTCCTGTTCCACAACGCTGCCATCGCCCGAGTCGAGGGACAGTTGCCAGGCAATCGCAGCATCCAGCACACGGGCCGAGACCGGTTTGGAACTGATCGCGGTCACAACGGCTCGCCATACAGCGCGATGTAGCACTGGCGAATGCCCTGGGCCAGGTATTGGCGCACGCGCGGCACTGAAACGCCGAGGCGCTGGGCGATTTCGGCGTGGCCCAGGCCATCGAGGCGGTTGTAGAGGAAGGCGGCGCGGGCCTTGCTCGACAGCTTGCCGAGCAGGCGGTCGATGGCCTTGAGGTCTTCGAGGATCAGGTGCTGTTCTTCCGGTGAAGGGTGTTCGCTTTCCGGGATCAGCATTAATTCGGTGAGGTAGGCCTGTTCGAGGGCTGCGCGCCGGAAGTAGTCGAACAACAACCCTTTGGCGATCGCCACCAGAAACGCGCGTGGCTCGCGGGGTTCGCGCAGCTCTTCACGGCCCAGCAGACGCATGAAGGTGTCTTGGCTGAGGTCTTCGGCGCGGCTCGGGCAGGCCACGTTGCGGCGCAACCACGCCAACAGCCAGCCACGATGGTCGCGGTACAACGCGCCAACAAGCTCACTGTGTGGGTTTTGGACCGACGACAAGGCATCACCGAATAAAAGAGAGGTTTAAACTAACGAGAATTATTCGCGATTGTGTCAGAGGCAGGCAGTGGGCGCAATTGGCGTCTGTCGGGCGATCATTCCCACGCCGTCGCCGTTTCCATTGGCTCAAGCGTTCCTGAAGCGCTTGCGGGGAGTCGATGTGCTGCTGGCGCGCACGACTAAACAGGATGAGCATCAACTCCGCCGTGGCCAGGGCATCGGCGCTGGCGTGATGGCGCTCACCCACCTGCAGCTTGAAGTGGCTGATCCAGTCGTCCAGCCCGGCTTCACGGATATTCGCTTCGGGGCAGAGGAGCGGGGCGATGTCGGCAACGTCCAAAAAAACATGGGCGAGGCGATAACCCAGGCTGTCCTTGAGTGCCCGGCACAGCATGTGTTGATCGAACGGCGCGTGGAAAGCCAGCAGTGGGCTGTCGCCAACAAACGCCAGGAAATCCAGCAGCGCCTCGACCGGGTCGCTGCCGGCGGCGATGGCGCTGGGGCCGAGGCCGTGGATCAGCACGCTGGGGCTGAGTTTTGTTTCGGCTCGGTGCAGGGTGCGCTCGAACATTTGCGAGAAATCCACGGCGCCGTCCTCAATCACTACGGCGCCGATGGACAACACCTGGTCACGGTTGAGGTTCAGGCCGCTGGTTTCCAGGTCGACCACTACCCAACGCTGGCTGCGTAAGGCGTTGTCGCCCAGCACTGCGGGTTTGGGCAATTGCTCCAGGCGCCGCTGTTGGACCGCGTCGAGGCCAGGCTTTTTCGTACGCAGCCAGTCGAACAAGCTCACAGCTGATACCGAAAGGTCAGGCTGCTTTGCAGGCGCTGGGCCTGGCGCAGGGATTCACGCAGGATGCGCCGGTCCAGGTGGTTGAGGCTGTCGGGGTCGACTCGGTTGGAGTACGGCTGGTTCTCGCGGGTTTGTAACTGGTGCTGCTGCATGCGGGTTTGCTGGATGAAGTGGTAGGCCTCTTCGTATGCGGCGCCGTCCAAGGGCTCAATGACCTCTTTATCCACCAACTGGCGCAGGCGCTCCAGGGTGTTGTTGGCGTGGATGCCGTTGGCCAGGGCCAGCAGGCGCGCGCCATCCACAAAGGGTGTGAGGCCCTGCACCTTGAGGTCGAGGGTGGCTTTTTCGCCGCCTTTGCGTGTCAGCACAAAGTCCCGGAAGCGACCCACCGGCGGGCGCTGGCGCAAGGCGTTCTCGGCCAGCATGCGTTGGAACAGCCGGTTATCCGCGACCTGATCGAGAATGCCCTGGCGCAATTGCTCGCAACCCTGTTCATCGCCCCACACCACGCGCAAATCGAAATAGATGCTCGACCCCAGCAGGTTCTCCGGCGTCGCCTCACGGATAAATGCCCCGAAGCGCCGCGCCCATTCGGCCCGCGACAAGCACAGCTCGGGGTTGCCGGCCATGATATTGCCCTTGCACAAACTGAAGCCGCACAACGCCAGGCTCTGGTTGATTTGCTGCGCCAGGGGCAACAAACGGCCGCGAATCTCGTCGGCTTCGGCGGCGTCCTTGGCGTCGAACAGGATGCCGTTGTCCTGGTCGGTAAACAGCGTTTGCTCGCGGCGGCCTTCGCTGCCGAAACATAACCAACTGAATGGCACGCCGGGGTCGCCTTTGTCGGCCAACGTCAGCTCGATCACCCGGCACACGGTGTGATCGTTGAGCAGGGTAATAATGTGGGTGATCTGGGTGGAGGACGCGCCATGGGCCAGCATGCGTTCCACCAGTTGGCCGATTTCACCGCGAATCGCCACCAGGTGTTCCACCCGTGGCGCGTTGCGGATGGTGCGGGCCAGGTGCACCAGGTCCACCCGCTGCAGGGAAAACAGGTCGCGCTCAGACACCACGCCGCACAGGCGCTGGTATTTCACCAGGCACACATGGGCGATGTGCCGCTCGGTCATGGCAATGGCGGCGTCAAAGGCGCTGTGGTCCGGGCTCAAATAGAACGGCGCCTGGGTCATATGGCCTGCGATGGCCTGATTGAAGTCACTGGTGCCGTCGGCCACCACTTGGCGCAGGTCGCGCAGGGTGAAAATCCCCAGAGGCGCCTTGTGTTCGTCGACGATCACGATGCTGCCCACCTGCTGCTCATGCATCAGCGTCACCGCCTCGCGCAGCGGCGTGTTCGGGCTGCACGTGACCGGATGGCGCATGGCCAATTCGCCCAGGCGCGTGTTCAATGAGTATTGGGTGCCGAGGGTTTCCACGGCTTTTTGCTGCACCTGTTGGTTCACTTGGTCTAACAGGCTGCTGACGCCGCGCAGGGCAAAGTCGCGAAACGGGCTCGAAAGCGCGAACAGCTTTATAAACGCCGGCTTGTTCAGTTGCAGGCAGAAGGTGTCTTCGGCGGCTTTGTGCTCAGTGCGGGTGGCGCGTTCGCCCAGCAGTGCGGCGAGGGGGAAACACTCGCCGGTGGCGATTTCGAAGGTGGTTTCGGTCGCATCTTGATTCAGCAGCGGGCGTTCGCCGACGACTCGGCCCTGCTTGACGATGTAAAAGTGCTCCACCGGCCCGCCCGACGGCGTGAGGATGCTGTCGCCTTGGCCGTAGAAGCGCAATTGGCACTGTTCGACCAGAAACGCCAGGTGCGCGTTTTCCATCTGGTTGAACGGGGGAAAGCGTTGCAGGAATTGCAGGGTGCCGTGGATGTTCTGCAACACGGCAGTTTTTCCCGCCTGCGTGAAAGCATCAGCTTTACTCATAACAGTGACCGCAGTTTCTTGTCGTTATCGTTCTTTATGGTCGGCCCCCGTGCCCTGGGTGCCCATTGGACGTAAGTCTAGGTAGCGGTAAATCCATTCACGAATAGGGAAAAACCTTACACGACTATCGTCCAAACCCCGTAGAACGCCCACTAGGCAAACTTTCCGACGAAGTGCACATTGTTCGCACTTCCGCAGATGTCTGACGAGTGTGCTGCGAGATTGATGAGAACTGCTGAGAAACGTATGTCCGACCACGATATTTTGAGTGATGCCGAGCGCGAGGCGCTGAGCGCCGTGATGCTGGAGCCCGATCTACCGCCACAACGCGTGTTGATTGTTGATGATGACAAGGACGCGCGCGAACTACTGGCGGAGATCCTGGGCCTGGACGGCATTCGCTGCATGACCGCCGACAGTGGTGAGTCGGCGTGGGATTTGTTGGAATCCAGCAGTTCCATTGGCCTGTTGATTACCGATCTGCGCATGGAGCCCAGCAACGGGCTTAAATTGATCGAGAAAGTGCGCAGTTCCGAGCGCGCGGCGTTGCCGATCATCATCATGTCGGGGGACGCCGAAGCGCCGGATGTGATTGATGCAATGCATTTGAGCGTGGTGGACTTTTTGCTCAAGCCGATTGATAGCGTGAAGCTGGCGAAGATGGTCAAGCGCGAGTTGGGCATGGCTTCCTGATTTTTTGGCTGTGCTCGCGAAAGCGCCAGTATGCAAGCTGGCGAAGATGGTCAAGCGCGAGTTGGGCATGGCTTCCTGATTTTTTGGCTGTGCTCGCGAAAGCGCCAGTCCAATCGCTACACAACTTAGTAAAAAAGGCCCTGATCTCGCGATCAGGGCCTTTTCTTTTACAGGCCGTTTTTAGCCTTGAACTCACGACGCCTGCGGTGCAACACCGGCTCGGTGTAACCGTTAGGCTGCTTAGTCCCTTCAATCACCAACTCCACCGCCGCCTGGAACGCGATGTTGCTGTCGAAATCCGGTGCCAGCGGGCGATACAGCGCATCCCCGGCGTTCTGACGGTCTACCACCGGCGCCATGCGCTTGAGGCTTTCCATCACCTGGGCTTCGTTGACGATGCCGTGGCGCAACCAGTTGGCGATGTGCTGGCTGGAGATGCGCAGGGTAGCGCGGTCTTCCATCAGGCCGACGTCGTTGATGTCCGGCACTTTCGAACAGCCTACGCCTTGGTCGATCCAGCGCACCACATAACCGAGGATGCCTTGGGCGTTGTTGTCCAGTTCGTTGCGGATTTCTTCGTCGGACCAATCGGTGTTGCTGGCCAGAGGAATCGTCAGGATGTCGTCCACCGACGCACGCTCGCGCGTGGCCAGTTCGGCCTGACGCGCGAACACATCGACCTTGTGGTAGTGCAATGCGTGCAGCGCTGCCGCCGTCGGCGATGGGACCCACGCGGTGTTGGCGCCAGCCAGTGGGTGAGCGATTTTCTGTTCGAGCATCGCCGCCATCAGGTCGGGCATCGCCCACATGCCTTTACCGATCTGCGCACGCCCTTGCAGGCCGGTGCTCAGGCCGATATCAACGTTCCAGTTTTCGTAGGCGCCGATCCATTTCTCGGCTTTCATGGCCGCTTTGCGCACCATCGCGCCGGCTTCCATGGAGGTGTGGATCTCGTCGCCGGTACGGTCGAGGAAACCGGTGTTGATAAACACCACGCGCTCGCTGGCCGCCTTGATGCAGGCCTTGAGGTTGACCGTGGTACGGCGCTCCTCGTCCATGATCCCGACTTTGAGGGTGTTGCGCGGCAGGTTCAGCACTTCTTCGATGCGGCCGAACAGCTCGTTGGTGAACGCCGCTTCTTCGGGGCCGTGCATTTTCGGTTTGACGATGTACACCGAACCGGTGCGGCTGTTCTTGCGGCTGCTGTTGCCATTGAGGCTGTGGATCGCCGCCAGGCTGGTGAGCAGGCCGTCGAGAATGCCCTCAGGCACTTCGTTGCCGTCTTTGTCGAGGATCGCATCGATGGTCATCAGGTGGCCAACGTTGCGCACGAACAGCAGCGAACGGCCGTGCAGGGTCACGTCCTGGCCGTCCACGCCGGTGTAGACGCGGTCGGGGTTCATGGTGCGGGTGAAGGTCTTGCCGCCCTTGGCCACTTCTTCGGCCAGGTCGCCCTTCATCAGGCCGAGCCAGTTGCGGTAGATCACCACTTTGTCGTCGGCATCGACGGCGGCGACGGAGTCTTCGCAGTCCATGATGGTGGTCAGCGCAGCTTCCATCAGCACGTCTTTGACGCCGGCGGCGTCGGTCTGGCCGACCGGGGTGCTGGCGTCAATCTGGATCTCGAAGTGCAGGCCGTTGTGTTTCAGCAGGATTGCAATCGGCTCGGCCGCTGGGCCTTGGAAACCGATCAACTGGGCATCGTCGCGCAGGCCGCTGTTGCTGCCGCCTTTAAGGCTCACGATCAGCTTGCCATCAACGATCTTGTAGCCGGTGGAATCGACGTGGCTGCCCGCCGTGAGCGGCGCCGCTTCGTCGAGGAACGCACGGGCGAAGGCGATGACCTTGTCGCCACGGACCTTGTTGTAACCCTTGCCCTTCTCGGCGCCGCCGGCTTCGCTGATGGCGTCGGTGCCATACAGCGCGTCATACAGCGAGCCCCAACGCGCGTTGGAGGCGTTGAGGGCGAAACGGGCATTCATCACCGGCACCACCAGCTGAGGGCCGGCCATGCGGGCAATTTCGTCATCGACGTTTTGGGTCGAGGCCTGGAAGTCTGCGGCTTCTGGCAGCAGGTATCCGATGTCTTGCAAGAAGGCTTTGTAGGCCACCGGGTCGTGGGCCTGGCCGGCATGCGTCTGGTGCCAGGTGTCGATTCGCGCTTGGAAATCGTCGCGTTTGGCGAGTAGGGCTTTGTTCTTCGGTGCCAGGTCGTGGATGACCTTGTCGGCGCCGGCCCAGAACTGGTCGGCAGTAATGCCGGTGCCGGGAATGGCTTCGTTGTTCACGAAGTCGAACAGGACTTTGGCGACCTGCAGGCCACCGACTTGAACGTGTTCAGTCATTGCTTGCCTCACTCTGCGGAGCTTATGCGCTTTTTCAGATTTTCATTATGTAGTGCACGGTTGGGCATACTACATGATGACTTGCGGTTGTGAAAATTAGACTAAACGTGTTCAGTCATTGCTTGCCTCACTCTGCGGAGCTTATGCGCTTTTTCAGATTTTCATTATGTAGTGCACGGTTGGGCATACTACATGATGACTTGCGGTTGTGAAAATTAGACTAAATACGTCGTTTAGCGACCCACTTTGGTCGTACGGTCACAGCGGAGTACCGGATGTTCTCAAAAAACTATTCGATTGTTCCAGATAAATATAAAAATGGTACACGATTTGTTTTCGAGGGCTCACGAGTCCACCTTGTAGATTGAATTCAGAGGGCTTCGCCATGGACCATCTTGTACTCACTATTATCGCCGCCGACAAACCCGGGCTGGTTGAACGCATCGCGCAGAACATTGCTGCCCACGGCGGCAACTGGCTGGAAAGCCGTATGGCGCACATAGCCGGGCAATTTGCCGGGATCCTGCGGGTCAGCGTGCCGACAGAAAGCCGTCAGGATCTGGTGAATGCGCTGGAGGACTTATCCACACATGGCATTCGCGTACTGGTGGGCGAGGGCAGCACCGGCCAGGCGTCGGCTGCAAAGGCGATCCTGATGACGCTGGTGGGCAATGATCGGTCGGGCATCGTGCGTGAGATCACGGCGCTGTTGAGCAAGCAGGGCGTCAACCTGGAGCGGCTAAGCACCGACGTGCGCCCGGCGCCCATGAGCGGTGATCCGTTGTTCAATGCCGAGGCGCTGTTGCAGGTGCCGTCGTCGCTGTCGCTTGAGACATTGCAGGCGTCGCTGGAAACCTTGGCGGATGACTTGATGGTGGAACTGCGCAGCGAAGAGTAATTGCCTACAGGGTTATGCATGGAAATCTTGCATGGGCCTGTGGATAACCTGTAGAGACCCGGCGCTATGCCACACCGGCCGGGCCTCTTCCACCGTTGAGCAAAAAACGATCAGTTTCAACGGCTTGTGCACAAATGGCGGGGATCAGGTTGTGGATAACCTTGGGGTGGATGCCTGCAAGCCACGCCCGTTGTGGCTTGCAGAGGTTTGTATGTTATTTGATCAGCGTTTACGCAGGGTCAGCCACGCATCCAGGCTGTAGACCACCAAGCCGGCCCAGATAAACGCGAAGGCAATCAGGGTGCTCGTTGCCAAGTGCTCGCCGAACAACAGCACCGCTTCAAGCAGCACCAGGGTCGGCGCCACATACTGCAAGAAGCCCAGCGCGGTGTAGGGCAAATGCCGCGCAGCCGCGTTGAAGCACACCAGCGGGATCAGCGTCACCGGGCCTGCGGCCACCAGCCACCAGGCTTCGGACGTGCTCCAGAATTCAAGCTGTGCACTGTGCGCCGACGGGTTGAACAGCAACCACGCTACGGCGATTGGCACCAGCATCCAGGTTTCTACCACCAGCCCCGGCAGCGCCTTGACCGGCGCCTGCTTGCGGATCAAGCCGTAGAAGCCGAACGTCAGCGCCAGCACCAGCGACACCCACGGCAAACTGCCGACCTGCCACACCTGCTGCATCACGCCCACTGCAGCCAGCCCGACCGCCATCCACTGCAAGCGGCGCAGGCGTTCGCCAAGGATCAGCATGCCCAGCAGCACATTTACCAGCGGGTTGATGTAGTAACCCAGGCTGGCTTCGAGCATGCGCCCACTGTTCACCGACCACACATAGGTCAGCCAGTTAGCCGCAATCAACGAACCGCTGAGTGCCAGGATCGCCAGGCGCTTGGGGTTGTCGCGCAGTTCGCGGAACCAGCCCGGGTGTTTCCACACCATCAGCAACAAACCGCCGAACAGCGCCGACCACAACACGCGGTGCACGATGATTTCGGCGGCAGGAACGCTGGCGATGGCTTTGAAGTAAATCGGGAACAGGCCCCAGATGATATAGGCGCTCAGGCCCAGGATGTACCCTTTGCGAGGGTTGGCGGCTTGCATTGCAGAATCCTTGCTTAGGCAGCTAACAAAGGCGCAATTGTAAGGATTTTTGTCAGTCGATGGGTGATGCTTTTCTGTGGGCGCTGGCTTGCCTGCGATGGCATCACCTCAGTGTGACTGATACACCGATGTGGCTGCATCGCAGCGGTGCGGCGATCCGACAAGCCAGCTCCCACAAGGAGTAGCGGCAGTGTCAGAACAGTTTCAGCGGTTCTTCATTCAGCGCCGACAACTGCTCGCGCAACGCCAACACCTGATCACCCCAATAGCGCTCGCTGCCAAACCACGGGAAGCTGTGCGGGAACGCCGGGTCATCCCAGCGCCGTGCCAGCCAGGCGCTGTAGTGCATCAGGCGCAAGGCGCGCAGGGGCTCGATCAATGCCAGTTCGCGTGGGTCGAAGTCGTGGAACTCCTGATAACCGTCCATCAATTCCGACAGCTGGCCGAGGCATTCCTGACGGTCGCCAGCAAGCATCATCCACAGATCCTGCACGGCCGGGCCCATGCGGCAGTCATCCAGGTCGACGATATGGAACATCTCGTCGCGGCACATCATGTTGCCGGGGTGGCAATCGCCGTGCATGCGGATGTTCTTGTGCGGCGTGGCCTTGTACACCTCTTCCACCCGCTTGAGCAGGTCGCGGGCCACGGACTCGTAGGCCGGCAGCAGGCTCTTGGGAATGAAGTTGCCTTCGAGCAAGGTGGTGAGGGAGTCGTGACCGAAGTTCTTCACCCCCAAGGCTTCGCGGTGTTCGAACGGGCGGGTGGAACCCACCGCGTGCAAACGGCCGAGCAATTGCCCCAGGCGATAGAGCTGATCGAGATTACCCGGCTCTGGCGCACGGCCGCCACGGCGGGGGAACAGGGTGAAGCGGAAACCGGCGTGTTCGAACAGGCTTTCGCCGTTGTGGATCATCGGCGCGACCACCGGCACTTCGCACTCGGCCAGTTCGAAGGTGAAGCGGTGTTCTTCAAGGATCGCTTCGTTGGTCCAGCGCTGCGGCCGGTAGAACTTGGCGATCAGCGGTTCGGAGTCTTCGATGCCCACCTGGTAGACGCGGTTTTCGTAGCTGTTAAGCGCCAGAATGCGAGCATCGCTGAGGAAACCGATGCTTTCGACGGCGTCGAGCACCAGGTCGGGGGTGAGTGTTTCAAACGGATGGGCCATGCGAACTCCTGCGCGCAGCAGGTCGCCGCGTCCGGCTCGGTATGGTAACGCACCAAGGCTGGGATAGGTGGTGACTGTTAGTTCGCGGGCAAGCCCGCTCCCACACTTGGAATGCAATCCCCTGTGGGAGCGGGCTTGCCCGCGATGGCTGTCTATCAGGCGCCTACAATCCCGCCGTCATCCCGCCGAATGGTAACGCACCAAGGCTGGGATAGGTGGTGACTGTTAGTTCGCGGGCAAGCCCGCTCCCACACTTGGAATGCAATCCCCTGTGGGAGCGGGCTTGCCCGCGATGGCTGTCTATCAGGCGCCTACAATCCCGCCGTCATCCCGCCGAATCGCCATCACCGACGAGCGCGGCTTGCCATTGGGCAAATGCTCCGGCCAGGTCGAACCGCCGGTTTCGCCCGGGTGTTGAATCCCCACAAACAGCGTCTTCTGATCCGGCGAAAAGCTGATGCCTGTCACCTCACACGCCACTGGCCCGACCATGAACCGGCGGATTTCCCCGGTGCTCGGGTCAGCACACAGCATCTGGTTATTGCCCATGCCGGCGAAGTCGCCCGCGTTGCTGTAGTCGCCGTCGGTGAGAATCCACAGGCGCCCGGCCTTGTCGAAACCCAGGCCGTCGGGGCTGTTGAACATGTTCTGCGGGTTGATGTTGGACGAGCCGCCCTTCGGCGTACCGGCATGCACGCCGGGGTTGCCGGCCACCACAAACAGGTCCCAGGTAAAGTCTGGCGCGCCGTGGTCGGAGGCGTTGGCCTTCCAACGTAGGATCTGGCCGTAGACGTTTTTCTCGCGTGGGTTAGGCCCGCCCACCGGCTGGCCGTCTTCGCCGCGCTTGGCGTTGTTGGTCAGGGTGCAGTAGACCTGGCCGTCGGTGGGGCTGACCACGATCCATTCCGGGCGGTCCATGCGCGTGGCTTTGACCACACTGGCGGCCAGCCGCGCGTGGATCAGCACTTCGGCCTGGCTGGCGAAACCACTGCTGGCGTCGATGCCATTTTTGCCATGGGTGAGCTCAACCCATTGGCCGCTGCCCTTGGGGTGGTCGGCGTTGCCGTCGCCTGCGTCGAAAATCGCCACGTACAAGGTGCCGTGGTCGAGCAGGTCTTTGTTGGCCTTGGGGTTTTTGTGGTTGATCTTGTCACGGCTGACGAACTTGTAGATGAACTCACCGCGCTCGTCGTCGCCCATGTACACCACGGCGCGACCGTCGCGGGTTTCAGCCAAGGCGGCGTTCTCGTGCTTGAAGCGGCCCAGGGCGGTGCGTTTGGCCGGGGTGGATTGTGGGTCGAACGGGTCGATCTCTACCACCCAGCCATGACGGTTGAGCTCGTTGGGGTTTTTGGCCAAGTCAAAACGTGGGTCGTGTTGATGCCAGTTGATGTCTTTGCTGGCCGCCACCGCGCCGTAGCGCTTTTGCCCGGCGTCGAAGGTTTGCTGTGGGTTGCTGCTGCCAAAGCAGTCGGTGAAGTTCTCTTCGCACGTCAGGTAAGTGCCCCACGGGGTCTTGCCGTTGGCGCAGTTTTGGAAGGTGCCGAGGGCTTTCTTGCCGGACTTGTCGGCGCTGGTTTTCAACCACTCGTGGCCGGCCGCCGGGCCGCTCAGGCGAATCGGCGAGTTGCCGTGAATGCGCCGGTTGTAGCGTGAGTCCTGAACGAACTGCCAGGTGTCACCTTTGCGCCGCACCTCGATCACCGACACGCCTTCGCTGGCCTGAGCCTTGCGCACGTCTTCGGCCGATTGCGGCGCGCCGCCATGGGCAAAGAGGTAACGGTAATTGGTGTATTCGTTGTTGATCGCCATCAGCGCGCGGTTGTCGTCGCCGGGGAAGGCGAACAGGCTCATGCCGTCATTGTTGTCGCCGAACTGCTGCTCCTGGGCCTTGGCTGTGCCGTTGCCGGACGGGTCGAACGCCGGGGCACTTTTGTGCAGCGGCTGGCCCCAGCTGATCAGCACCGAGGCGCTGTAGCCCGGCGGCAAGGTGATGGCGTCGCTGGTGGCGGCGGCGATGCTGGTGAACCCCAGCAGGGGGCTGGCGCTGGCGGCATTCACGGCGAGGGCGCTACGGGTCAGCAGGTTGCCGCCGAGGAACATCGCGGCACCGCACAGGGCGCCGGCCCCGATAAAACGACGGCGGGTGAGGCCGACGATTTGTTCCAGGTCGGTGGCTTGGTTTTCTTCTAATAGGCTCATCTCAGGCTCCCTGCGGTTTTTGCAGATACCTTAAGGAGCACTCGTGACGAAATTGTTGCAGTTTGAAGAGACTCGCCCGCTACACCGGCGTGCCGAGCAGCACATTGCTCGGGGCGAATTGCACCTGGATCGGCTGGCCCTTGGCGGCCTTTAATGCCTTGAGCGCCGCAGGCTGCGCCAGGGCGCATAAAACCTGGCCGTTGGGTAGCGTGATGCGCACCTCGCTGGGGCCATCATCGGCGTCGAAAATCGTCTCGATCACACCGCCCATGCAATTGTGTCCAGGTGTTGCAGCCTGATCCATTGCGAGCAGTTCCAGCCAACCGGCCTTGATCAAGGCGACCACTTCCACGCCGGTCTCAAGTTCCAGGCGTTGCGTGCTGTCGTGGGTGATTTGCGCACTCAAGCTCAAGCCGCCCGATAACTGCAGGCGGATAAGGTCATTGCGGCCATGGCTGTCGATGCCGATGACCTGGCCGTGCAATTGGTTGCGCGCGCTGGTGCGCAGCATCAAGCGGCCCAGCAGGTTGAAGTCGCTGGCCGCTTCGTCGGAGCCGAGCACCTCGGCCTGCAGCACTTGCAGGCGCTGATAAAGGCGCAGCACGCGCTCACCTTCGGCCGTGAGCTTGGCACCGCCGCCGCCTTTGCCGCCAACGCTGCGTTCCACCAGTGGTGTTTGCGCCATATTGTTCAGTTCATCGATAGCGTCCCAGGCGGCCTTGTAACTCAAGCCGGCGCTTTTGGCTGCGCGGGTGATTGAGCCTTGCTCGGCGATGTGCGCCAGCAAGGCAATGCGCTGGGGGCGGCGGATGATGTGTTGGCTGAGGGACGTCGGCAGAGACATGTGGATACGCTTAGATAAGGTCAGCCGACGTTGCAGGTGTGGCGCACGCGAGTCAAGTCATGTACCCGGTTTGGGTGTGCGTGCCAGGCAGTACACGTCGACCTGACGCGCACCGGCCTCCATCAACAGCCGTGCCAGGCTGTGGGCGGTGGCGCCGGTGGTGAGTACGTCGTCGACCAGCGCGAGGTGACGGCCCTGCACCTGGGCGTCGGGTGCCAATGCAAACGCGGCGAGCAAGTTGCGTTTGCGCGTCTTGGCGTCGAGGGCTTGTTGCGCAACGGTTTCATGGGGGCGTAACAACAGATGTTCATCGTGTGCAATAGCCAGGTGTTCACTGAGCCAGCGGGTCAGCATCAGCGCCTGGTTGAAGCCGCGCTGGCGCAGACGTTTACGCGCCATGGGCACCGGCAGCAGGCAGTCGGGGAGGCTGAGTTCAGCGTTGTCGAACCGGTGTTGCAGGTGCTGCCCCAGCAGGCGCGCGAGCAGGTGGCCGAGTGGCCAGCGCGACTGATGCTTGAAGCGGCTGATAAGGGTGTCGACCGGAAAACTGTAGGTCCAGGGCGCGACCACCTGTTTAAAGGCCGGTGGTTGTTTCTGGCATTGGCCGCAGATCAGACCGTCCATCGGCAACGGCAGGGCGCACACCTCGCAGTGTTCCAGTAACCACGGCAGCTCGGTTTCGCAGACGTTGCAGACACAATCGGCCGATTCTGTGGGCTCATCGCAAATTAAACACATCTGGTTGTTTTTTAGCCAGATGTAAACCTCGCGTTTGTATCTAGGTTGACAGTGCATGAATCTTCCTTAAATATGCCGAGCATCCGTGTCGTGACTGTGGGTATTGCCCTTCCCGCAGCGAAAGCCCAAGCATAATCAAGGAATCGCCCATGAGCGCCAGCACCACTGCCACCCTGCGTCACGATTGGTCCTTAGCCGAAGTCAAAGCGCTGTTTGTGCAGCCCTTCAATGACCTGTTGTTCCAGGCGCAGACCGTGCACCGCGCGCATTTCGACGCCAACCGCGTGCAGGTGTCGACGTTGTTGTCGATCAAAACCGGCGCCTGCCCAGAAGATTGCAAATATTGTCCGCAGTCGGGCCACTACAACACTGGCCTGGAAAAAGAAAAGCTGATGGAAGTGCAGAAGGTCCTCGAAGAGGCCGCCCGCGCCAAGGCCATCGGTTCGACCCGCTTCTGCATGGGTGCCGCGTGGAAGCACCCGTCGGCCAAAGACATGCCGTACGTGCTTGAGATGGTCAAAGGCGTGAAGGCCATGGGCCTGGAAACCTGCATGACCCTCGGGCGCCTCGACCAGGACCAGACCGAAGCCCTGGCCCAGGCCGGCCTCGACTATTACAACCACAACCTCGACACCTCGCCTGAGTTCTACGGTTCGATCATCACCACCCGCACCTACGGCGAGCGCCTGCAAACCCTGGCCTACGTGCGTGATTCGGGCATGAAAATCTGCTCGGGCGGCATCCTCGGCATGGGCGAGTCCCTCGACGACCGCGCCAACCTGCTGATCCAACTGGCCAACCTGCCGGAGCATCCGGAGTCGGTGCCGATCAACATGTTGGTGAAGGTGGTCGGTACGCCGCTGGAAAACGCCGAAGACATCGACCCGTTCGACTTCATCCGCATGCTCGCCGTGGCGCGCATCCTGATGCCGCAATCGCACGTGCGCCTGTCGGCCGGCCGTGAAGCCATGAACGAGCAGATGCAGGCCCTGGCGTTCTTTGCCGGTGCCAACTCGATTTTCTACGGCGACAAACTGCTGACCACCGCCAACCCGCAGGCTGACAAGGACATGCAACTGTTCGCGCGCCTGGGGATCTTGCCGGAAGCCCGTGAAGAGCACGCCGATGAAGTGCATCAGGCGGCGATCGAGCAGGCGTTGGTGGAGCAGAAAAGCAGCGAGCAGTTTTATAACGCCGTGGTTTGACACCGACCCACATTGGATTGAGTTCAACCTGATCTACCGAGGCCTTGAGCAGAAAAGCAGCGAGCAGTTTTATAACGCCGTGGTTTGACACCGACCCACATTGGATTGAGTTCAACCTGATCTACCGAGGCCTGCATGTCTTTTGATCTCGCCGCGCGTCTCGCTGCCCGCCGTGCCGAACACCTTTATCGCCAACGGCCCTTGCTCCAAAGCCCTCAGGGCCCGCAAGTGGTGGTGGACGGCCACCCGCTGTTGGCGTTCTGCAACAACGATTACCTGGGCCTGGCCAATCACCCGCAGGTGATCGAAGCCTGGCGTGCCGGTGCGTCGCGTTGGGGCGTGGGCGGTGGCGCGTCGCACTTGGTGGTCGGGCATTCCACGCCGCACCATGAACTGGAAGAGGCCCTCGCCGACCTGACCGGCCGCCCGCGCGCGCTGCTGTTTACCACCGGCTATATGGCTAACCTCGGCGCCGTCACGGCGCTGGTGGGGCAGGGTGATACGGTGCTGGAAGACCGTCTCAACCATGCCTCGTTGCTGGATGCCGGTTTGCTCTCCGGTGCGCGGTTCAACCGCTACCTGCATAACGACGCCGCCAGCCTGGCCAAGCGCTTGGAGAAGGCCACCGGCAATACGCTGGTGGTCACCGACGGCGTATTCAGCATGGACGGCGACCTGGCCGACCTGCCCGCGCTGGCCCGTGAAGCCCGCGCCAAAGGTGCATGGTTGATGGTGGATGACGCCCATGGCTTCGGCCCGTTGGGTGCCACTGGCGCTGGGATTGTCGAGCATTTCGGCTTAAGCCAGGAAGATGTGCCGGTGCTGGTCGGCACCCTGGGCAAAGCGTTCGGCACTGCCGGTGCCTTTGTAGCGGGCAGTGAAGAGCTGATCGAAAGCCTGATCCAATTCGCCCGGCCCTACATCTACACCACCAGCCAACCGCCGGCGCTGGCCTGCGCCACCTTGAAAAGCCTGGAACTGCTGCGCACCGAGCATTGGCGACGCGAGCACCTCAATGGCCTGATCCGCCAGTTCCGCGAGGGCGCCGAGCAGCTCGGCCTGGGCTTGATGGACAGCTTTACGCCGATCCAGCCGATCTTGATCGGCGACAGTGCCAAGGCCGTACGCCTGTCGCAGATGCTGCGCGAGCGCGGCCTGATGGTTACTGCGATTCGCCCGCCCACTGTGCCTGCCGGTAGCGCGCGTTTGCGCGTGACATTGACGGCGGCCCACAGCGAGGCGCAGGTGCAGCTACTGTTAAACGCATTGGAAGCGTGTTTTCGCTTGTTAGGCGCCACGGAGCCCGACCATGCGTGATCGACTGATATTACTGCCCGGCTGGGGCCTCGGCGTGTCGCCGCTGGAGCCGTTGGCCGCCGCCTTGCGCGGCCTCGACGAGCACTTGCAGGTGCAGATCGAACCGTTGCCGGCGCTGGATTCCAGTGACTTGAATGAATGGCTCGATGAGCTCGACGCCACACTGCCGGACAACGCCTGGCTGGGTGGATGGTCCTTGGGCGGCATGCTCGCGTCAGAACTGGCGGCACGGCGCGGCGAGCGTTGCTGCGGCCTGCTGACGCTGGCGAGCAACCCATGTTTTGTTGCCCATGCCGGTTGGCCCAGCGCCATGCCGGCCGAGACGTTCGATGCGTTTCTCGCCGGTTGCCAGGCCGATTCCCAGGTCACCCTTAAACGCTTTGGCCTGCTGTGTGCCAAGGGCTCGCAGGACCCGCGCGGGCTCTCGCGTTTGTTGGTCAGTGGTGCGCCGAGTGCGCCTTCCAGCGTGTTGATGAGTGGCCTTGAGCTGCTTGCCCAGCTGGATACTCGCGAAGCCTTGCAAGCCTATCGCGGCCCGCAGTTGCATCTATTCGCCGGTATGGACGGGCTGGTGCCTGCCGAAGCCGCCAGCGACTTGCTGGCGCTGCTCCCCGATGTAGAAATCGGCCTGATTGAACAGGCCGGTCACGCTTTTCTTCTGGAAGACCCCCACGGTGTAGCGGCGGCCATCCAGGCTTTTTTGCATGAGTGCGTTGATGACTGATTTATCCCACCCATCACTGCCTGGCGGCTTGCCGGACAAGCGCCAAGTGGCGGCGTCCTTTTCCCGTGCCGCCGCCAGCTACGACAGCGTGGCCGAGTTGCAGCGCGCGGTGGGCACTGAGCTGTTGGCGCGCTTGCCGGCGGCCACCGCGCCGCAACGTTGGCTGGACCTGGGGTGTGGCACGGGGTTTTTCAGCCGCTTACTGGGCCAACGGTTACCGGCCAGCCACGGCGTGGCGCTGGATATTGCCGAGGGCATGCTCAACCATGCGCGACCCTTGGGTGGCGCCGAGCATTTCATCGCCGGTGATGCCGAACGCCTGCCGTTGCAGGGTGAGAGTTGCGGGCTGATCTTCTCCAGCCTGGCGGTGCAATGGTGCGCGGATTTCGACGCGGTGCTCAGCGAGGCTTATCGCGTGCTGCAGCCCGGTGGGGTGTTGGCGTTTGCGAGCCTGTGCGTGGGCACCCTGAATGAATTGCGTGAAAGCTGGCGCGCGGCGGACGGCCTGGTGCACGTTAATCGCTTCCGCACCTTTGAGTCGTATCAACAGCTGTGCGCCGCCAGCGGCTTGCGGGTGGTGAGCCTGGAGCGCCAGCCCCACGTGTTGCATTACCCGGATGTGCGCAGCCTGACCCACGAACTCAAAGCATTGGGCGCGCATAACCTCAACCCCGGTCGCCCAGGAGGGTTGACGGGCCGCGCGAGGATTGTTGCACTGGTGGACGCTTACGAGCAGTTCCGTCAGGCCCAGGGCCTGCCCGCCACGTATCAAGTGGTGTACGCCGTACTGGAGAAACCTTCATGAGCGCCGCTTACTTCATCACCGGCACCGACACCGATGTCGGCAAAACCACCATCGCGGCAGGCCTGTTGCATGCCGCAAGGCTGGCGGGCAAAAGCACTGCCGCCGGCAAACCGGTGGCTTCGGGTTGCCAGGTCACGCCTAAAGGTTTGCGTAACAGCGACGCCTTGGCACTGCTGGCTGAATGTTCGTTGCCGCTGAGCTATGCCGAGGTCAACCCGGTGGCGTTCGAGCCGGCCATTGCGCCGCACTTGGCGGCGCGGGAAGCGGGCGTGGCCTTGACGGTGCAATCGCTGCTCAAACCCATGCAGCAGATTCTGGCGCGGCAGGCTGACTTCACCTTGATTGAAGGCGCGGGCGGCTGGCGCGTGCCGTTGGCCGATCAAGACAACCTGTCGGACTTGGCCATGGCGCTCCAGCTGCCGGTGATCCTGGTGGTCGGCGTGCGCCTGGGCTGTATCAGCCATGCGTTGCTCACCGCCGAAGCCATTGCGCGGGACGGTTTGCCGTTGGCGGGCTGGGTGGCGAATATCATCGACCCCAAGACCTCTCGTCTGGAAGAAAACCTCGCCACCCTGGCCGAACGGTTGCCTGCGCCGTGCCTGGGTCGTGTGCCGAAACTTAAGCAGGCCAGCGCTGAAGCCGTCGCCGAGTACTTGGAATTGGACCTGCTTGACTGATTTTGGCTATCGCTAAGGCATTATGCCATTAGTGTTTTTGACGGGCGTTTTGCCGGGATGTCTGCTTCAATTCAACTTCACGATTCTCTAAAGGCAGGTTTACGCCATGGAAATCTCTGGAAGCAGCGCGTTTTATTCGGGGCTGAGCACTATTCAGGCCGGGCAGAGCCGTGTCGACCAGGCCGCCGGCAAAATCGCCAGCGCCGCGACCACCCAGCCATCGGATGCACAAAGCGACCGTCTGCAAGCCAACGACCGTGCCCAGCCGTCTAACTCGGCGAGCAACATGGTCGAAATGGCCCAAGGCAAGTTTCAAGTGGAGCTGGGCGCCAAAGTCGCCAAGGCTTCGGATGAAATGCTTGGCACCTTGATCGACACTTACGCTTAATCCCTCTCTCCAGGTATGCCGGCTCGTCTGTGGGAGCTGGCTTGTCGGGTCGCGCATCGCTGCGATGGCATCCACTCGGTCCCCCTGATACACCGCGGCGTCTGCATCGCAGGCAAGCCCGCTCCCACATTTGTCCTGCTTAGCGCTCTCGAATTTCTAAACTCCTTTTGACGTGGCATCTCGCCGCAGGCGTTGCCGTGCCTGATGTTGATCCGCGTCATGACAAATGGCATCTGGACGGTGCTTGACAACCCCAGGACGTAAACGTATGTTTCAAACACCTGTTTGACCGCCACAACACATCCACGCGGTTGTTCATCCCAGATACATCAGCAGAGGTTTATCGCTATGCCTGACTACAAGGCCCCCTTGCGTGATATTCGCTTCGTTCGTGACGAACTGCTCGGCTATGAAGCGCACTATCAGAGCCTGCCGGCTTGCCAGGACGCTACTCCGGACATGGTTGACGCCATTCTCGAAGAAGGCGCCAAGTTCTGTGAGCAAGTGCTGGCACCGTTGAACCGCGTGGGTGACATCGAAGGTTGCACCTGGAGCGAGTCAGGCGTTAAGACCCCTGCTGGTTTCAAAGAAGCCTACAAACAATTCGTTGAAGGCGGCTGGCCAAGCCTGGCCCACGACGTGGAGCACGGTGGCCAAGGCCTGCCGGAATCCTTGGGCCTGGCCGTCAGCGAAATGGTCGGTGAAGCCAACTGGTCATGGGGCATGTACCCGGGCCTGTCCCACGGTGCGATGAACACTATCTCCGAGCACGGCACCCCGGAACAGCAACACGCTTACCTGACCAAACTGGTCTCGGGTGAATGGACCGGCACCATGTGCTTGACCGAGCCCCACTGTGGCACCGACCTGGGCATGCTGCGCACCAAGGCCGAGCCTCAGGCGGACGGTTCCTACACAGTCACCGGCACCAAGATCTTCATCTCGGCCGGCGAACACGACATGGCCGATAACATCGTCCACATCGTGCTGGCCCGCCTGCCGGACGCGCCGGCCGGCACCAAAGGTATTTCGCTGTTTATCGTGCCAAAATTCCTGCCGAACGCAGACGGCTCGATCGGTGAGCGCAACGCGGTGACCTGTGGCTCCCTGGAGCACAAGATGGGCATCCACGGTAACGCCACTTGCGTGATGAACTTCGACGCGGCCACCGGTTTCCTGATCGGCCCGGCGAACAAAGGCCTGAACTGCATGTTCACCTTTATGAACACCGCTCGCCTGGGCACCGCACTGCAAGGCTTGGCCCACGCTGAAATCGGTTTCCAGGGCGGCCTGAAATATGCTCGCGATCGTCTGCAAATGCGCTCCCTGACTGGCCCGAAAGCGCCGGAAAAAGCCGCTGACCCGATCATCGTGCACCCCGACGTGCGCCGCATGCTGCTGACCATGAAAGCCTTCGCCGAAGGCAACCGTGCGATGGTGTACTTCACCGCCAAGCAAGTGGACATCGTCAAGTACGGCACCGACGATGAAGCCAAGAAGCAGGCTGACGCACTGCTGGCCTTCATGACCCCAATCGCCAAAGCGTTCATGACCGAAGTCGGTTTTGAGTCCGCTAACCACGGCGTGCAAATCTACGGCGGCCACGGCTTTATCGCCGAGTGGGGCATGGAGCAGAACGTTCGCGACAGCCGCATTTCGATGCTGTACGAAGGCACCACCGGCATACAAGCGCTGGACCTGCTCGGCCGTAAAGTGCTGATGACTCAAGGCGAAGCGCTCAAGAGCTTCACCAAGATCGTGCACAAGTTCTGCCAGGCCAACGAAGGCAACGAAGCCGTGAAGGAATTCGTCGCACCGCTGGCTGCACTGAACAAAGAGTGGGGCGAGTTGACCATGAAGGTCGGCATGGCCGCGACGAAAGACCGTGAAGAAGTCGGTGCCGCCTCGGTGGATTACCTGATGTATTCCGGCTACGCGTGCCTGGCTTACTTCTGGGCCGACATGGCGCGCCTGGCTGCCGAGAAATTGGCTGCCGGCACCGGCGAAGAGGCGTTCTACACCGCCAAACTGCAGACCGCGCGCTTCTACTTCCAGCGCATCCTGCCGCGTACCCGCACCCACGTGGCCACCATGCTGTCGGGCGCCAGCAACCTGATGGACATGAAAGAAGAAGACTTCGGCCTGGCTTACTAAGCCTCAGCTGGTTCACAAAAAAGCCGCCGCTCCTTCTGGAGCGGCGGCTTTGGGGAAAACCGCAGCGTGACACTCAGGGATTAGGCTGATCGGCCGTTACAGTGATGGCAATGTGATACAGGTCACATTGAATGTGCTTAACTGTGAGCAGTGAAGGCACTGTGCCATCTTTTTAAGTGGGTCGGAGCTTTACCCTTGTCGCGCGCGTCTGCTGTACGTTTCAGTCATTTTTTACCCTCACTGCTGTTGCTATTGGCGGGGCTCTCGGCTGCGTACGTGAAGGACCTCAACGTATTCTTCACTTCGTTATTCAACGTACTGCCAACCTTGGTGTTGCTGCTCGGTGGTGCGTATTGCGCGGTGTATCGGCGCCAGCGTGAGCTGTTTTTGATGATCACGGTGTACGTCGTCTACTTCCTGCTGGATACCCAGACCGATTACTACCGCGACAACGGCCGCGTGCGAGAAGATGCGGCGGTGGTTTTCCACCTGTGTTGCCTGCTGTTGCCGCTACTGTTCAGCATCTATGCGTTGTGGCAGGAAAAAACCCACCTGTTCCGCGATTTCGTGGCCCGCTGCGCGGTGCTCTTCGCGGTCGGCTGCGTGGCCCTGGCGCTTGAGCAAAGTTTTCCACAGGCCTTGTTGAACTGGCTGGCGGAGATTCGCTGGCCGCTCTTGCACGGCAGTTGGATGAGCCTGATCCAGCTGTCGTACCCGATGTTCCTGATTGGTTTTGTCACCCTGGCGGCGCAGTACTGGTATCAGCCACGGCCCTTGCACGCCGCGCAACTGGTCGGTTTGCTAGGGTTGTTCTGGATGTTGCCGCAAACCTTCATCCTGCCGTTCACCCTGAACATCATGTGCAGCCAAGTGATGCTGATGATCGCGGCCGGCGTGGCGCATGAGGCCTATCAAATGGCCTTTCGCGATGAGCTGACCGGCTTGCCAGGCCGCCGTGCCCTCAACGAGCGCATGCAGCGGTTGGGGCGCAACTATGTGCTGGCGATGAGTGACGTCGACCACTTCAAACGCTTTAACGACACCCACGGCCATGACGTCGGCGACCAAGTACTGCGCCTGGTCGCCAGCAAGCTGTCGAAGGTCAATGGCGGCGGGCGCGCCTACCGGTATGGCGGTGAAGAGTTCGCCGTGGTGTTTGCCGGCAAGACCTTGGATGAATGCATGCCGCACTTGGAAGAGATCCGCGAGATCATCGCCAACTACGATATCAAGCTGCGCAACCCGGACCGTCCCCATGACGACCAGCAAGGCCGCCAACGCCGAGCAGGCAGTGGCGCGTCGAGTGTGTCGGTGACGGTCAGCATCGGCGTGGCCGAGCGCCAGGTCGAGCAACGCACCCCGGAAGAAGTCCTCAAGTCCGCCGACCAGGCGCTCTACACCGCCAAGGGGGCCGGGCGTAACTGCGTGGTCGCGGCCGGGCAAACCCGGCGTGGCGCGGTGCGTATGGAAAGCGCTGTCGGTTGAGTGATGGCGATGTATTCAGCGGTTCTACAGTGATTGTTTGCGGCGTTGGCCAGCAGTAGGTTGAAACCATCTGCTGCCGGAGACATCGCCATGCCTGAGTACAAAGCTCCCCTGCGCGACATGCGCTTTTTGATCGACAACGTGTTTGATTTTCACGGCCACTACGCTGCCCTGGGCGCGACGGACGCCAGCCCGGATATGGTCAGTGCGATCCTCGAAGAAGGCGCCAAGTTCTGCGAAAACGTACTCGCACCGCTCAACCGTAGCGGCGATGAAGAAGGCTGCCATTTCGACAACGGCGTGGTCACCACGCCCAAGGGTTTCAAGGAAGCCTTCGCGCAGTACGTGGAAGGCGGCTGGCACGGCCTGGCAGCGGACCCGGCTTACGGCGGCCAGGGCTTGCCACAGTCGCTGGGCCTGGTGCTGAGCGAAATGATCGGCTCCAGCAACACCTCCTGGGGCATGTACCCGGGGCTGACCCACGGCGCCATGACGGCAATCCACGCCCACGGCACTGAAGAACAAAAAGCCACCTACCTGAGTAAACTCACCGCCGGCGAATGGACCGGCACCATGTGCCTGACCGAAGCCCACTGCGGCACTGACCTGGGCCTGATCAAGACCCGCGCCGTGCCCCAGTCGGATGGCAGTTACGCGGTCACCGGCAGCAAGATCTTCATCTCGGCCGGCGAGCACGACCTGAGCGCCAACATCATCCATCTGGTGCTGGCCAAGCTGCCGGAGGCGCCGGCCGGCACCAAAGGCATCTCGTTGTTTATCGTGCCCAAGTTCCATGCCGATTCGGGGGAGCGTAACGCGGTGCACTGTGGCTCCATCGAGCACAAGATGGGTATCAAGGCCTCGGCCACCTGCGTGCTGAATTTCGACGGTGCCAAGGGGTTTCTGATTGGCGAGGCGAATAAAGGCCTCAATTGCATGTTCACCATGATGAACCACGCGCGCCTAGGCACCGGTATGCAGGGCCTGTGCTCTGGCGAAGCGAGCTTCCAAGGCGCGATCAAATATGCCAACGACCGCCTGCAAATGCGCTCGCTGACCGGCGCCAAGGCCCCGGAAAAAGCCGCCGACCCCATCATCGTGCACGCCGATGTGCGGCGCATGTTGCTGACCATGAAAGCCTTCAACGAGGGCAACCGCGCGCTGACCTATTTCACCGCGCAACTGCTCGACACCGCGCACCTGAGCAGCGACGCCGCCCAGCGCCAGGACGCTGAAGACCTGTTGGCGTTTCTCACGCCCATCTGCAAAGCCTTTATGACTGACACTGGGCTTGAGGTGACCAACCACGGCATGCAGGTATTCGGCGGCCACGGCTACATTCGCGAATGGGGCATGGAACAGTTGGCCCGCGATGCCCGGATTGCGCCGATCTATGAAGGCACCAACGGCATTCAGGCCCTCGACTTGCTGGGGCGCAAAGTACTCGGCAGCCAAGGCAAGCTGTTGCGCGGCTTCACCAAGATTGTGCATAAGTTCTGCGCGGCCAATGCCGAGCATCCGCAGCTCAAGGCGCAGGTGGAGCAGCTCAATCAACTGAACCAGCAGTGGGGCGAGTTGACGGTCAAGGTCGGCATGGCCGCCATGAAGAACCCGGATGAAGTGGGCGCGGCGGCGGTGGATTACTTGATGTACAGCGGTTACATCATCCTCGCCTACCTGTGGTTGCGCATGGCGATAGCGGCTCAGGCACAAGACGACGTTGAGTTTGCCAAGGCCAAACTGGCTACCTGCGACTTCTACTTCAAGCGTTTGCTGCCGCGTACGGCCACGCACCGGGCGGCGGTGGAGGCGGGCAGCGAATGCCTGATGAGCTTACCGCTCATCTGCGTGACTTATAAAAACCTAATAGTCACGAAAGGACCCTATGTGTTTGAAAAGTTGTTCGGGTACACTCGGAGCTTGTAAAACCGACCCTATCGAATCACTTTTCACGTTCTCACGAGGTTTGCCATGGCTGATTACAAAGCGCCGCTGCGGGATATGCGTTTCGTCCTCAACGAAGTTTTTGAGGTCGCCACGACTTGGGCCCAATTGCCGGCATTGGCAGACACCGTGGATGCCGAAACCGTCGAGGCGATCCTCGAGGAGGCCGGCAAGGTCACCGCCAAATCCATCGCCCCGCTCAGCCGTGGCGGCGATGAGCAAGGCTGCCGTTGGGCGGATACCGTGGTCAGCACGCCGGATGGTTTCCCCCAGGCCTACAAAACCTACGCCGAAGGTGGCTGGGTAGGTGTTGGTGGTGATCCGATCTTTGGCGGCATGGGCATGCCCAAGGCGGTGTCGGCCCAGGTCGAAGAGATGATCAATTCGTCGAGCCTGGCGTTCGGCCTGTACCCGATGCTGACCTCCGGCGCCTGCGTGTCGATCAATACCCACGCCAGTGAGGAACTCAAGGCCACCTACCTGCCGAAGATGTATTCCGGTGAGTGGGCCGGTTCCATGTGCTTGACCGAAGCGCACGCCGGGACCGACCTGGGGATTATCCGCACCAAGGCTGAGCCTCAGGCGGACGGCTCCTATAAGGTCAGCGGCACCAAGATCTTTATCACCGGTGGCGAACACGACCTTACCGAAAACATCATCCACCTGGTGCTGGCCAAGTTGCCGGATGCGCCAGCCGGGCCCAAGGGCATTTCGCTGTTCCTGGTGCCGAAGTTCATGGTCAATGCCGACGGCAGCCTGGGCGCGCGTAACCCGGTGAGCTGTGGTTCCATCGAACACAAGATGGGCATTCAGGCGTCCGCGACCTGCGTGATGAACTTCGACGAAGCCGTGGGTTATCTGGTGGGCGAGCCGAACCGTGGGTTGGCGGCGATGTTCACCATGATGAACTACGAGCGTTTGGGGGTGGGTATCCAAGGCTTGGCATCGGGCGAGCGCTCTTATCAGAACGCGATTGAGTACGCCCGTGACCGTCTGCAAAGCCGTTCGCCGACCGGCGTGCAGGCCAAGGACAAAGTGGCTGACCCGATCATCGTCCATCCCGACGTGCGCCGCATGTTGCTGACCATGAAAGCCTCGAACGAAGGCGGTCGCGCGTTCTCCACCTATGTGGCCACGCAGTTGGACATCGCCAAGTTCAGTGAAGATGCCGTCGCCCGCGAGCGTGCCGACAACCTGGTGGCGCTGTTGACGCCGGTTGCCAAGGCCTTCCTCAGTGACCTCGGCCTGGAAACCACCGTGCTCGGCCAGCAAATCTTTGGCGGCCACGGTTACATTCGCGAGTGGGGCCAGGAGCAGCTTGTTCGGGATGTGCGCATCACCCAGATCTACGAAGGCACCAACGGCATCCAGGCTCTGGACTTGATGGGGCGCAAGATTGTCGGCAGCGGCGGTGCGTTCTACACCCTGTTCGCTGATGAGATCCGCCAGTTCATCGCCACGGCGGGCGCCGAACTGGGTGAATTCACCCGGCCGCTCAGCGCGGCGGTGGACAACCTGGATGAATTGACCGCCTGGGTGCTGGATCGCGCCAAGGCCAACCCGAATGAAATCGGCGCGGCCTCGGTGGAGTACCTGCACGCCTTTGGCTACATGGCTTATGGCTATATGTGGGCACGCATGGCCAAGGCCGCGTGGGGCAAAGAGGCTGAGGAAGACTTCTACGCCAGCAAACTGGGCACCGCGCGCTTCTACTTTGCCCGCTTGCTGCCGCGTATCCAGTCGCTGAGTGCGTCGGTAAAAGCCGGTAGCGAATCGTTATTTTTGTTGGATGAAGCACTGTTTTAAGGGCTTGGAGGGCGTGTAAGCATTCTCTTACATGACGTGCTGCTATTCGTCCTCTATCGCCAAATTGGATCCACGGATAATCTACTTCACATGGACGTCGCGCAGGAAGCGCAAAGCAACAACAGGGACACGTAGGATTCTGCCAGGATGGCGGAGTGAAATGGATGTCAGGGAAACAGTCTGCAAAGCCCCGCTTCGGCGGGGTTTTCTTTTGCCTGCGAAAAAGTCAGGCAGGCGCCTGCGGCGCGTTCATCACGTCTTCCAGCAAGGTGCGCAGCAACGCCACCGTCGCTTGCTGGCGCTGCACATCGCGGCACACCAAACCCACTTTCAGCGGCACCCTCGGCTCACTCAAAGGCTTCCACAGCAGCGCCTTGCTGTTGTGCTCATCCTGGGAGCGCCCCGGCAGCACTGTTGCCAGTTTGGTGTGGGGCAGGCTGTCGAGTATCCCAATCATCGTATTGAGCTCCGCCTGCACTTGCGGCCGCCGGCCCAGGTTAGAGAGCTGGCCCTGCCAGATCTGCCGCACCTGAAACTCTTCACCCAACAGCAACATCGGCAATTCGGCTGCCTGTTTCAGTGAGACTTTCTTGAACTCGCGCAGGGGATGGTCTTCGGGTATCACCACCTTCAACTCATCTTCATACAACAGCACACCGTGCAGCCCCGGCTGGCGTGGCGGCAGGTAGCTGATGCCGATGTCCAACGAGCCGTTAAGCAGCCGCCGTTCGATCTCAAGCCCGGTCAATTCGTAGATCTGCACCACCAAATGCGGCTGAGCCTTGCGCACACGCTCGAGCATTTGCGGGACCAGGCTGGTGTGCACGGTTTGCAGCACGCCGATGGCCAGGGTGCGCATCGCCTGGCCCTTGAAGTTGCGCAAGGCTTCGACGGCTTGTTGCATGCCATCAATCAGCGGCAACGCGTGGTTGTACAAGGTATGCGCGGCCAGCGTCGGCAGCAGGCGCTTGCTGCTGCGCTCGAACAGGCTCACATCCAGGTTCTGCTCCAGCTGGCGAATCTGTTGCGACAGAGCTGGTTGAGAGATCGAAAGACGCTCCGCAGCCCGGCCCACGTGGCCTTCCTCATACACCGCGACGAAATAACGCAGTTGCTTGAAATCCATAAGACTTACTTATCGAAAAAGCTGGAAAATCGAAATGGCCGATGGCCCCTGAGACGCCTAGTCTAGCGCCTATTCGCAAGGCTTACAGGGCCGGATCTGGCAATGAACAGCGTATTTGTTGATAGCGTTTACATAGGCAAGGCAAAACACCTCAAGGCGGTTTTTCGAGGCGACATCGACCAAGGTCAGGTTGCCATCGGGGCCAACCTATGAACCTGTTCAATATCCGTCGCCCCGCGCCAAGCCTGGATGACCTGATCCTGGATACCCCGCGTGATCATCTCTGTGGTGAATGTCTAATGCCGACGGTGGCGCGAGCGCCTCAAGTCTTCGTGCGTGGCCAGGGTTCCTGGCTCTGGGACAGTGACGACCGCGCCTACCTGGACTTCAGCCAGGGCAGCGCCGCCAACAGCCTCGGCCACAGCCCGCAGGTATTGATCAAGGCCTTGGCCGATCAAGCTAACGCGTTGATCAACCCCGGTAGCGGCCTGTACAACCGCGCGCAACTCAACCTCATCGACCAGCTCTGCCAGCGCACCGGTAGCGGCCAGGCTTACCTGCTCAACAGCGGCTCGGAAGCGTGCGAAGCCGCGATTAAGTTGGCGCGCAAATGGGGCCAGCTGCATCGTGGGGGGGCTCATCGCATTATTACCGCCAGTAACGGCCGCCATGGCCGCAGTTTTGCGGCGATGGCGGCCTCGGCAGGCGGCTGTGAAAACCGCTTCGAGCCGCAGTTGCCTGGCTTCAGCCACGTACCTTTCAACGACCTGCCAGCCCTGCACGCTGCGGTCGATGCGCAGACCGTCGCGATCATGCTGGAGCCTATCCAGGGCGACGCCGGCGTCATCCCTGCAACCGAGCACTACCTCAAAGGCGTCGAACGGCTGTGTCGCGAGCTGGGCATTTTGCTGATCCTCGATGAAGTGCAAACCGGCATTGGCCGTTGCGGCACTTTGCTTGCGCAGCAGCAGTACGGCGTACGAGCCGACATCATCACCCTTGGCAAAGGCTTGGGCGGCGGCGTGCCATTGGCGGCGCTGCTGGCGCGAGGCAAGGCCTGTTGCTTCGACGTGGGCGAGCTGGATGGTACCCATCATGGCAATGCGTTGATGGCATCGGCCGGGGTGGCGGTACTCGATACGGTGCTGGAGCACAGCTTCCTGGAACAAGTCCGTGAGTCCGGCGTTTACCTTGGCGAAGGCCTCTCGCGACTGGCCTATCGCTACGACCACGGCCAGTTGCGCGGCCATGGCCTGATGTGGGGCCTGACGTTGTCGGATGATTCTGCAGATGCCGTGGTAAAGGCAGCACTGCACGAAGGCTTGATCCTCAACGCCCCGCAGCCCAATTGCCTGCGCTTCACGCCTGCCTTGACGGTGAGCAAAAGCAACATCGACGAAATGCTCCAGCGCCTGGCCCGCGCCTTCTCCCGCGTGCGCACCGCACAGCTGCAATGCCGCAAGGGCATCGCCGTTTAACCCCCTATTCCAGAACCGTCTCGCGGCATACGCGGCGCCTCCAGCTTGATTCTTTTGGCTGGGGGCGTTTTTTTGTCTGCTCATTTCAGGATGGCCCAGTGCCAGATCTCACTGAACCCTTACGAACGCCCAAGGTCGATTAGCTACACGGCTCACACGAGCCGATTTTCTGGAGCTGACCCATGGATATCATTCGTATCATCATCGCCATTCTGCTGCCGCCACTGGGTGTGTTCTTGCAAGTGGGTTTCGCCGGCGCGTTCTGGCTGAACATTTTGCTGACATTGTGCGGTTACTTCCCAGGCATCATTCACGCCGTGTACATCATCGCCAAACGCTAAAACCCTCAGCCTTTTGCGATGAGTCGTGAGTTGCGCTCGTTGCGAAAGGCCAGTTGCTCGATGGTTTGAGTGGCGTGTTCGGCCTCTTCCCGCGCTTGCAGGATGATGCCGTGCTGCTCGGACTTGCTGCACACCGGGTCGGCATTGCTCGCGTCGCCCGTGAGCATGAACGCCTGGCAACGGCAGCCGCCAAAGTCCTTTTCCTTCTCGTCGCATGAACGGCACGGCTCGGGCATCCAGTCGTAGCCGCGAAAGCGGTTGAAGCCAAACGAGTCGTACCAGATGTGCTGCATGCTGTGGTCGCGCACATTCGGAAATTGCACCGGCATCTGTCGGGCGCCGTGGCAGGGCAGGGCGGTGCCGTCCGGCGTGACGGTCAGAAAAATACTGCCCCAGCCATTCATACAGGCTTTGGGGCGCTCTTCGTAGTAATCCGGCGTGACGAAGATCAGCTTGCACGGGTGGCCTTCGGCTTCCAGCTTGGCGCGGTACTCGTTGGTGATGCGCTCGGCACGCACCAGTTGTTCTTTTGTCGGCAATAACCCCACACGATTGAGCTGCGCCCAGCCATAGAACTGGCAAGTGGCGAGCTCGACGAAGTCTGCTTCCAACGCGATGCACAGTTCGATGATGCGGTCGATCTTGTCGATATTGTGCCGATGGGTGACAAAGTTCAGCACCATCGGATAGCCATGCGCTTTCACCGCGCGGGCCATTTCGAGCTTTTGCGCGAAGGCTTTTTTCGACCCGGCCAACAGGTTGTTTACCTGTTCATCACTGGCCTGGAAGCTGATCTGAATGTGATCCAGCCCAGCCTTCTTGAAGTCGCTGATCTTCTGCTCGGTCAGGCCAATGCCGGAAGTGATCAGGTTGGTATAGAACCCTAGCTTGCGCGCCTCGGCGATCAGCTCGGCAAGGTCCTGGCGCACCAGCGGTTCACCGCCGGAAAAGCCCAACTGTGCGGCACCCATCTCCCGCGCTTCACGAAATACCTTGATCCATTGCTCGGTGCTCAGCTCCTTGCCTTGCTCGGCAAAATCCAGCGGATTAGAGCAATACGGGCATTGCAACGGGCAGCGATAAGTCAGCTCGGCGAGCAGCCACAGCGGCAGGCCAACAGGTGGCTTTTCAGGCAAGGGTGATCCAGTGCTCAGCACGGGCGACCTCCATGAAATCCTCGATGTCTTTGCCGAGCTCAGGCACGCCGGGGAATTGTTTATCCAGCTCGGTGATGATGGCGGCGACGTCGCGCTCGCCGTCGATCAAACCACCGATCAGCGCGGCGCTGTCGTTGAGCTTGATCATGCCTTCGGGGTAGAGCAACACGTGGCCTTTTTGCGCCGGCTCGTACTGGTAGCGATAGCCCTGGCGCCAGGTCGGTGTTCTGCTGCGATCAAAGCTCATAGGGCGATCCCTTTATGCCACACCCGCTGCGCGGTCACGCTGTGATAAGGCGGGCGGTTCAGTTCGTAGGCCATGCTCATGGCATCCAGCATGCTCCACAAAATGTCCAGTTTGAACTGGAGAATTTCCAGCATGCGCTCCTGGCCCTCGCGGGTGGTGTAGTGCTGCAGCGTGATCGCCAGCCCGTGTTCCACGTCACGCCGGGCTTGGCCCAGGCGGGTGCGGAAGTATTCATAGCCGGTGGGGTCGATCCACGGGTAGTGCTGCGGCCAGCTGTCGAGGCGCGACTGGTGGATCTGCGGCGCAAACAGCTCGGTCAGCGAGCTGCTGGCGGCTTCCTGCCAGCTGGCGCGGCGGGCAAAGTTGACGTAGGCATCCACCGCAAAGCGCACGCCGGGCAGCACCAGTTCCTGGGAGCGCAGTTGGTCCGGGTCGAGGCCGACCGCTTGGCCCAGCCGCATCCAGGCTTCGATGCCGCCGTCTTCTCCGGGGGCGCCATCATGGTCAAGCAGGCGCTGGATCCACTCGCGGCGGATCTCGCGGTCCGGGCAATTGGCCAGAATCGCGGCGTCCTTCAGCGGGATGTTCACTTGATAGTAGAAGCGGTTGGCGACCCAACCCTGGATCTGCTCGCGGGTGGCGCTGCCTTCATACATCGCCACGTGGTACGGGTGATGAATATGATAGAAGGCGCCTTTGGCCCGCAAGGCATGCTCGAACTCGGCGGGCGTCAGCGGTGTGTCAGTCATGTGGTCTGCTCCTACAATTCTATGCTCATGCCGTCGTAAGCCACTTCGACATTACGCCGCACCAGCTCGGCTCGCTCAGGGGAGTCTTCATCGAGGATCGGGTTGGTGTTGTTGATGTGGATAAGCACCTTGCGCTGCTCGGGCAACTGCTCCAGTACTTCGAGCATGCCGCCGGGGCCGTTCTGTGCCAAGTGGCCCATCTCGCGACCGGTGCGGGTGCCGACGCCACGGCGCTGCATTTCATCGTCGTCCCACATCGTGCCGTCCACCAGCAGGCAATCGCTGCCGGCCATGATCTCCAGCAGCGGCGCGTCGACCTTGCCCAGGCCCGGTGCGTAGAACAGTTTGCCGCCGGTGCGCAGGTCTTCGACGATCAGGCCGATGTTGTCGCCAGGGTGCGGGTCGAAGCGGTGCGGTGAGTAGGGCGGCGCGGCGCTGCGCAGTGGCAGCGGGGTGAAACGCAGGTTGGGGCAGGCGGGGATGGTGAAGCTGGCGTCCAGCTCAATGCGGTTCCAGGCCAGGCCGCCATTCCAGTGCGTGAGCATGGTGAACAGCGGGAAGCCGGTGCTCAAATCTTCGTGGACCATGTCGGTGCACCACACCTGGTGCGGGCAGCCTTCGCGCAGGCTCAACAGGCCAGTGGTGTGGTCGATCTGGCTGTCCATCAGGATGATCGCGCTGATGCCGGTATCGCGCAGGGCACGGCCGGGTTGCATCGGTGCAAAGCCTTGCAACTGCGCGCGGATATCCGGCGACGCGTTGCACAGCACCCAATTGACGCCATCGTCGGAGATCGCGATGGATGATTGAGTACGCGCCAGGGCCCGCAGGCTGCCGTCGCGAAAGCCTGCGCAGTTCACGCAGTTGCAGTTCCACTGCGGGAAGCCACCGCCGGCGGCGGAACCTAGAATCTGGACAAACATGATCGCTCCATCAGCAAAGCTCAAAACAAAAACGCCCCGGACGAGCCGAGGCGTTGTATTACTCAGCCAATCAACGGCTGGCGAAGTACATGGTGACTTCGAAACCAATACGCAGATCAGTGTAAGCAGGTTTGGACCAAGACATATTTATACTCCTACGAAGGGATGGGACGTTCAATACTCATACATATAGTCCACCTCCAACCGGAGATGTTCAGAGGTGTGCGTATGGATGTTACGCAATTCTTTTCAAGTTAGCGCTGTCTTGGTGGCAAAAGCCTTTTGCAGGGCCGGCAATGATCAGCCTGCCGCGTGCCAGGAACCCTTGATGGACGGGCCGTTGGCCACACAGCGCCAGCCGCCAGCAGCGTCGTTGAGTTGCCGTGCGGCGTGCTGCAAATCCTCGCGTGTACGGGTTTGGATCAGTTGCTGAAGCGGCTCCAGATAACCCGACGAATGGTCGGCCAACTGCGCTTGCCAGAGCAGCTCGGCCGCTTGGGCGATGGGTAATGCCTGGGCAGTGAATTGCTGCGCCAGGGTCTGGTTGCCCAGGTCGGCACTGTTGGCGATCAACGCCGGCAGTTGCGCCAGGAAGGTCTGCAGGTGTTCGAAGATCCCAGCCAGGGAGACGCTTGGGGATTGCACGCCGAACAGCAGGCCGGTTTGCCCGTTGATCTGTCGGATGCCGCTGAATACGGCGTAGCCGACTTGCAGTTCGACCCGCAGGCGTTGGTAAAACGGCGCGTGGAGCAGATGCCCGAGCAGTCGCCATGCCGCTTCATCGGCCAGGGTTTGGGTTGGCGTTGGGCAAAACAGCAGCAACGCGGCTTCGCTGGAGTCGGTTTTCACCGTGTGCCAGAACCGCTGGCCGTCGAGGCTTTGGCGAGTGTATTCAAGACTTGCCGGCTGGCCGGGCAATCGCACTGCTGCGGTTTTGATCGCCGCTTCACACGCGGCGGGCAAACCGATTCCCAGACCTTGCCAGCGCGCGGTGCTCCATGGCGCTGACGTCTCGCTGGCTCCCGAGCTGCCGACACAACAAGCAGGCAACGCCTTGAGCAATTCCCGAATCGCAATCATCGGCGTTGATGTGGAAGGCGACGGCAGTTCATCGGACCGGCTCAGGTTAAGCGCTAGCGCTTCGACCACGGCCGGCATCGGTTCGTGAAGGCCGACCATTTTCACCCGCCAGTCATTGGCGAGGGTCTCGAAAGACAATTCGATTCCAGCCTGGCGAGCATGCTCACGCAACGGCTGTAATGGGTTTTCCAGCCCGGCGGGCACGCCGCCATCAAACCGCCAATGCAGATACAGCGCGCCCTCATCCGTGTCATCCGCCAAGGCTTGGCTGAAGGTCAGCGCCGACACGTCTCGACGTCCCCGCGAGCGATCCTGGGCAAAGGTGCGCAAGCCACGGTGGGCGCTGGTCTGGCCGCGAATCAGGCCGGCGCGCTCTTCTTTGACCGGTGGGCGCAGGAATGGATTGTTGGGCGGCAATTGCCAAGCGTGCTGGGGAGGTGGCAGGTGCAGTGAGTCGAGCAGGCTCTTCAGGGCTGCGATGCCCGGCCCCGACAGGTCTTCGCTGTCGTTGCGAGCCAGTGCCAGGGCGCCTTGGACCTGTTGCTGGCGAGCGTTCAGCAAGGCGAACTCTTCTCGCAACAGCGTCCAATCGCTCTGTGCGAAAAAGCTCAACCAGTCGTGCAACAACACTTTGGTCTGAGTAGCCGACTCGCCTTGAGTGACGAGGGTAAAGTCGATATCCAGCAGCGCTTGCCCGGCGAAGTGATACAGCACGGATGCTTGCAGTGCGCTCGCCAGCTTTCGCGCTTTCAGCTCCGCCAGCAAACCGCCGGGCGCCGAGGCGTTGAGCCAGGTGCAGAGAAAATCCAGTGCTTGGCGGGGTACGTCACAGGCAATGACGTGGTGCAAGTGATGATTGGCGGCGTGTTGATAGGCGCGTGCTGCGCCTTGCATCAGTGCGGGCGGTTCGGCCTGGGGGTGCAAAGGCCCCGAGGCTAATGCTTCGCTGAATTGCTGCGCCAAGGCTTGCAGTTCATCCAGCGGCTGCGGGCCTGCAAGGCTCAAGGTCATCTGCCCGCTTTGGTAAAAGTGCGCGTGGAATTCCCGCAGTGCTTGCTGAAATGCCTCACGCTCCACCGGCAAACTGTCGCGATTGCCCGCGTGAAAACCGCGCAGAGGGTGATCAGCCGCCAAACCCTCCAGCAGCGCAACCTCCTGCTGCGCCTTGGCATCCTGGGACCAGGCGATAAACTCCGCGTGCACCACTTCGCGCTCACGCAACTGATCTTCAATCGCCAAGCACGGGTGGGCCAGCATGTCCGCCAGGCGCTCCAGCCCATCGGTAAAGGCCGCCACCGGCAGTTCAAAGAAGAAGTCGGTGGTGCGTTCGCGGGTGCTGGCGTTGACCTGCCCACCGTGGCGTTGCACGTAGGCCATCAAGCCTTCGCTTGTGGGAAAGCGCTCGGTGCCGAGAAACAACAAATGCTCAAGAAAATGCGCCAGCCCCGGCCAGGCCAAGGGCACGTCATGGCTGCCAGCGGCCACGCGTAAAACGGCAGCGCAACGCTTCAGGCGCGGCGCATGGCGCAGGGAAACCCGCAGGCCGTTGGCCAGGGTCAGGTGAAGGTGGTGAGGGTGGGCCGGCGCAGGCATGGGCACTTCCGAAACGTAGGGTGTGGCCATGTTAACAAACCGCTGACAAACCGGCTGGGTCAGGGCTTATGCAGTGCGCCGTACAACTCCGGGCGACGGTCTTGCAGGTAGTGATTGGCGGCGCGTGCATTAAGAATCGACTGGCGATCCAGCTCCCCGACGATCAAGGCCTCATCCAACCCGGCCTGGGCGATGCGCTGGCCATTGGGCGCAGCAATGCTGCTTTGCCCGCAATAGTGAATCTCGCCTTCCTGCCCGCAGTAATTGGCGTAAGCCACATAACACTGGTTTTCAAAGGCCCGCGCACGCACGGTCACGTCGGCGACAAAGTCGAACGGCACCATATTGGCGGTGGGCACCAGGATCAACTCGGCGCCGGCCAGGGCGAGGCGCCGGGTATTTTCCGGAAACTCCAGGTCGTAGCAGATCAGGAAACCGAGCTTCCAGCCGTTCAATTCCACCAGCGGGAAAGCATCTTCCCCGGCACTGAACATCGAGTGGTCCAGATCGCCAAACAGGTGGGTCTTGCGGTAGTTGCAGAGGCGCTGGCCATGGGCGTCGATTAACTGCACCGCGTTGTAGATCTGGCCATCCTCGGCCCGCTCCGGGTAGCCGTACAGAATCGCCAGCCCGGCGCTTTTGGCAAGTGCAGCTATCGCCTGTGCCGAGGCGCCATCCTGTGCTTCAGCCAGCGCGCCAACGGCTTCGGCGCCGATGTTATAGCCGCTGAGAAACATCTCCGGCAGCACCAGCACATCGGCATCCGACGCCTCATGCGCGAGCTGGTGCAGGCGCTTGAGGTTACCGGCTACATCCAGCGGCAGCGGTGGGCATTGGTACAGGGCGACGCGCATGCTCAACTCCTTAATCGGCCAGGGCGATTGGGCCGATTTCGTCAAATACATCTCCCGGCCCTGGGTTCTGCGGATGCGTGCTGCCGCCGAAGTGGGTCATGATGCCCCACACCGCGTTCAGCGAGGTTTGTACCGCGCCTTCCACCCAGGCGGGTGTCCAGGAGACGTCGTCACCGGCGATAAAAATCCCACGTTGTTCGGCGGGCATGTCCTTCTGCATGAAGTGCGCATACATCCGCTGGTTGTAGCGATAGTGGCCGGGCAGCGCGCCTTTGAAAGCCCCAAGGAAATGCGGGTCGGCTTCCCAGGACACCGTGATCGGGTCGCCGATGATGCGCGCCTTGATATCGACTTTAGGGTAGATCTTCTTCAGCGCATCAAGGGCCAATTTCACGCGCTTGTCGATGGGCTGCGGCAGCATTTTCAGCGCGTCGCTCATCCACGAGTACGACAGGCAAATCACGCCCGGCTTGTCGTCACCATTGTCGAACAGATAAGTGCCACGGGTCAGGCGATCGGTGAGGGTCATGCTCATCAAGTCGCGGCCGGTTTCCGGGTCTTTGTCTTTCCAGAACGGGCGGTCAACCATCACGAAGGTTTTCGACGACTGCATATAGCGGGTGCGATCCAGTGCCATCCACATTTTCTGCGAGAACAGGGTTTCGTCGCATTCGATCTGGGTGGTCAGCAGCCAGCTTTGGCAGGTGGTCAGCACGGCGGCGTATTCACGCGTGTCGCCATAGTTGTCGGTCACGGTAAAGCGGCCATCGGCGGCGTGGGCAATACGGCTCACACCGGCTCTTGGCGCACCGCGATGCAGCGAGCTGAGGCTGGTGCCGGCGGGCCAGTGCGCACAACGTTCCGGCACATGGCGCCAAATGCCAATGGGCACTTGCGCCACGCCGCCGACCACCAAGTGCTGGTGGTCGTCGCAGTTGGTCATCACCACGCGGAAAATTTCCAGCATCGAGTTAGGGAAGTCCGAGTCCCAGCCGCCGGTGCCGAAACCCACTTGGCCAAACACTTCGCGGTGCGCGAAAGACAGTTTGGCGAACGCCTTGGAGGTGGCGACGAAGTCATAGAACGTGCGGTCGTCCCACAGCGGCACCAGCTTGTTCCACAGCTCTTTGAGGCGTGGCACGTCGCGGTCGCGGATGGCTTGCTGGATATCACCGAACTGCGAGCCGGCTTCCAGCGCATCGGCCCAGGCGTCAGCGACTTCCTGGAACAGCACCGGCAAGTCAGAGAGTTTTTGCGCGTAGTGGGTCTGGCCTTCGAGGTCGACCACGGTGCTGCCGGAGGCCGGCGTCAGCGGGTTGGGGAAGGGTTTGGTCTCCAGGCCCAACTTGTCCACATAGTGGTAGAACGCGGTGGACGACACCGGAAAACGCATGCCGCCCAACTCGGCGATGATGCCCTCGGCCCCTTCAAACGCCTGGGAGCGCAAACGGCCGCCCATCTTCGAGGCTTCGTACACCACGGGCTTCAGGCCCAGTTTCATCAGCTCATAAGCGGCCACAAGGCCCGCGATCCCGGCCCCGACAATCGCCACTTCCGCGCCATGGTTGGCCGCGGGGATGCTGCCCAGGCCAGCCGGGTGTTCGATCCAGTCATCAAAGGCAAACGGAAAGTCCGGGCCAAAGATGGTGATAGGCTTTTTACCGTCGGCGGGGTGGCGATGGGTCTTGCTGATGGTGCTGGACGGAATGCTCATGGCTAACCTTACTGACGACTCGGCGGGAGGTGGCCCGTTGAGTATAGGAAAAGATGGCAGCCAGTTTAGGCAGCGTAGCGTTCGTTATTAAGACTCAATGTGTCGTCGGATTGAGCTGTTTTTAGTCAGAGTGACGAGCCTGGTGGTCAGATTGGCTGTCCGCGATCCAATTTGTTACTGAGGATGATCGAAGTAGTGGTTTTCTCCACACCGTCGACACTGCCGATCTGGTCCAGCAATTGATCCAGTTGCTCCGGCGAATCCGTGCGCAGCCAGGCCACGTAATCGAACTCGCCACTCACCGCACACAACTGCTGCACCTGCGCCATGGCACTCAGCCTGCGCAGCACTTCCTTACCCGAGCGCGCTTGCACGGTGATCCCCACATAAGCCTGCAAACCGCCATCGACCACCCGCTGCCCGAGGCGCACGCCATAACCGGTAATCACCTGGGTTTTTTCCAGGCGCGCCAGGCGCGACGTCACCGTAGTGCGCGCAATACCCAACTGCCGGGCAAGCATGGCCACGCTTTCGCGGGCGTTGATCTGCAAGGCAGCGATCAGTTGGCGATCGATTTCATCGAGGACGGGCAAGGGGAGCTCCAGTGCGGGCGGCAATGGGTCGCCATGTTACAGGCTTGCGCCCTTCTGGAGCGGTGCGATCTGCGAGATTAAGGCGCCTTGCATACTTTCGCCGCGGCAGCATCGTTCGGGATAAACGAGTCCGGCGTGCCAGGCTTGAGCACTACGTAGCCACGACGCCACGGCTGATCGTCGATTAGATTCCAACGATGGCCGGTGCCGGTATTGTCTTCAGCGACCAGCACTTCACCGGGGTGCAGGGTGAACCGTCTCGTTAGGCGAATCGGACGTTTCGGTCGGAAACCATGCTGCTATTTCGGATATTTCGGTCGTGTTTCGGACACGATTCGGATTGTACTTGCCCCAGCCTGAGCAGGAACAGAACAAAGGCAGGAACCATGACCAGCCAACAGGATGCACTGCGCAAGCGGTGGAAGGCTTATCACAGAGCCAGTGAGGCAGTGATGCTGGCCTGGCTTGCCGCAGGAATGCCAAGCGGGCAACTCTCTGTCCTGCCGCTCCCTGATGAGCTTCGCGGTTTGCGCTGTGGAGCCAAGACGCGGGCAGGTACGCCATGTAAGCGCCGAGACCTATACGCCAGCGGCCGCTGTCGTTTGCATGGTGGCCTATCGACCGGGCCGAAGCGTACCTGACAAGGGCCTTTGTGGAGTGCTAAGGCCGACCCCATGAGACCCTGAGTAAAGTTAAGGTCAGGGCACGCATCGCGCGCGTAGCCCGCTGGGTAATTGCGCAGACTTGACCGCCCGGTAAGCTGGTTTACGGGCATGCCCAGCACACCCACACCAGGATCTACGGATAAAGTGATGTGGACGCTTTGTGGACGGCAATGACTCTGTGAAATTTCCCGATTGGAAATTCTACACGTCAAAAAACGACAAAAGCCGCGCAGTGCGCGGCTTTCAAGATGGTGGGCCCAGTAGGACTCGAACCTACGACCAAGGGATTATGAGTCCCCTGCTCTAACCAACTGAGCTATAGGCCCTCAGTAGGTCGCGGATTATAACGATGGTTTCCCCACTGTGCCATCCGAAAAGTCTGAAACCCTCATATGAAGAAAAGCCTCGGCAAAAAGCTCGGGCGGCAGGGGCAGGCTGACGATGTAGCCTTGCATCTGTTCACAGCCTTCGGCGGCGAGGAATGCTTGTTGCGCGGGGTTTTCCACGCCTTCGGCGATGATGGTGAATTGCATGCTGTGGCCTAGGGCGATGATGGCGCGCACGATGGCGGCGTCGTGGGGGTCGTCGGGCAGGCCGCGTACGAAGGATTGGTCGATCTTCAGGAAGTCCAGCGGCAGGCGCTTGAGGTAGCTGAGGGATGAATAGCCGGTGCCGAAGTCATCAATCGCCAGTTGCACGCCCAGGCGTTTGAGTTGGTGCAGTACTTCCAGTGCTTCTTCGGCCTGGCTCATGATGAAGTTTTCGGTGATTTCCAGTTGCAGGCAGCCGGGCTCCAGGCGGTAGTCGCGCAGGAGCTGTTCGATGCGTGCGAGCAGGCCGGGGTGGCGCAGTTGGGCGCCGGCAAGGTTGACCGACAGTGGGCCGAAGTCATCGAAGGCTTCTTTCCACTGGTGCATCTGGCTGCATGCCTGTTCCAGTACCCAGTCACCGATCTGCAGGATCGTGCCGTTCTCTTCGGCCAGGGCGATGAAGTGTTCAGGCGGCACATCACCAAAGGTCGGATGGTGCCAGCGAATCAGGGCTTCGGCGCCGATCAGTTCCTGGGTGATCAGGCTCAGCTTCGGCTGGTAGTACAAAAATAACTCTTCACGCTCGATGGCGCGGCGCAGTTCGTGTTCCAGGGCCACGCGTTCGTTGGCCTGGGCGGTGAGGTCTTGGGTGTAGCTTTCGACGCGGTTGCGGCCCTTGGCCTTGGAGCGGTACATCGCCGCGTCGGCGTTTTTGACCAGGGTGGCGACGTCGGTGCCGTCCTGTGGGTACAGGCTGGTGCCGATACTGGCGCTGATAAAGAACTCGTGCTCGCCGGCCTGGAACGGCGGGGTGAAGCAGGCGAGCAGTTTATTGGCCAGGTGCTCGGCATCGCTGGCGTGCTGCAGGCCGGGCAGCAGGATAATGAATTCGTCGCCGCCCAGGCGAGCCACGGTGTCGACGTCGCGCAGTTGGTCTTTGAGGCGCACGGCGATGTCTTTGAGCAGCAGGTCGCCGACGGGGTGGCCAAGGCTGTCATTGATGTGTTTGAAACGGTCCAGGTCGAGGAATAGCACCGCGCCTTGGTTGCCGCTTTCTTGCTGGCCATTAAGTGCCGCCTGCAGCCGGTTTTCGAACAGGGTGCGGTTAGGCAGGCCCGTCAGTGGATCATGATGCGCCTGGTAGTCGAGGCGCGCCTGGGCATGCTTGAGGCTGGAGATGTCGGCAAACACGGCAACAAAGTGGGTGATCAGTTGCTCGCGGTTGCGCACGGCACTGATGGTCAGCCAACTGGGGTACAACTCGCCGTTCTTGCGGCGGTTGGAGATCTCGCCCTGCCAATGCCCCTGGGCGGTCAGTTGGTGCCACATGGCCGCATAGAACGCGCTGTCATGCAGGCCGGAAGCGAGCAGGCGCGGCGTACTGCCGAGGGCTTCGGCTTCGCTGTAGCCGGTGATTTCGCTGAAGGCGCGGTTGACGGCGCTGATGTTCTGCCGGGTGTCGGTGATCAATACGCCTTCGGCCGTACTTTCGAACACCGTCGCGGCCTGTTGCAGCTTTTCCTGCATGAATTGGCGTTCGGTGATGTCCCGGGCGATGGTCAGCATGCAATCTTCATCGCCGATGGGCAGTGGGCGGCTGGACACTTCACAGAGGCGAATCTGGCCGTCGTTGCGGCGTATGTGGCAGACGAAATCGCGGACAAGCCCGTCGCGCTGCATCAGTTCCAGCATGTGTTTGCGTTCGTTGAGGTCGACCCAAATGCCCAGTTCCAAGGTGGATTGGTCGAGCGACGTTGCGCTGGTGAACCCGGTCAGCCGGCTGAAACCGTCATTCACTTCAATCAGCAGCCCATCGCGCTGGCGGCTGAGCAGCAAGCCATCGGGTGAGGCGTGGAAGGCCTTGGCGAATTTCTCTTCGGAGGTTTGCAGTTGTTGCTGGGTTTCCTTGAGCGGGGTGATGTCACGCACCACCACCACCAAGGCTTCGGTGGTGTCGAGTTGGAATGGCTCTGCCGAGATCAACCCGGTAAAGGTTTGGCCGTTGCTGCGCCGAAAAGGCATTTCCAGGTTGCGGATGCTGGTGGTCTGCACCCGTTGCAGCAGGTCGGGACCGACGCCTTGAATACCCCAGATATCTAATTCGGTGGCGGTTTTGCCCACCACGTCTGCGGCGCTCAGGCCGATCTGGTCCTCAAACGCCTTGTTGACCTCCAGCAGGCAGCCATCGGACAAGCGCGCAATCACCAAGATGTCCGGGCATTGCTGGAACACCGAGGCAAATTTCTCCTCGGACAATTGCAAGGCTTCTTCGGTGCGCTTGGCTTCGCTGATATCGATCATCAGGCCGCGCAGTACTGGCTCATGCCCGTGCTCGATGAGGCTGACAATGTCGCGCACCCACAAGCAGCGGCCGTCGGCGGTGATTACCCGATAATCGACGCTGTGATCACGGTTGGCGCGGGTTTCCTGGTAGCAGTAGGCCTCGGCACGTGTCAGGTCGGCGGGGTGGATGATGTTGCGCCAGAAGCCTGGAATCAGCCAATGCGCACGCGGGTAGCCGAGCAAGTCTTCGGCATGGGGCGACACGTAGCTGTAGGTGAAATCGGTGATGCTGGCTTCCCAGGCGATGGCGGACAAGCTCTCTACCAGGCCGCGGTAGTGGTATTCGCTGCTGCGCAGTTCTTGCTCGAGGGCCACCCGGCGGGAGATTTCCGAGCTGAGCCGGCGGTTGATCCGAATCACAATGGCCAGCACGGTGCTCAGCAGCAGCACTGCCGGCAGGCCGTACATCAGCAGGTCGGACCAAAACGTGCGGTGATCGGTGATGCTGCCGACCCAGTGTTGCTGGATGGCGTCGGTTTCGCTGGGGCTGAGGTCGGCGAGGACCTTGTCGAGGATGCCCACCAGCATTTTCTCATCCCGCGGCACGCCCATTGCCAGCTGATAGCGGTAGGGCGTTTCGCCGCTGACGTATAAACCATCGAGCTTGAGCTGGCGCAGGCTCCAGACGCTGGACGCGAGGTCGCCGACCACGGCATCCACTTCGTCGGTGGCCAGGGCTTGCAGCGTCGAGCTGACGTTGGGCAAAGCCACCAGGTTGAGGTCGGGATGGTGGGTGCGCAGCAATTCGTGGGGGGCGTAGTTTTCCACTACGGCGATCTTCAGCCCGTAAAGGTCCTTGAGGTTGCGCGGTTTCGCGCCGCCTTCATGGGCGAGGATGACAATAGGGAAATCCAGGTACGGGCGCGTAAAGGCCAGGAAGCTCTGGCGCTCCGGCGTGGACATGATGCCGGGCAGCAGGTCGAGCTGGTTGTTTTTGGCCTGCTCAAGCACGGCGGTCCAGTTGACCGGCTCGATCAGCTTGATTCTGACGCCCAGGCGGTCCTGGATCAGGCGGATGTAATCAGCGGCCAAGCCCTGATAGCGGCCATTTTCATCACGGTATTCGAAGGGTGGCCATGAGGCGTCCACCCCAAGGCGCAGCTCCTGATGGTCCGACAGCCAGCCACGCTCTTCATCAGTAAGAGTCAACGCGCCAGCCGTTGCGGTCCAGGTCAGCAGCGACAGCAGTATCACGGTCGGCAGTCTGGGCATAACGGTCTCGTTATGGCACGGGGAATGTTTCGAGTGTAGACGGGCATTGCGGGGGAGGGGGGGGGCGCGGCAGTTAATCTATAGAAAGTAATCGGCACAAAGCAAAACCCCCGGCCTGGGCCGGGGGTTCTGGTATCACTCGTCGAGGAAGGAGCGTAGATGCTCGCTTCGCGTCGGGTGGCGCAACTTGCGCAGCGCCTTGGCTTCGATCTGACGGATCCGCTCGCGGGTCACGTCAAACTGCTTACCGACTTCCTCAAGGGTGTGGTCGGTATTCATGTCGATGCCGAAACGCATGCGCAGTACCTTGGCTTCACGGGCAGTGAGGCCGGACAGTACGTCGCGAGTCGCTTCTTTCAAGCTCTCAACAGTGGCGACATCGATAGGCGACTGCATAGTCGAGTCTTCGATGAAGTCACCCAAGTGGGAGTCTTCGTCATCACCAATCGGCGTTTCCATGGAGATCGGCTCTTTAGCGATCTTCAATACCTTGCGGATTTTATCCTCAGGCATTTCCATGCGTTCGCCCAGCTCTTCCGGGGTCGGTTCGCGACCCATTTCCTGCAACATCTGCCGGGAAATACGGTTGAGCTTGTTGATGGTCTCGATCATGTGCACCGGAATACGGATGGTGCGGGCCTGGTCGGCGATCGAGCGAGTGATCGCCTGACGGATCCACCAGGTGGCATAAGTCGAGAACTTGTAGCCGCGACGGTATTCGAACTTGTCCACAGCCTTCATCAAGCCGATGTTGCCTTCCTGGATCAGATCGAGGAATTGCAGGCCACGGTTGGTGTACTTCTTGGCGATGGAGATCACCAGACGCAAGTTCGCTTCAACCATCTCTTTCTTCGCGCGGCGGGCCTTGGCCTCACCGATCGACATGCGACGGTTGATGTCCTTGATCTCGGCAATCGTCAGACCGGTTTCGGTCTGCAGCGCAGTCAGCTTCTGCTGGCAACGGATGATGTCGGGCTGCAGGCGACCAATGGCTTCGGCGTATTTTGCCTTGCCTTTGGCCAGTGCGTCGGTCCAGCTTTCGTCAACTTCGTTGCCCGGGAACTGGCGCAGGAAGTCAGTACGCGGCATGCGTGCATCACGTACACAGAGCTGCATGATTGCGCGCTCTTGGGCACGCAGACGCTCAAGGGCACTGCGAACACGCTCAACCAGGCCTTCGAATTGCTTCGGCACCAGCTTGATCGGCATGAACAGCTCAGCCAGGGCTATCAGCTCGGCGATTGCCAGCTTGTTGCCACGACCGTGCTTTTTCAGGGCCTTGCGGGTGATTTCCATTTGATCGGAAACCGCACCGAAACGCTGGGCAGCGACGATTGGGTCCGGGCCGCTTTCGACTTCATCTTCGTCGTCGGTGCTGGCTTCAGCCTCGTCGTCATCAGTGTCGTCGTCAGCTTTAACCGCCTTCGGGTCGACTGGCGGCGGTACTTCGGCGGCAGGCGGCGCAATGCCGTCGTCCGGGTCGATGTAACCGCTCAAGACGTCAGACAGGCGACCACCTTCGGTGGTGACGCGGGTGTACTCGGAGAGAATGTGGTCAACCGTGCCAGGGAAGTGCGCGATTGCGCCCATCACTTCACGGATGCCCTCTTCGATACGCTTGGCGATTTCAATTTCGCCTTCGCGTGTCAGCAACTCGACCGTACCCATTTCGCGCATATACATGCGCACAGGGTCCGTCGTGCGACCGATATCGGTCTCCACTGCTGCCAACGCTGCTGCTGCCTCTTCGGCCGCCGCTTCGTCGGTATCGGCGTCGGCCAGCATAAGGGAATCCTTATCTGGCGCAACCTCGAATACGTTGATCCCCATGTCATTAATCATGCGGATGATGTCTTCCACCTGCTCTGGATCTGAAATATCCTCAGGCAGGTGGTCGTTGACCTCCGCGTAAGTCAGGTAACCCTGCTCACGACCGAGTGTGATCAACTCTTTGATACGAGACTGCTGTTGCGCTTTTCCGGACATAACACCCTATCCACTGAAGGTCTTGGCGGGCAAAAAACAAGCCGAGGATTATACCCGAGCTATGACCTCACGCGCCAGCTGAGGTCGGGTTTGATGCGGAAACATTCTGTTTTAAGAGGTCGCGCATCTGTTTTGCTATCTGAATTTGCTCTTCAGCCGACAATCCCGGCTGTCTTGCTCTTTTGATGAGTTCGTCGAGGGTCTGCGTATGCTGACCCGCGGATAACCTAGTAATGGTGTCTAAAAACTGTTGTTCAAGGTTATCGCCGTCAATTAGCCACTCCTTTTCTGCGAGTGCTCTCAAGAGGCGGCCTTGTTCGGTGCCATGCCAACGAGCCATAAGCTGAATTGAGTTTAGCTTAGGATTTTTCTGTACCGCCCCGATCAAGGCGATCAGTACCTGCGCATAGGTGTTGCTTTCGTTGGCAAAATGATCAGCGCTCTCGACCTTCTTGGCCAATTGCGGGTGGTGGATAAGCGTGCGCAACGCAATAAGCGTCGGTGCTTCCACCGCCACTGGCGTACGTGGCGCGTAGGCTTCATCGCGGTCGCCGCGTTTGCCGTTCTTGCTCCAGGGTTTCTTATCCCATTTCTTGCCGCCGGCGCCGGGTTTCTTCGGTGTCCACTCCTGCTGGGGCGTGAACGCATCCTGCGGTTGGTGGAAGTCTGAATAGTCCGGCATGGCGTCGTAATCCATGCCCGGGTCGTACGCCGGTGGCGCATTTTGTGGTGCGTTGTGCACCAGCTGGCTGACGGCTTCACCGCTCAAACCGGTGATTTCCAGCAGGCGCATGCGCATCAGTGATTTCAGGTTGGCGCCCGGCACTTTGTCGATCAGCGGTGCTGCGAGGGTAGCCATATGGGCCTTGCCTTCGAGCGAGCGCGGGTCGGCTTCTTCGGTCAATTGCTGGAAGAAATAGTCCGCCAGTGGTTGCGCGTGTTGATTGATGCGCGCACGGAACGCGTCGGTACCTTCGGAGCGCACCAGGGTGTCCGGGTCTTCGCCTTCGGGTAGGAACAGGAAGCGCGCACGGCGGCCATCCTGCAGGCTCGACAGCGTGGCTTCGAGTGCGCGCCAGGCGGCGTTGCGGCCGGCCTGGTCACCGTCGAAACAGAACAGTACGTTGGGCACCACGCGAAACAGGCGTTTCATGTGTTCTTCGCTGGTGGCGGTGCCCAGGGTGGCCACGGCGTTACGCAGGCCTTGCTGGGCGAGCGCGATCACGTCCATATAGCCTTCAACCACGATGATTTCATCGAGGTTGCGGTTGTTTTTGCGCGCTTCGAACAGCCCGTAGAGCTCCTGGCCCTTATGAAACACCGGGGTTTCCGGGGAGTTCAGGTACTTGGGCTTGTCGTCGCCGAGTACGCGGCCACCGAACGCGATGATCCGGCCACGGCTGTCGCGGATCGGGAACATCACGCGGTCGCGGAAACGGTCATAGCGCTTGCCGGTCTCGGCGTTTTCCACCAGCAGGCCAGCGTCGATCATGGCTTTCTGCTGCAGGGTGTCGCTGCTCAGGTGCTTGTACAGGTTGTCCCAGCCGGGCGGCGCGAAACCCAGGCCGAAGTCCCGGGCGATTTCACCGGTGAGGCCGCGACCCTTGAGGTACTCAACGGCGGCCTTGCGCTGCGGATGGCTTTTAAGCGCCTGACGGTAGAAGTCGGCAGCGGCCGTCAGCAGCGGGTACAGCGGCGAGTCGGTGGGTTGGCGCGGCTTGTGCGGGCGGCCACTTTCTTCGCGAGGTATTTCCATGCCCGCGGCTTTCGCCAGTTCCTCGACGGCCTGGGGGAAGTCCAGGTTGTCGTGGTCCATGATGAAGCCGAGGGCATTGCCGCCCGCGCCGCAGCCGAAGCAGTAGTAGAACTGCTTGTCGGGGCTGACGCTGAACGAGGGGGTTTTTTCTTTGTGGAACGGGCAGCAGGCGGTGTAGTTCTTGCCAGCCTTCTTCATTTGCACGCGAGAGCTGACAACATCGACGATGTCGGTGCGGTTCAGAAGGTCGTCAATAAAGCTCTGGGGAATTAGCCCGGCCATGGCGTTCTCGTCATCACTGCGTGTCAATGAGGCCCGCGAAGTGCTCAGGCGCGCATTATGCGGCTCGATCAGCTTTCGTCTGGTTGGGCTGTCAGGGAGTGTATCTGCCGAACATTCACTGACGTTAATTTCTATCAGTGTTCGGCTTTGAAATGTTGCCCTGGCGTCCGGTGTTGGCCAATAAAGGGCCTCGGAAACGCATCGTTGGGCACAGCCGACACAGTTGATCGTCTGCTTAAAAGAATGAGTGTGCTCGTCAGTAGCCTTGTTAGGCTCGTCAGAAGAGACGCGCACCGCTGGCAAAAGAGCCAGTCCTGACGTTTGAAGCAGTGTCTCGGTCGCATGTGCGGCGTCGACGATGAAGCATCAAGCGATATCCGCAAATGCCAATAGCCCGGCTGAGGGCCGGGCTTGGCAGAAGCTTGCTACGTAAGTCTGTGTATTAGTACAGACGAACGGCGCGGCGCTGCTCGCGCTGAACTTTCTTAGCGTGACGCTTAACAGCGGCTGCTGCTTTACGCTTACGCTCAGAAGTTGGCTTCTCATAAAATTCGCGGCTACGAACTTCAGCCAGAACACCGGCTTTTTCGCAGGAGCGCTTGAAACGACGCAGAGCTACGTCGAAGGGTTCGTTCTCTTTTACTTTGACGGCTGGCATCCAGAGCTACCTTCTTTCATTACCGGGAATCAACGTTCTCATCGCAAAAAATTCGCGGCTGAGGTCGTCGGTTTTTAAGGGTTGCGGATGTTAACCCCTCATTGCCCGGAATGCAAAGCCTCTGATCGAAAACCGCTAGTCGGGAGGGGGAGTGGCGACTATTATGCGCGCCTTCGAATTCAGCCTCTACAAGGCGCAAACCCATGCTAGTACTGGGACTTGAAACCTCCTGCGACGAAACCGGTGTCGCACTTTACGACAGTGAACGCGGGCTTTTGGCCGATGCACTGTTCAGCCAGATCGACCTGCACCGCGCCTATGGCGGCGTGGTGCCGGAGCTCGCCAGCCGTGATCACGTCAAACGCATGCTGCCGTTGATTCGCCAGGTGCTGGACGAGGCTGGCTGCGTGCCGACCGAGATTGACGCGATTGCCTACACCGCCGGCCCCGGATTGGTCGGAGCCCTGCTGGTTGGGGCCTCTTGCGCCCAGGCGCTGGCGTTTGCCTGGGGCATTCCGGCCCTCGGCGTGCACCATATGGAAGGCCATTTACTGGCGCCTATGTTGGAAAAAACACCGCCGCAGTTCCCGTTCGTCGCTTTGTTGGTGTCGGGTGGGCATACGCAGCTGGTTCAGGTCGATGGGATCGGCCAATACACACTGTTGGGCGAGTCTTTGGACGATGCCGCCGGTGAAGCGTTCGACAAAACCGCGAAGATGATGGGCCTCAATTATCCCGGCGGCCCGGAAATCGCGCGCCTTGCCGAAAAAGGCGTCCCAGGCCGCTACACCTTCCCGCGCCCAATGTGTGATCGCCCGGGCCTGATGTTCAGCTTCAGTGGTTTGAAAACGTCTGCGCTGAACACCTGGCAGCAGAGCGTCAGCGCCGGGGACGACAGTGAGCAAGCCCGTTGCGACATCGCACTGGCGTTCCAGCAGGCCGTGGTGGAGACTTTGACCATCAAGTGCAAGCGTGCCCTGAAACAGGCGGGCATGAAGCGCCTGGTGATCGCAGGCGGCGTCAGCGCTAACAAAGCCTTGCGCACCTCGCTGGAAAAAATGCTCGGCGACATGCAGGGCGATGTGTTCTATGCGCGCCCTGAGTTTTGCACCGACAACGGCGCGATGATCGCCTATGCCGGTTGCCAGCGCCTGCAGGCCGGGCAGCATGAAAGCCTGGCGATCAGCGTGCAGGCGCGCTGGCCGATGGAGCAACTGTCGCCGCTGTAGGCCGTTGTATGGCCGCGACGTGAGCCGGGCTCATCGAACGTATTTAAAAATGCCGTTCGCGCCCGGCAAACAGGTCGCGTAAATTGCCGCGGTGGCGCCAGACGATCAGCAGGGTCAACACGCTCATCGGCAACAGCGCTGCCGGCGCTTGCCAGGCCAGCAAGGGCAGGGTGAGCGGCGTGGCGATCAATGCGGCCAGCGAGCTGGTGCGGGTCAGGTAGAACGTCAGCAGCCAGGCAAGCACTGCCAGTAACGCCGCTGGAGGGTAAATCCCCAGCAACATGCCGGCCGCCGTGGCGACACCCTTGCCACCGCGAAAGCGGAAGTACAGCGGAAACAGATGGCCGAGGACGGCGCACACGCCTACCCAGGCCTGCTGTTGCAGGGTGAGGCCGGCGAGGCTGGCGATGAGTACGGGCAACAGGCCCTTGCAGATGTCGCCCAGCAGCGTCAGTACGGCGAGTTTTTTGCCGGCCAGGCGCAACATGTTGGTGGCACCGGCATTGCCTGAGCCACTCATTCGCGGGTCGGGATTTCCCGTCAGGCGGCTGAGCAAAATGGCGAAGGACAGCGAGCCGAGCAGGTAGGCGAGAATCGCCAGTGACCAAAACATGCTAACTATTCCGGGCGAGGACGCCCTGATTCTAACGGGGCATCGCGCCCTTGTCGTGCTGCGGAGAAGAGCTTGGACAGAGTGTTTATCGAAGGCCTGGAAGTCGACACCGTGATCGGGGCCTACGACTGGGAGCGCGGCATCAAGCAATGCCTGCGCCTGGACCTGAGTTTTGCCTGGGACAATCGCCCGGCCGCGGCCGGTGACGACCTGACCCTGGCGCTCGATTACGCCAGCGTGTCCGCGCGTATCCAGGCCTTTGCCGAGCAGTCCCAGTACCAACTGGTGGAAACCTTTGCCGAGCGTCTGGCCGAAGTGCTGATGAGCGAATTCCAGATTCCTTGGCTGCACCTCAAATTGACCAAGCCAGGCGCCGTGCCGGCAGCCAAAGGCGTGGGCGTGGAGATCGAGCGCGGATGTCGCTAACTCAGGTTTACCTTGGCCTTGGCAGCAATATCGAGCGCGAGCCGCACCTGCGCGCTGGCCTGGACGCGCTGGCGAGCTTCTTGACCGACGTGCGCTGCTCGCCCGTGTTCGAAAGCCAGCCGGTGGGGATCAAGAGTGGGCCGTTTTTCAATCTGGTGGTGTCGGCCTATACCGACTTGCCGTTGATGGAACTTGATCGCCGGTTGAAATTTATCGAGGCCGACAATGGCCGCTATGCGCCCGACCGCAAAGGGCTGCCGCTGGATATCGACGTATTGCTGTATGGCGAGCTGGTGGGGAATTTCGACGGCTTGATCCTGCCGCGCGCAGAAATCCTGAAAAACGCCTTCGTGCTGTGGCCGCTGTCGTTGATGGCACCGGATCGCGAGCACCCCGAAGCGGGCAAGACATTGGCCCAGCTGTGGCGCGATGCGCAGATCGATCAAGTGCTGGCGCCTGTCGGCTTCGAGTGGCAGGGCCGGCAACTCACCCCGGCCCTAGTGTTCCTTGTAGGTTTTCAGCGCTTTGAGCCGTTCGCGCTTGAGCGCCTCGCCCAGTTCCGGGCCTTTGAAGCCTTTCTCCAGCAGGGGCGCGACCGCCACTTCGCGCGCAACCTTGGCCGCACCACGTAAATAATCCGCCTGTGGATAACTTCGTTGCTCAAGCCCCTTGCGGCCACGCGCATCCATTTCACAGCTCACCACGAATTCCTCAAAGCGTTGCGGCCGGCGATACACGTCGAAACTCTGCAGCAACTCCAGCAATGTCGAAGCTTTTAGCTCCAGCGCTCGATGGCCATGAGTGTGATATTGGCCCACCAGCAGTGCCAGCTCCTGGCAGTCCTTCGGCACTTTGAAGCGCTCATTGACCGCCTTGATCAGCTTCAAGCCCGTATGCTCATGAGCAATATGCTGCGGCAACTTATCCACAGGTGTCAGGCCCTTGCCCACGTCATGCAGCAAGCAGGCCCAACGCACCGTGAGCGGTTGTTTGTGCAAGGCGGCCTGTTCCAACACGCTCAAGGTGTGCAGGCCGGTGTCGATTTCGGGGTGATGGGCCTCGGGCTGTGGCACGCCGAATAGCGCGTTCACTTCCGGCATCAGGGTTTTCAGCGCATCGCAGTCACGTAGCACCTGAATAAACACCTGTGGCTGATCTTCCATCAGTGCCCGGGAAATTTCCTTCCAGCTGCGTTCCGGTGTCAGTGCTTCCAGTTCGCCGGATTCGCTGAGCTGGCGCATCAATTCCAGCGTCTCAGGAGCGACCGTGAAACCCAGGTGCGCATAACGCGCCGCAAAGCGGGCAACACGCAATACGCGCAGAGGATCTTCGGCGAACGCCGGGGAAACGTGACGCAAAATGCGCGCCTCCAAATCGCTCTGGCCGTGGTACGGGTCGGTCAAGTTGCCGTCATCGTCCTCAGCTATGGCGTTGATGGTCAGGTCGCGACGAATCAAGTCTTCTTCCAGCGTGACCTCGGGGCTGGCATGAAACACAAAGCCGCCGTAACCCCGGCCACTCTTGCGTTCGGTGCGGGCGAGGGCGTACTCATCGCCGTTTTTCGGGTCGAGGAATACCGGGAAGTCAGCGCCCACCGGCTTGTAGCCCTTGGCGAGCATTTCTTCAGTGGTCGCGCCGACCACAACGCGGTCGATGTCAGTGACCTTGATGCCGAGCAGGCGATCACGCACCGCGCCGCCAACTGTGTAGATTTTCATGAAAAAGCCTCCATTAGCGGCACAGGATAACGCCTGTGCCTCACCAATGGAGGCTTTGGTGTTTCAGAGATGAACGACGGCCAAGTCCAGGCGGCCGTAGTCGTTGTCGTTGTGATCGCTGCGCGGTGGCACGTGGTGAGTCTTCATCACTTGGTCGCCCTGCAGGGTTTCCAGGTGAATGTCGAAGCCCCACAACCGGTGCAGGTGCTTGAGCACTTCCTCGGTGGATTCGCCCAAGGGTTTGCGGTCGTGCTGCTGGTGACGCAAGGTCAGCGAGCGGTCGCCGCGCACATCGATGCTGTAAATCTGAACGTTGGGTTCGCGGTTGCCCAGGTTGTACTGCGCCGCCAGGGTTTCACGGATGGTGCGGTAGCCGGGTTCGTCGTGGATGGCCGGCACCACCAGATCATCCTTGAGGTCGTCGTCCATGATGCTGAACAGCTTGAGGTCGCGAATCACCTGGGGTGACAGGTACTGCAGGATGAAACTCTCGTCCTTGAAGCTGCTCATGGCGAACTTGATGGTCGACAGCCAATCGCTGCCGGCGATTTCCGGGAACCAGCGGCGGTCTTCTTCGGTGGGGTGTTCGCACATGCGCCGGATGTCGCGGTACATGGCAAAGCCCAGCGCATAGTGGTTGATGCCGCTGTAATAGGGGCTGTCGAAGCCGGGTTGGAACACCACGCTGGTATGGGAGGTGAGGAACTCCATCATGAAACCGTCCGTGACCAGGCCCTCGTCGTACAGGTCATTCATCAAGGTGTAGTGCCAGAACGTCGCCCAGCCTTCGTTCATTACCTGGGTCTGGCGCTGTGGATAAAAGTACTGGGCGATCTTGCGCACGATACGCACGATTTCGCGCTGCCAGGGCTCCAGCAGGGGCGCGTGTTTTTCCAGGAAGTACAGGATGTTTTCCTGAGGTTCGGCGGGGAAGCGTGCATTGTCTTTGTCGCTGTTCTTGCCGGCGCGCTTTGGAATGGTGCGCCACAAATCGTTGATCTGCTTCTGCAGGTGCTCCTCGCGCTCCTTCTGGCGCAGGCGTTCTTCCTCGGCGGAAATCGGGTATGGGCGTTTGTAGCGGTCGACCCCGTAATTCATCAGGGCGTGGCAGGAATCGAGCAAATCCTCCACTGCATCGATGCCGTGGCGTTCCTCGCACTGCATGATGTACTGCTTGGCGAACACCAGGTAATCGATGATCGAGCTGGCATCGGTCCAGGTGCGGAACAGGTAGTTACCCTTGAAGAAGCTGTTGTGCCCGTAGCACGCGTGCGCCACCACCAGTGCCTGCATGCAGATGGTGTTTTCTTCCATCAGGTAGGCGATGCACGGGTCGGAGTTGATCACGATCTCGTAGGCCAAACCCATCTGGCCACGCGTGTAGGACTTCTCAGTGCTGAGGAAGTGTTTGCCATAGGACCAATGGTGATAGCCCAAAGGCATACCCACCGAGGCATAGGCATCCATCATCTGTTCGGCGGTGATCACTTCGATCTGGTTGGGGTAAGTGTCCAGAGCATAACCGGCCGCGATACGGCTGATTTCCCGGTCATAGGCCTGGATCAGTTCAAAGGTCCACTCGGACCCGGTGGAAATGGGTTGGCGCTTATGCTCTTTTTTGGCGGTCATGTCACTAACCTGCGCTGGAAGAGTTCACGGAAGACCGGGTAGATATCGCCGGCCGAGACCAGTTGCTGCTGGGCGAACGTGTCGGCAAAGGCTTCGCCGATGCGTTCATATTCGAACCACAGGGCCTGGTGCTCACGAGGGGTAATTTCGACGTAGGTGTAGTACTGCACAAACGGCATGATCTGGTTGATCAGAATGTCGCGGCAGATCGGCGAATCATCATTCCAGTTGTCGCCGTCGGAAGCTTGGGCTGCGTAGATATTCCACTCATTAGCCGGGTAGCGTTCGGCCATGATTTCCTGCATCAGCTTCAACGCGCTGGAGACGATGGTGCCGCCGGTTTCCCGCGAATAGAAGAACTCTTCTTCGTCGACTTCCCGGGCGCTGGTGTGATGGCGGATAAACACCACATCGATCTTGTCGTAGTTCCGCTTCAGGAACAGGTACAGCAGGATGAAGAAGCGCTTGGCAATATCCTTGGTTGCTTGGGTCATCGAGCCGGACACGTCCATCAGGCAGAACATCACGGCCTTGGAGCTCGGGTTGGGTTGTTTGACCAGCAGGTTGTATTTCAGGTCGAAGGTGTCGAGGAACGGCACGCGGTGAATCCGCGCGCTGAGTTTCTCGATTTCCACTTCGACTTCCTGGATATCGCCGAAGTTGTCGGGCTCTTCGCGTTTTAAACGCGCCAACTCTTCCTTGGCCTGCTTTAGTTTGGCGCGGCTGCTGCCGGACAGGGCGATACGCCGGGCGTGGGCCGAGCGCAGGGTGCGGATGATGTTGATCCGCGACGGGTTGCCCTCATTGCTGATCCCCGCGCGCACGGTCTTGAAGGTGTCGGTGCCGGTCAGGTTGCGTTTGACCAGGTTGGGCAGTTCCAAGTCTTCGAACATGAACTCCAGGAATTCTTCCTGGGTGATCTGGAACACGAACTCATCCATGCCTTCGCCAGAGTTACCGGCCTTGCCTGGGCCTTTACCGCCGCCACCGCCTTGCGGGCGTTGGATATGTTCGCCGGTGGTGAATTCCTTGTTGCCGGGGTGCACGACGGTTTGTTTGCCGCCGCGCCCGTGGTGCAGCACCGGTTCGTCGATGTCGCGTCCGGGAATGCTGATTTGCTCGCCATGCTCCATATCCGTAATGGAGCGGCGGCTGACGGCCTCTTCAACGGCCTTTTTGATGTGGTCACGGTAACGCCGCAGGAAACGCTGACGGTTTACCGTGCTCTTGTTCTTGCCATTGAGGCGTCGGTCGATCACATAGCTCATGGGGAGCCCTCCGGGCAGCTTCACGTTACAAGCTTCAAGCCGCGAGCTGGAAGCTTAGAGACAAGCGGTCAGCTGCCAGGCCAAAGGCCCGGCAGCGCGCGCCTGTCGCTGCCTTACTGTGATTTACGAACCCGCAGGTACCACTCGGAGAGCAGCCGTACCTGTTTGTCGGTGTAGCCACGCTCGACCATTCGTGTAACGAAGTCGTTGTGTTTTTGCTGATCCTCCTTGCTGGCCTTGGCGTTGAAGCTGATGACCGGCAGCAGATCCTCGGTGTTGGAGAACATTTTCTTCTCGATGACCACCCGCAGCTTCTCGTAGCTGAGCCAGGTAGGGTTCTTGCCGTTGTTGTTGGCGCGGGCGCGCAGCACGAAGTTGACGATTTCGTTGCGGAAATCCTTCGGATTGCTGATGCCGGCCGGTTTCTCGATCTTCTCCAGCTCCTCGTTGAGGGCCACGCGGTTGAGGATCTCGCCGGTTTCCGGGTCGCGGTACTCCTGGTCCTGGATCCAGAAGTCGGCGTACAGCACGTAGCGGTCGAAGATGTTCTGGCCGTACTCGCTGTAGGACTCCAGGTACGCGGTCTGAATTTCTTTGCCGATAAACTCGATGTAGCGCGGCGCCAGGTATTCCTTGAGGAAGCGCAGGTAGCGTTCGCGGGTTTCGGCCTGGAACTGTTCCTGTTCGATCTGCTGCTCCAGCACATACAGCAGGTGCACGGGGTTGGCGGCGATTTCGTGTGGGTCGAAGTTGAATACCTTGGAGAGGATCTTGAACGCGAAACGTGTGGAAAGGCCATTCATGCCCTCATCCACGCCCGCAGTGTCGCGGTATTCCTGGATCGACTTGGCCTTGGGGTCGGTGTCCTTGAGGTTTTCGCCGTCGTAGACGCGCATCTTCGAATAGATGTTCGAGTTCTCCGGCTCCTTGAGGCGCGACAGCACGGTGAACTGGGCGAGCATCTTCAAGGTGTCAGGCGCGCAATGGGCCTTGGCCAGGGAGCTGTTGAACAACAACTTGTCGTAGATCTTGATCTCATCGCTGACGCGCAGGCAGTACGGCACCTTGACGATGTAGATCCGGTCGATGAAGGCTTCGTTGTTCTTGTTGTTACGGAAGGTGTGCCATTCCGATTCGTTGGAGTGGGCCAGCAGGATCCCGGTGAACGGAATCGCGCCCAGGCCTTCGGTACTGTTGTAGTTACCTTCCTGGGTGGCGGTCAGCAGTGGGTGCAGCACCTTGATTGGCGCCTTGAACATCTCCACGAATTCCATCAGGCCTTGGTTGGCCCGGCACAGCGCGCCCGAGTAGCTGTAGGCGTCGGCGTCGTTCTGTGGGAACTCTTCGAGTTTGCGGATATCGACTTTACCCACCAGTGCCGAGATGTCTTGGTTGTTCTCATCGCCCGGTTCGGTCTTGGCTACGCCGATCTGGTTGAGGACCGACGGGTAGAGTTTCACCACGCGGAACTGGCTGATATCGCCGCCAAACTCAGCCAGGCGCTTGGTGGCCCAAGGCGACATGATGGTATTGAGGTAGCGCCGTGGGATGCCGAAGTCTTCTTCGAGGATCGCGCCATCTTCCGTGGCGTTGAACAGCCCGAGAGGCGACTCGAAGACCGGCGAGCCCTTGATCGCGTAGAAGGGCACTTTCTCGATCAGTTGTTTGAGTTTTTCCGCCAGGGACGACTTGCCGCCGCCGACGGGGCCGAGCAGGTAGAGGATTTGCTTCTTCTCTTCCAGGCCTTGGGCGGCATGGCGGAAGTAGGAGACGATCTGGTCGATGCATTCTTCCATGCCATGGAAGTCTTCAAAGGCCGGGTAGCGGCGGATCACCTTGTTGGAGAATATTCGCGACAGGCGCGAATTGTTGGCGGTTTCCACCAGCTCCGGCTCACCAATTGCCAATAGCAGGCGTTCGGCGGCAGACGCGTAGGTGCTGCGGTCCTGTTTGCACAGCTCGAGATACTCTTGCAGCGTGAGTTCTTCCTGCTGGGTGGACGCGAAGCGTTGTTGGAAGTGGCTAAAGATACTCATGACGTCGTCACCTCGCTCGATACGTGGAGCCGACGCCGGGTCAATCAGTCGATGCTGGCAGTCATTGGTGATCAACCAATGGCCGTTTTCCCCCCAAACACCCTGAAACGCTACCGATGACCCGTACGCCGGTGTACCGGCTCTCCCCTGATTCGGATGGCCTGCGCTTAAGGATAGTTCGGAATCCGGGAGGTCAAGGCGGGATACGTAATTAGTTTGGCTGCGCCGTTCGTCAGAAACGGCGCGAGCCCAAGCGTCACGCGGGGTAGCGGGGTGTGAAAAAAATTATTGCGAATCGCTGGAGGCAATTTCCGCAGGATAGGTCGCACGCCACAGCTCAAAGCCGCCGTCCAGGCTATAGACGTCGGAGAAGCCCTGGCTGATCAGATAGGCCGCTGCGCTCTGGCTGGAGTTGCCGTGGTAGCAGGCCACGATCACGGGCGCGTCGAGGTCGGCGGCACGGATGAAGTCGGCAATGCTGTGGTTGTCCAGATGCTGCGCGCCGGTGATATGGCCAGCGGCGTGAGCCTGAGGGTCGCGGATGTCGACCACCACGGCACCTTGCTCGCGCAGGGCCTGGGCTTGTTCGGGAGGGATACGTTTGAATTCGCTCGGCGCTTGGTGGCAGCCGGCAGTGTAACGGGAAGGGGAGATTCGCACTGGCAGCTCAGGCGCTCGCCGGTGTCGATGTTCATCAGGGTCATGCTACCGCCCCACACGCAGCCGGTGTCGAGTGCGAATACGCCGGGTTCATTGCACTTGCCCTCAAGGGCTGCCCAGTGGCCGAAGATGATCTTCGTGTCACGGGTCTTGCGTTCCTTGTGCGCGAACCACGGCTTATAGCCGGGCAGTGCGGTGTCGGCGCCTTCCTTGCTTTTGAGGTCGAGCTTGCCCTCTGCAGTGCAGAAGCGCATGCGTGTGAAATAGTTGGTGATCACGCGCAGGCGGGCCAAGCCAGTGAGGTCGTTGTCCCACTTGACCGGCTCGTTGCCGTACATGCCGTCGAGGTAGGCGGTGTACAGGCTGTCATCGGTCAGGGCGCTCTCGACTTCGGCGGCGCACTTGAGGGCTTTTTTCAGCGTCCACTGCGGCGGGATACCGGCATGGACCAGCGCCATGTTGCGGCCTTCGTCGTAATGCATGAGTTTCTGCCCACGCAGCCACTCCAGCAGCTCGGTGCGATCCGGCGCTTCAAGGATCTCACGCAGGGTGTCGCCCTTTTTCAGGCGCTCGATGTTATTGCCGGCGGCCAGCAGGTGCAGGTCATGGTTGCCCAGTACGCACACCAGCGATTCGCGCAGGCTATATAAGTAGCGCAAAGTCTCCAGAGACTCGGGGCCGCGATTGACCAGATCCCCCACCAACCACAGGCGGTCGCTTGCCGGGTTGAAGGCCACCCGCTCCAGCAAGCACTTGAGGGGCTCCAGGCAGCCTTGCAGGTCGCCGACCGCGTATGTCGCCATCAGTGCAGGGCTCCAGGCACTGCGAGGCGGAACGGCGCGATGATGGCGTCGAACAACTTACCGTCGGTGGCCTTCATCTGATACGAGCCCTGCATGGTGCCGACCTTGGAGGTCATGACCGTGCCGCTGCTGTAGGTATGGCTGGCGCCAATGTCGATCAACGGTTGCTGACCAACCACACCGGCGCCGCGCACCTCTTCGACCTGGCCGTCACCGTCGGTGATCACCCAGTGGCGCGACAGCAGCTTGGCCGGCACCTGCCCGTTGTTCTTCACCGTGATGGTGTAGGCAAAGGCGAAGCGGTTGTGTTCGGGTTGCGATTGGTCCGCGAGGAAGCGGGTGACGACGCTGACGTCGATCTGGTAGCGAGGATCGGACATGCAAGAGGCCTTAAAAGCAAAAGCGGAGGACAGCAGATGCGGATCAGTCTAGGCCATGAGGAGGGCACTAGGCCAGACATGCTGTCTGGCCCATGCTTGGCAGGCTTTAGTCCGCGGCTGGCGCAGGCTGGATGGCAAGCTGGTCGGCCAGGCGCACGAACGCGGCCAGGTCCAGTTGCTCGGGGCGCAAGCTGCCATCGACGCCGGCGGCTTCGATTTCGGCGTTGCTGAGCAGCGCCTTGAGCGTGTTGCGCAGGGTCTTGCGGCGTTGGTTGAACGCCTCGCGTACCACGCGCTCCAGCAGCTTGTGATCCTTGGCTGGGTGGGGCAGCACGGCGTGAGGCACCAGGCGCACGATGGCCGAATCGACCTTCGGCGGCGGGTTGAACGCGCCCGGGCCGACGTTGAACAGGTGTTCCACGCGGCAATGGTACTGAACCATGATCGACAAGCGGCCCCAATCACCACCGCCGGGACCTGCGGCCAAGCGCTCAACCACTTCTTTTTGCAGCATGAAGTGCATGTCGCGGATGATCCCTGCGTTGTTCAGCAGGTGGAAAATCAGCGGCGTGGAGATGTTGTACGGCAGGTTGCCCACTACCCGCAGGCTGTTGGGCGCAGCGTTGAGGCTGTTGAAGTCGAACTTCAGTGCATCGCCCTGGTGCAGGTTGAAGTTGGATTTGCCGGCGAACTGCTGGTTGAGGATCGGGATCAAGTCCTTGTCCAGCTCCACGACGTCCAGTTGGCCGCCACTGGCCAGCAGGCCTTGGGTCAATGCGCCCTGGCCCGGGCCAATTTCCAGCAAGCGGTTTTCGGGCTTGGCATGGATGGAGCGCAGGATACGGTCGATCACGCCGGCGTCGTGCAGGAAGTTTTGCCCGAAGCGCTTGCGCGCCCGGTGTTGGTAATGCTCAGTCATATACGGGTCTCGGCCATCTGATAGGCGGTTTCCAGGGCCACGTGCAGGCTGCCGGTATCGATCTTGCCGCTGCCCGCCAGGTCCAGGGCAGTGCCATGGTCGACGGAGGTGCGGATGATCGGCAGGCCCAGTGTCACGTTGACTGCGGCGCCGAAGCCTTTGTATTTCAGCACGGGCAGCCCTTGGTCATGGTACATCGCCAGCACTGCGTCGCAGTGCTCCAGATATTTGGGGGTAAACAGAGTGTCAGCAGGCAGTGGGCCACGCAGGTCCATGCCTTCTTGGCGCAGACGCTCTAATGTCGGTTCAATGATGTCGATTTCTTCATGGCCCAAGTGGCCGCCTTCACCGGCGTGGGGGTTGAGCCCGCAGACCAGGATGCGCGGTTGGGCAATGCCGAATTTGTGTTGCAGGTCGGCGTGCAGGATGCGCGTGACGCGCTCCAAACGCTCGGCAGTGATGGCGTCGGCGATATCACGCAACGGCAAATGCGTGGTCACCAGGGCCACGCGCAGGCCGTGAGTGGCCAGCATCATCACAACTTGGGCGGTATTGGTCAGCTCGGCGAGGAATTCGGTATGGCCGGAAAAGGCGATGCCGGATTCGTTGATCACACCCTTGTGCACCGGGGCAGTGATCATGCCGGCGAAGTCGCCGTCGATGCAGCCCTGGCCTGCACGCGTCAGGGTTTCCAGCACAAATGCCGCATTGGCTTTGTTCAGTTGCCCGGCAATCACCTTGGTCGCAAGTGGGGTGTCCCATACGTACAGGCTGCCCGCAGGTGCCGGCAGGTCGGGCCAGTTGCCTGGCGCCACGTCCAGCAGGTTGACAACCACGCCCAACTGCGCGGCCCGCTCAAGGAGCAGGTCGCGGCTGGTAATGGCAATCAGGGGGTGTGGCTGAGGTTGCGAGGCGAGCAGCAGGCACAGGTCTGGACCAATGCCGGCCGGCTCGCCGGGTGTTACCGCGAAACGCTGGGGTTTCACTGCGCTGCCTGGTCGGTGCCTGTTTGCTCGGCGCCTGGCAGCTTGTTTTCTACGTAGGCTTCGTCACGGATCTGACGCAACCAGGTTTGCAGCTCTTCGTCGTACTTGCGGTTACGCAATACGGACAGTGCTTGTTGCTCGCGGGCCTGGGTGGTGTTGTCGGTGGCGCGACGGCCAAGGACTTCCAGGACGTGCCAGCCATATTGGGTCTTGAACGGCTTGGACAGCACGCCTTGCGGCGTATCGGCCATTACTTGCTGGAACTCAGGCACCAAGGCTTTCGGGTCGATCCAGTTCAGGTCGCCACCGTTGAGGGCCGAACCTGGGTCTTCCGAGAAGCTCTTGGCCAAGGTGGCGAAATCTTCACCGCCTTCGATGCGGTCATAGATCTTCTGGGCCAGTTCCTTGGTTTGTGCTTCGGTGCGAATTTCGCTTGGTTTGACCAGGATGTGACGAACATGTACTTCGTCTTTCAGCGAAGTCTCGCCACCGCGTTTTGCCAGCAGCTTGAGGATGATGAAGCCACCCGGTGTGCGTGCTGGCTGGGTGATTTCACCCGGCTGCATGGCGCTCAGCTCGCGGTCGAACGGAGGTGGCAATTGAGCGGCTTTACGCCAGCCCATGTCACCGCCGTCCAGGGCGTTGTCGCTGCCCGATACCGCGATAGCTGTTTGGGCGAAGTCAGCGCCAGCCTTCAGGCGGTCATAAACTGCCTGGGTTTTGGCGGCGGCTGCATTGAGCTGCTCGGCGTTGGCGCTGTCCGGGGTTGGAATCAGGATATTGGCCAGGTGCAGTTCTTCGGAGAGCTGCATCTTGCCAAGGTCCGAGGCCAGGAAGTTCTTCACTTCCTGCTCGGAAACCTGAACCCGCTCGGCCACACGGCGCTGACGCACACGGCTGATGATCATTTCGCGGCGGATCTGGTCACGGGCGTCCTCATAGGACAAACCGTCGCGGGCCAGGGCAGCGCGGAACTGGTCAATGCTCATGTTGTTGCGTTGAGCGATGGTGCCGACGGCCTGGTTCAGTTCTTCGTCCGAAATACGGATGCCGGAACGATCGCCGATCTGCAGTTGCAGGTTTTCGACGATCAGGCGCTCCAGAACCTGTGGGTCCAGCACGCTGGTAGGCGGTACACCGCCGCCACGCTTGGCGATGGTTTGCTGAACTTCCTTGACCCGTTGGTCCAGTTGGCTCTGCATGATCACGTCGTTATCGACAATGGCCACTACCTTGTCCAGCTGTTGAACCGCAGCGTGTGCCGATGCGGTCCCCAGGAACAGTGCGCCCAGCACTAGCGGGCGCAGACAATCAGAAAGCTTGATCTTCACGTTCACGATAACCTTGAATGCCTTTGTCGAGGAAGCTCTCTACCTTGGCGCCAGTCAGGCCGCCGAGTCCTTTAAGGACGATCTGGAAGAAGAGCCCGTGGTCACCCTTTTCGTTCAGCGGGGCGATCTGGCTGTATTCGTCGTTGGAAACCCAGTAACGGTTGATGACGCGCAGTTTCCAGCAGCAGTTGTCGTACTCGAAACCACCAAAGGCTTCCAGGGTACGGTTGCGGGCATAGTCATACTGCCAGCGGGTGATCAGGTTCCACTGAGGAATGATCGGCCACATCATCGAGAAGTCGTGTTGCTGGATTTTGTAGTAATCCTTGATGAAGTTCGGTTGGCCCGCAGTACCGTAATCACCACCGAACTGCCATTTGCCGGTCAGCTGGTTGTAGACCACTTGGTCGTTACGATAGCGGTAGCCGACGTTGATGATCTTGTTCGGGTTGTCTTCCGGCTGGTAGTGGAGCATTGCGCTACCGGAACGAGGGGTGTGTTCCTCAGTGTCCCAGTTGTAGTCGGCAGTGGCGCGCCAGTCGCGGTTGAAGCGGAACTCGTATTCCAGGGCAACTGGCGATACGTCAGACTGTGCGTCGGCACGGTCAGAGGCGAGGATGCCCGGCAGTTGAACCTGGCGATCCTTGAAGTACACCGCCTGGCCTATGGCCGCGCGTTGACGTTCGAAGCCATTCTCTTCGATCCAACGGCTGGTTAAGCCCAGGGACAGCTTGTTCTCGTCGCCGATCCGGTCGTTGCCGCTGAAGCGGTTGTCGCGGAACAGAGAGGCGTAGCTGAACGAGTACTCGCTGGTGTCGAACACCGGGATATCGCTCTGGTCCTTGTTCGGGACATAGAGGTAGAACGCGCGCGGTTCCAATGTCTGGCGATAGTCTTTGCCGAACCAGTTGGTATTGCGGTCGAAGTACAGGCCGCTGTCTACGCTGGCGATTGGGATTGCGCGGTCTTGGTTGCTCTTGAAGGTGCCACCGGCATAAGGGTTTGCCGCAGTGGCGGCTGCTTGCGCAGCAATAATTTCGTTCTTGCCCTTGGTATCAAGGTCCAGATCGTACTTGGTGTAGACGTACTTGAGCTTCGGCGTAATGAAACCGTAGGTCCAGTTCATCGGGTATTCGACGGCTGGTGCTACGTTCAGGCGAGTACCGTTTGCACGGGTCAGACCTGTTACGTAGTCATCCAGACGCTTATCACCTACAGCAACACCGTTCGCAGCGAACGGGCCACCGTCCTTGTCGAAAATGGTGCCGCTCCTGAGGTCCCGGTCAAACCGAACAGCCTCAGTCTCATAGGTAAAGTTCACGCCACCCGGGTGGTACGGCAGCATCCCATTGAAGGTGATCTGCGGCAGCCGGTCATACGGGGTGATCTGGGAAATCGTCGCCAGTTGGTAGGCCTGAACGTTCAGGCGCGCCTGGTAGCTGTCACCGCGATAGGTCAGGGAACCCTGCTGGTTGACGAAGTCCTGGGTTTGGATGCCTTCCTGGTAGGACTTCAAGTCCTGGTAGTAGAACGGATCGCTGATCTTGGTGTAGTCGACCTGGGTCGCCAGACGCGAATCCAGCCCGCCCTTATGCTGCCAATTGAGCATATAGCGAGTTTTTTCGTAATCAGTCTGTTTCTTCCGCTCGTCGCTGTCGTCGTTCAGGTACGCGCCGCCGAACTGACCTTCGCTGGATTTGGTGAGGTAGCGGAATTCGCCTTCCATCAACAAACCGCGCTTGGTCATGTATTGCGGGTACAACGTGGCGTCGTAGTTTGGCGCCAGGTTGAAGTAGTACGGCGTGACGAGCGTGAAGCCGGTTTCGCTGCCGGTGCTGAAGCTCGGCGGCAGGAAGCCGGATTGACGACGATCGTCGATCGGGAAATAGATATACGGGGTGTACAGGATCGGAATGTTCTTGACCCGCAACGTCGCGTTGGTCGCCGTACCGAAACCGGTGGCCGGGTTCAACGTGATGTTGTTGCCTCTGAGCTGCCAGGCGTTGCTGTCCGGCTCACAGGTGGTGTACGTACCGTCCTTGAGACGGATGATCGCGTTCTCGGCACGCTTGGCGTACAGCGCGTTACCGCGGATACGCGATTTGTGCAGCACGTATTCGGCGTTGTCGATCTGGGCGGCGCCAGTATCGAGCTGGACCTCAGCGTGGTCACCAACGATCAGAGCGCCGTTGTCGCGCAAACGAACGTTGCCGTTCAGCTCGCCACGGTTCTCGGCCTGATACAGGCTGGCTTCCTGAGCCTCCAGCTGCATGCTGCCCTGGCGCATGACGACGTCACCGGCCAGGGTTGCGATCTGTTGTTCTTGCTCGTAACGAGAGGCCTTGGCACCGATGAAGGTCGGCGCATCGCTCTTGTCCGTCTTGTCGTTCATGCCAGGACGCATCGGCTCGATGTACGCGCCGGCGCAATAAGGACCGGTTTCGGCCAGCTGGGCTGCAGTCAGCTTCTCGCGCGGTACCCAGTCCAAGTGGCTGTAGTCGGCGCTGCGCGCACGCAGGCCTCGGCCCTTGGCTTCGGTGACCAGTGCGGTCTTCGGTTCGGCCTCGGCGCTGCCACCAGCATCGGCTTGCGCCGTGCTGCCGGCGGAGCTGACGGCTGCGCCGTCATGCACCGGGCGTGGTGGCAACGGGGCTGCGGCGGTTTTTGGCGCGCAATCCCAGGCACCCGAAGCAGAGACTGAGCAGTCATACTGTTCCGCGGCGACCACGAATGAGGTGGCGAAAGGTTGCATGGCCAGCAGACTGCCGGTTACCAGCAACGGAAATTTTCTACGAAACGCGGGGGATTTCAATGCCATCTTATTAGTCCGGGCTTCCTGCGTGCCATCTGCCCGCGGTTTGGGCCGCACGCCTCTCGATGGTCTGAAAAAGATGCGTGATAATAAAGCATGACCCGCTTGACGGCTAGCGCCGTCGGAGACCCTTGTAATGCCCGAGCAAGATCTACGTTTACAACAGCTGAAAGTCTGGCTGGATGAGCAGTTGCCAATCCTTTTCAACGCTCAGGACTGGGGTGTCGTACCTCCGGCCACGTTGACCGCGGCCAGCAGTGACGCGAGTTTCAGGCGTTACTTCCGGTGGGAAGGCGGTGGGCGAAGTTTCGTCGTCATGGACGCGCCGCCGCCCCAGGAAAACTGCAAACCTTTCGTCGATATCGCTGATTTACTGGCGAAATCAGGAATAAATGTTCCAAAAATTTATGCAGAAGATTTGCCCCGCGGCTTTATTTTGCTCAATGACCTGGGTAAAAAAACCTATCTGGACGTGATTGACGAGCAAAACGCCGATCAATTGTTTGCCGATGCCATCGACGCGTTGCTGGCTTTTCAGCAATTGCCGATGGACACGCCGCTGCCCAGCTATGACGTCGCCTTGTTGCGCCGTGAGCTGGAATTGTTTCCGGAATGGTACGTGCGCCGGCACCTGGGCATCGATTTCGACGCCCAGCAGCAGGCTCTCTGGCAGCGCGTCAGCGACCACTTGATCGACAGCGCCCTGGCTCAGCCCAAAGTGCTGGTGCATCGCGACTATATGCCGCGCAACCTGATGATCAGCGAGCCGAACCCCGGCGTGCTGGATTTCCAGGACGCGGTCTACGGCCCGGTCACCTACGACATCACCTGCCTGTTCAAGGATGCATTCCTCAGCTGGCCCAAGGCACGTGTACGTGAATGGCAGCGTGGCTACTGGGAGCGTGCCGGGCAACTGGGCATTCCGGTGCAGGCCGACTTTGCAGCGTTCCTGCGGGCCAGCGACCTGATGGGCGTGCAGCGCCACCTTAAGGTGATCGGCATCTTTGCGCGTATCTGCCATCGCGACGGTAAGCCGCGCTACCTGGCCGACGTACCGCGCTTCTTTGCTTATATAGAGGCGGTGCTGGCAGACCGGCCGGAGCTGGACGAGCTGGGCGAACTGCTCGCCAGCCTGCGCCAACCTGTCGAGGCGGGCGTATGAAGGCCATGATCCTGGCGGCCGGCAAGGGCGAGCGCATGCGCCCGCTCACCTTGCACACGCCCAAGCCGCTGGTGCAGGCGGGCGGCAAGCGGTTGATCGAATATCACCTGGAAGCGCTGGCCAAGGCCGGTTTCAGCGAAATTGTGATCAACCATGCCTGGCTCGGCCAGCAGATCGAAAGCTACCTGGGCGACGGTGCGCAGTTTGGCCTGCGCATCCAGTATTCCGCCGAAGGCGAGCCGCTGGAAACCGGAGGCGGGATTTTCAAGGCGTTGCCGCTGTTGGGAGATGAACCCTTCCTGCTGGTTAATGGTGATGTCTGGACGGACTTCGACTTTGCCAGCCTGCTCAACAAACCGTTGGAAGGGCTTGCCCACCTGGTCATGGTCGACATGCCTGACCATGCGCCTACTGGTGGCGACTTCTATTTGAGCGGCGGCTTGCTTCATGATGCGGCGCCCGGTGCCGATAACCTGACCTTCAGTGGCATCTCAGTGCTCGACCCTCAATTGTTCGCGGGTTGCAGTGCCGGTGCCTTCAAGCTGGCGCCGCTGTTACGGGTGGCCATGGCCAAAGGTCTGGTAACGGGGGAACACATGACAGGACGCTGGATTGATGTCGGCACGCTGGAGCGTCTGGCGCAGGTTGAAACCTTGCTGACTGCGGGGCAATAAGATGTTGTGGCCAGGGACACTGATCGGTGCCGGGGCTGGCTTTGCCATTGCCAGTATTCCGGGGGCCTTATTGGGGGCATTGCTGGGGCAGGCGCTGGATCGCCGCCTCCAGTTGCAAAGTTGGGCGCAACTGCGCGAGCGCCTGGGCGGGCGCCCGGCGTTGCGCAATGACGAACTGTTGTTCGTGCTGTTAGGGCGTCTGGCCAAGAGTAATGGCCGCGTGGTGGATGGGCATATCCAGCAGGCGCGCCAGGAAATGCGCGCGCTGGACATGACTGAGCACGCCCAGCGCCGGGCGATCAGCGCGTTCAATCGCGGCAAGTCCGGTTCCGACCGGGTGCGTAATTATCTGCGTGTGCTCAAGGCTCAGCCCCATGCCGCCGAAGGTGTGTTGCGCGCGTGTTGGCGCATGGCCTGGGCGGACGGCAAGGCGGATAACGCCGAGCGCGACTTGATCGACCTGTGGGGCAAGTGGCTCGGCTGGACGCCGCAACAGCTTCAGGCACTGGCGGCCGATTACGTGCGCGAGCGCAAGCCGTTGGCCAATCGTGCCGGAGCTTATCAGGACGCGATGCGGGTACTGGGAGTAACGTCCACCACCGAGCCGACCGTGATCAAACGCGCCTATCGCCGCCTGCTCAGCCGCCACCACCCGGACAAGATTGCAGGCACTGGCGCCAGCCCAGCGCAGGTGCGCGAAGCGACCGAGCGAACCCGAGAGTTGCATAACGCCTATGCATTGATTCGCGAGCGCCGAGATTTTCGCTAGCCGCCACAAATCCTGAGTTGCTAACCCAATTAGTGTGAGAGCTGGCTTGCCAGCTCCCACACTAATTGGAGTATCAAGCCAAGATCACTCGGCGGCAGCGCGGCTCCTCCCACACTAATTGGAGTATCAAGCCAAGATCACTCGGCGGCAGCTTGCGGGCTCAACCACCCGCGAATCCGTCGATACAACTGCTCCTGCTCGGCAGCACTGTTGCCGGGCAGGGTCTTGAGTGACACCTGCTTATACCCTTCATTCTTCCCACGCTTGGCGGCGTGGGCGCGCGCGAGTGCGTTTTTGCGCTCCAGGGCGCCGTCTTGGTAGAAGACATCCGCCGTCGGCACTTTCAACGCGGGGGCCAGTTGTTGCAGGTCTGGCTGGCGACCGGCAGGCGCTTTGCCGGCCACCATCACCAACTTCTGCACTTGGGCCGGTTGTTTCTCGCTCAGGTAACGCGCGGCCCACCAGGCGCCCGTGCCATGGCCGAGCAGCACCACGCTGCGTGCGCTCTGGGTCTGGGCAAAGGCGACGGCAGCGTCGATGCGATCGAAGATGCGCTTGGCGTCGGTCTTGTCCTGTTCATCTGCGCCCGGCACTACCGCCGGATCGGTGCCCTCGGCTTCGGCGCTGGCGGCCTGTTCGATAGGTTTGGCGGCGGTGCTGCCGTCTTTGCTGCTGGTGTCGACGGCGGCCTTGGGCGATTCCATGACGCGTGGCGGCAAGGTGTCGACGTTCACGTCCGGCAGCGACAGGCTGAGTGTGCCCCAGTTGGCATCGGGCAATTTGCGTCGCAACGGTGCGATTGCTTGCGGCCAGTCAGCACTTTCGCCGGCGCCCGGCACGATAATCACCACGCCTTCGGGCTCGGCGCTGTTGGCCGGTTTCCACAAGGCCAGAAATGAATCGCTGCCGGCCTGCAATTGTTGCTGTTCCTGTTGCGGAACCTGGCGCTCCAGGGCGTTGGCTTCTTCCTGGCTGCGCTCGGGCAGGGGTTGGCGTTCAGCCGGTTTGTCGGCAGCGGGTGCCGGCGCGTCGGCGGCCTGAACAGAAAAGGCGCTGGTAAATAGCAGCGACAGGCACAATGCTGGCAGTGCCGAACGGTGGATAAAGGGCATCGTTAATTCCCGGCCAGAAGTGATTCCAGCAGCCTAATGGGTTGGTCAGTATTTGTCAGTGATGTGAGACGTGGATCATGGGTTTTCGCTGTCTGCTGGTTATCGGCGGTTTGTGCTTTGCCTTGATGGCGAATGCCGCGCCTGCGCCTGTTGCACCACAGGCGCAGCTCAATGCACCGCAGCGTGAATGGCTGGCCGAGCACCCGGAGCTGCGCGTGGGCGTGGTATTGCAGGCGCCGTACGCGCAATACGATCGGCGCCTGCAGCGTTTGTCCGGGGCCAATGTCGAGTTGATGCAGTGGCTGGCCAAGGCGCTGAACATCGAGCTGACGTGGCGTAACTTCCCCAGCCAGGAACAACTGGAAACCGCTGTGCGCGACGGCGAGGTGGATATTGCCCCCGGCCTGCAGCAAACCCCGGCCGGCTTGCGCCTGTGGTTATTCAGCGACCCTTATATGCGCGTGCCCCAGCATATCGTCGGTATCCGCGAGGGCAGCGGCGCGGTGGAGCTGGAGAAACTCGACGAACTGTCCCGCGTTGCCGTGCGCATGCCCAGCGCTGTGGCCGATTACCTGCGCAGCAATTATCCCAACCTCAACCTGCAAGGCGTGCCCATGGAGCGCCAGGCGCTGCAATTGCTGGTCAGCCAGCAAGCGCGTTATGCCGTGGTGGATGAGGCACAGTTGAGTCGGTTGTCCGGCGAGGCGGAGTTTGCCGGGCTAGCAGTGGTCGGCGATATCGGCCTGCCGCAACTGCTGCGCGTGGCCACCCGCCGCGAATGGCCTGCGCTTGCCGGCATCATGCAAAGCGCTTTGCGCGCGATACCCGCTCGCGACCTCGATCAATTGCACAGCCGCTGGCTGCAACCCAAATACCCACGGCTGACCGAATCGCCGGGACTGTGGCAAAACCTTAGCCTGCTCTTGGCGATGTTCTTGCTCGCCAGCCTGGCGGTGGTGTTCTGGCAGCGCCGTCACCAGCGCGTGCTGGAACACAGCCTGCTGGCCGCCCGGGAAGAAAGCGCCGCCCGCGCCGCCGGCGCCGAAGCCTTGCGCTTGACGCAGTTCTCCATTGATCAAAGCACCGTGGGCATCTTGTGGGTCAATTGGGACAGCCATGTGCGATACGCCAACCGCGCCGCCGAGACCATGCTGGGCTACGGCCCCGGCGCGTTGATCGAGCGACCGCTGATCGATTTCGACCCGACCTTGAACATGGACCGCTGGCTCAACATGTGGAAGCGTGCGCGTGCCAGCGAAGAAGGCGCGCAAACCTTCGCCGCCGATTGCGTGCGCGCCGACGGCAGCATCCTGCCGGCCGATGTGTCGCTGAGCTTTTTGCGCTTTGCCGAAGGCGAGTACCTAGTGGTCTACCTCAATGACGTCACCGAGCGCCGCCGTTACGTGGCCGCGTTGCAGCAAAGCGAAACACAATTACGCGAACTCTCGGCCCACCTGGAAACCGTGCGCGAAGAAGAAAAGGCGCGCATCGCCCGTGAAGTGCACGACGAACTCGGGCAGATGCTCACGGTGCTCAAGCTGGAAACCTCGATGTGCGAGCTGGCCTATGCACAACTGGACCCAGGCCTGAACGAGCGCTTGAACAGCATGAAGCGCCTGATCGCCCAGCTGTTCCAGCTTGTCCGGGACGTGGCGACCGCACTGCGCCCACCGATTCTCGACGCGGGCATTGCCTCGGCCATTGAATGGCAGGCCCGCCGCTTCGAAGCCCGCACACACATCCCTTGCCTGGTCCAAGTCCCGGATAACCTGCCGGCCCTGAGCGATGCCAAGGCCATTGGCCTGTTCCGCATCCTGCAGGAGGCGCTGACCAATGTGATGCGCCATGCCCAGGCGCATACTGTCGAGCTGACCTTGAGCGTGGAAGGCGCCGACCTGCGGCTGACCATCAGCGATGACGGCATCGGTTTCGTCGAAACCCAGGGCCGCCCGGTGTCCTTTGGCGTAGTCGGTATGCGCGAGCGCGTATTGATGATGGGTGGGCAACTGAGCCTGCACAGCGAACTGGGGGAGGGCACGACCTTGAGTGTCACGGTGCCGTTGGATGCATAACCCTAAGAGGAAGCCCCTGTGATTCGTGTACTGGTAGCCGAAGACCACACCATCGTCCGTGAAGGCATCAAGCAATTGATCGGCCTGGCCAAAGACCTGCTGGTGGTCGGCGAGGCCTGTAATGGCGAGCAGCTGCTCGAGACCTTGCGCCATGTGCAGTGCGAGGTGGTGTTGCTGGATATCTCGATGCCCGGTGTGAATGGCCTGGAAGCCATCGCGCGTATCCGTGCACTGAGCCATCCGCCGGCGATTCTGGTGTTGTCGATGCACGATGAAGCGCAAATGGCCGCCCGCGCCCTGAAGGTCGGGGCGGCAGGGTATGCCACCAAGGACAGCGACCCGGCGCTGCTGCTGACGGCGATTCGCAAGGTCGCGGCAGGCGGGCGCTATATCGACCCGGACCTGGCCGACCGCATGGTCTTTGAAGTCGGCCTCACCGATACGCGGCCGCTGCATTCATTGCTGTCGGAGCGCGAGTTCTCGGTGTTCGAGCGCCTGGCCCAGGGTGCCAACGTCAATGACATCGCTCAGCAACTGGCGCTGAGCAGCAAGACCATCAGCACCCATAAGGCGCGGTTGATGCAAAAGCTCAATATCACTTCATTGGCTGAATTGGTGAAGTACGCCATGGAACACAAGCTGTTGTGACCCCGTGATCGTTCCCGCGCTATGCATGATCCGGAGCTCGCCCCTTGTCGCTGCCCTGTCCCATCCCCGCCATACGTGTAGGGCAATCCCTACCCCGAACCTTCTATCCTACTGATGCGATTCTCTCCTGGCCCCCGATTTCCGGGGCCTCGCGCCTGGACTACGCTTGTGCCACAGCAGTCCAAAACAAAAAGGTGCGGGTATGAGCGAGGCGGATTCAAATGATGTGCTGGTCAGCTTTCGTGGCGTGCAGAAAAGCTACGACGGCGAGAACCTGATCGTCAAAGACCTCAACCTGGAGATTCGCAAGGGCGAGTTCCTCACCCTGCTCGGGCCCTCTGGTTCGGGCAAGACCACCAGCCTGATGATGCTCGCCGGCTTCGAGACGCCGACCGCCGGTGAAATCTTGCTGGCCGGGCGTGCCATCAATAACGTGCCGCCGCACAAGCGCGACATCGGCATGGTGTTCCAGAACTATGCGCTGTTCCCGCACATGACCGTGGCCGAGAACCTGGCATTCCCGCTGTCGGTGCGCGGCTTGAGCAAGACCGATGTCAGCGAGCGGGTCAAACGCGTGCTGAGCATGGTCCAGCTGGATGCCTTCGCCCAGCGCTACCCGGCGCAACTCTCCGGCGGCCAGCAACAGCGCGTGGCCCTGGCCCGGGCGTTGGTGTTCGAACCGCAACTGGTGCTGATGGACGAGCCCCTCGGCGCGCTCGACAAGCAACTGCGCGAACACATGCAGATGGAGATCAAGCACCTGCACCAGCGCCTCGGCGTGACCGTGGTGTACGTGACCCACGACCAGGGCGAAGCCTTGACCATGTCCGACCGCGTGGCGGTGTTCCACCAGGGCGAGATCCAGCAGATCGCCGCGCCGCGCACCTTGTACGAAGAACCCAAGAACACCTTCGTTGCCAACTTCATCGGCGAGAACAACCGCCTCAACGGCCGCCTGCACAGCCACACTGGCGAGCGCTGCGTGGTGGAGCTGGCGCGCGGTGAGAAGGTCGAGGCACTGGCGGTGAATGTCGGCCAGATCGGTGGCCCGGTGACGTTGTCGGTACGCCCGGAGCGCGTCAGCCTCAATGGCTCCAGCGAATCGTGTGTGAACCGTTTCTCCGGGCGCGTGGCCGAATTTATCTACCTGGGCGACCACGTGCGTGTGCGCCTGGAAGTCTGCGGCAAGGCCGATTTTTTTGTGAAACAACCGATTGCCGAGCTGGACCCAGCCCTGGCGGTCGGCGACGTGGTACCGATTGGCTGGCAAGTCGAGCACGTTCGCGCACTCGACCCACTTCTAGAGGCGAATTGATCGCCCCCTGGCTTCACCAACCCTGCACGTGGAGAGAACAACAATGTTGAGATCCCTGAAATATTCAGCGCTGGCCATCGGTTTGATGGGCGCGACACAGGCCATGGCAGGCCCGGACCTGACGGTCGTGTCCTTTGGTGGCGCGAACAAGGCGGCCCAGGTTAAGGCCTTCTATGCACCGTGGGAAAGCGCGGGCAACGGCAAGATCGTCGCCGGTGAGTACAACGGTGAAATGGCCAAGGTCAAAGCCATGGTCGACACCAAGAGCGTGTCCTGGGACTTGGTGGAAGTGGAGTCGCCGGAACTGTCTCGTGGCTGTGACGAAGACATGTTCGAGCCGCTCGACCCGAAACTGTTCGGCAATAGCGCTGACTACGTGAAGGGCGCAATCCAGCCCTGCGGCGTGGGCTTCTTTGTGTGGTCCACCGTGCTGGCGTACAACGCCGACAAGCTGACCTCTGCACCGACCAGTTGGGCGGACTTCTGGGATACCAAGAAATTCCCAGGCAAGCGCGGCCTGCGCAAGGGCGCCAAGTACACCCTGGAATTCGCCTTGATGGCGGACGGTGTGGCACCCAAAGACGTGTACAAAGTGCTGGCCGGTAAAGACGGCCAGGACCGCGCGTTTAAGAAACTCGACGAACTCAAGCCGTCGATCCAGTGGTGGGAAGCCGGCGCCCAACCGCCGCAGTACCTGGCCTCTGGCGACGTGGTCATGAGTTCGGCCTATAACGGCCGTATCGCGGCCGTGCAAAAAGAAAGCAACCTGAAAGTGGTGTGGAACGGCGGCATTTATGACTTTGATGCCTGGGCCATTCCAAAAGGCCTGGCCAAGGACCGCGCCGAAGCGGCGAAGAAGTTCATCGCCTTCTCGGTGCAGCCACAGCAACAGAAGATCTACTCGGAAAACATCGCCTACGGTCCGGCGAATACCCAGGCCGTGCCGTTGCTGGCCAAAGATGTGCTGAAGGATATGCCGACCACGCCGGAGAACATCGCCAATCAGGTGCAGATCGACGTGAGCTTCTGGGCGGATAACGGCGAGCAGCTCGAGCAGCGCTTCAATTCCTGGGCGGCCAAGTAACCCCGCATAACCCCCTGTGAAAGCAGGCTTGTGTGGGAGCAGGCAAGCCAGCCCCCACAAAAAAGCCCGCCCGACAGGCTTGTGTGGGAGCAGGCAAGCCAGCCCCCACAAAAAAGCCCGGCCCACAGGGGATCCTTAGAAGATTTCCGGAGTTAGCCATGGCCATCGCCGTTCCCTCCAACGAGGTCAACAGCCCCACCCTCAAGCAGCGCCTGGCGCGTGCCGAGCGGCTCAACCGCTGGAAGGCCCAGGCCTTGATTGCGCCGCTGGTGCTGTTTTTGCTGCTGGTGTTCCTGGTGCCGATTGTTGCGCTGCTCTACAAAAGCGTCGGCAACCCGGAAGTGGTGGGCGGCTTGCCGCGCACCGTGGTGGCGGTCAAAACCTGGGACGGCCGTGGCCTGCCGGCTGAGCCGGTGTACCAGGCGCTGAGCGAAGACCTGGGCGAGGCGCGTAAAAACCAGACCTTGGGCGACCTGTCCAAACGCTTGAACATGGAACTGGCCGGCTACCGTAGCCTGCTGACCAAAACTGCGCGGGCGCTGCCGTTCACTCAAGCGCCGGCCTCTTATAAAGAAGCGTTGGAAAGCCTCGACGAACGCTGGGGCGACCCGGCGTACTGGCAGGCGATCCGGCGCAATACCAGCAGCCTCACGCCGTACTACCTGCTGGCAGCGGTTGATCACCGCATCGATGACCTGGGCGAAGTGGCCCCGGCCACGCCCGATCAGGCGATCTACCTGGACATCTTCGCCCGCACGTTCTGGATGGGCTTGGTGATCACCTTCGTCTGCCTGCTGCTGGCGTATCCCTTGGCCTACCTGCTGGCTAACCTGCCGGCACGCAAAAGCAACCTGCTGATGATTCTGGTGTTGTTGCCGTTCTGGACCTCGATTCTGGTGCGAGTGGCGGCATGGATCGTGCTGCTGCAGTCCGGGGGGCTGATCAACAGCGCGTTGATGGGCATGGGCCTGATCGATAAACCCATGGAGCTGGTGTTCAACCGCACCGGGGTTTACATCTCGATGGTGCACATCCTGTTGCCGTTCATGATTTTGCCGATCTACAGCGTGATGAAAGGTATCTCGCCCACGTATATGCGCGCGGCGATTTCCCTGGGTTGCCACCCGTTCGCCAGCTTCTGGCGCGTGTATTTCCCGCAGACCTATGCCGGTGTCGGCGCCGGTTGCCTGCTGGTGTTCATCCTGGCGATTGGTTACTACATCACCCCGGCGCTGCTCGGCAGCCCGAACGACCAGATGGTCAGCTACTTCGTGGCGTTCTACACCAACACCAGCATTAACTGGGGCATGGCCACGGCGTTGGGCGGCTTGTTGCTGCTGGCGACGGTGGTGTTGTACCTGATCTATAACCGGCTGGTGGGCGCCAGTCGCCTGCGCCTGAGCTGAGGAGACCTAGCGATGCTGAGCCCTTATATGTCACCGGTGGAACGGGTGTGGTTCTACAGCTTGCGGATCCTGTGCGGCTTGATCCTGCTGTTCCTGATCCTGCCGGTGCTGGTGATTATCCCGCTGTCGTTCAACAGCGGCAGTTTCCTGGTGTACCCGCTGCAAGGCTTCTCGCTGCATTGGTATCAGGACTTTTTCGCCTCGGCCGAGTGGATGCGTGCGCTGAAGAACAGCGTCATCGTCGCCCCGGCGGCCACCGTGCTGGCCATGGTCTTCGGCACCTTGGCGGCAATTGGCCTGACGCGCGGCAACTTCCCCGGCAAAGCGCTGGTGATGGCCTTGGTGATTTCGCCGATGGTGGTGCCGGTGGTGATTATTGGCGTGGCCAGCTACTTGTTCTTTGCGCCGTTGGGCTTGGGCAACAGCTTCTTTTCGCTGATCGTGGTGCACGCGGTGCTGGGCGTGCCGTTTGTGATCATCACCGTGTCGGCGACGTTGCAGGGCTTTAACCATAACCTGGTGCGGGCGGCGGCCAGCCTGGGCGCTTCGCCCTTGACCGCGTTTCGCCGGGTGACCTTGCCGCTGATCGCGCCGGGGGTGATCAGCGGGGCACTGTTTGCCTTCTCAACGTCCTTCGATGAAGTGGTGGTGACGCTGTTCCTCGCCGGCCCGGAGCAAGCGACCCTGCCTCGGCAGATGTTCAGCGGCATCCGTGAAAACTTAAGCCCGACGATTGCGGCGGCGGCCACGTTGCTGATTGCCTTCTCGGTGCTGTTGTTGCTGACCCTTGAATGGCTACGAGGCCGCAGCGAGAAACTGCGTACTGCTCAGGTCTAACTGTGGAAACCCGATCAAATGTGGGAGCTGACTTGTCGGATCGCCGCACCGCTGCGATAGCATCACCTCGGTTTGCCTGTAACGCCGAGTCGCCCGCATCGCAGGCAAGCCAGCTCCCACATTGACCGAGCCATTCAGCCCCTGAATGCTAGGCAACCCAAAATACCCAGCTATCCTTGTGCCAGCCCATCATTAATAAGAGGCCGCGCACATGAGTACCTCCTCATTCAAGATCGCCCACAAGCTGCTGACCGGCGCTGGCGCCATCGAGCAGCTCGCCTTTGAGCTCACCCGCCTGGATGTGGATAACCCGCTGATCGTCACCGACGCCGCGCTGGTTAAGTCCGGCACCGTGGCGCTTGCGCTGGAACACTTGGGCGAACGGCCCTATGAAATATTCGACCGCGTGCTGCCCGACCCTGAAATCGCCATCGTCGAGGACTGCATGCGCGCGTACCGCGAAGGTGGGCATGACGGCCTGATCGGCGTGGGCGGTGGCAGTGCCATCGACATCGCCAAGAGCGTTGCGGCCTATGCCGGTTACCACGGCGCGCTGGCGGACTTGTTCGGCGTCGACCAAGTGCCGCGCAAAGGGCCACCGTTGATCGCCATCCCCACTACCGCCGGTACCGGCTCGGAAGTGACCAATGTGGCGATCCTCTCCGACAAGGCCGCACAACTGAAAAAAGGCATCGTCAGCGATTACCTGCTGCCGGACGTCGCGTTGATCAGCCCGCAAATGACCCTCACGTGCCCGCGCAGTGTGACCGCCGCCAGTGGCGTGGATGCCATGGTGCATGCCATCGAATCCTACCTGTCGCTGAATGCCTCGCCGATCACCGATGCCCTGGCCATCGGCGCGATCAAGCTGATCGCCAAGGCGCTGCCCAAGGCTTACGCCAACCCGGCCAACCTGCAGGCCCGCGATGACATGGCCACCGCCAGCCTGATGGCCGGCATGGCGTTCGGCAATGCCGGGGTGGGCGCGGTGCATGCGTTGGCGTACCCGCTGGGCGGGCGTTTCAATATCGCCCACGGCGTGAGCAATGCGCTGCTGCTGCCCTACGTGATGCACTGGAACAAGCTGGCGTGTGTGGAGCGCATGCGCGACATTGGCGAGGCCATGGGCGTGAATGTCAGTGGTTTAAGCGTTAATGATGCCGCCGACCAGGCCGTCGAAGCGATGACGCGACTGTGTGCCGCAGTGGAGATCCCGTCAGGCCTGCGCAGCTTCGGTATTCCCGAGGACGCGATCCCGGCCATGGCCACTGAAGCGGCGGGCATTGAACGCTTAATGCGCAACAACCCGCGCAAGCTCAGCGCGGCGGATATCGAGAAAATCTACCGGGCGGCTTACTAACCGTTGAGTTAGGTCACGGTGCGCGCAGCAAAGCATGAGGTATACAATGCGCGCCATCGTGATTTAGCTCAAAAAAGGTGCGTCATGCAGCCCTTCGTTATCGCTCCATCGATTCTCTCCGCCGATTTCGCCCGTCTGGGTGAAGAAGTGGACAAGGTGTTGGCCGCCGGCGCCGACTTCGTGCACTTCGATGTCATGGACAACCACTACGTGCCCAACCTGACCATCGGCCCGATGGTCTGCGCGGCGCTGCGCAAGTACGGCATCACTGCGCCGATCGATGCGCACCTGATGGTCAGCCCGGTGGACCGTATCGTCGGTGACTTCATCGAGGCCGGCGCGACCTACATCACCTTCCACCCGGAAGCCACGCTGCACGTCGACCGCACCTTGCAACTGATCCGCGAAGGCGGCTGCAAGGCGGGCCTGGTGTTCAACCCGGCCACCCCGCTGAGCGTGCTTGAATATGTGATGGACAAGGTCGACATGGTCTTGCTGATGAGCGTCAACCCAGGCTTCGGCGGGCAGAAATTCATCCCTGGCACCCTCAACAAGCTGCGCGAAGCCCGCGCGCTGATCGACGCGTCCGGCCGGGATATCCGCCTGGAAATCGACGGTGGGGTCAACGTCAACAATATCCGCGAAATCGCCGCCGCTGGCGCTGACACCTTCGTGGCCGGCTCGGCGATCTTCAACGCCCCGGACTACCAGGAAGTCATCGACAAGATGCGTGCCGAACTGGCGCTGGCGCGTCCATGAGCGGCTTTGAGCAGCTGTTCCCCGGCAAACTGCCACGGCTGGTGATGTTCGATCTGGACGGTACCTTGATCGACTCGGTGCCGGACCTGGCGGCAGCGGTGGACCAGATGCTGCTCAAGCTGGGGCGCAAGCCTGCGGGTGTTGAGTCGGTGCGTGAGTGGGTCGGCAACGGCGTGCAGATGCTGGTGCGCCGGGCCCTGGCCAATCACATCGATGCCGAAGGTGTCGATGAGGTGGAGGCCGAACACGCCCTGGAATTGTTCAACGCCGCCTATGAGGACGGCCACGAGCTGACCGTGGTTTACCCCGGTGTGCGCGACACCCTCAAATGGCTGCACAAGCAAGGCGTGGAAATGGCCCTGATCACCAACAAGCCGGAGCGTTTTGTCGCGCCGCTGTTGGATCATATGAAAATCGGCCGGTATTTCCGCTGGATCATCGGCGGCGATACCTTGCCGCAGAAGAAACCCGACCCGGCGGCGCTATTCTTTGTGATGAAAATGGCCAATATCCCGGCTTCCCAGTCGTTGTTTGTCGGTGATTCGCGCAGTGATGTGCTGGCCGCCAAAGCCGCAGGCGTGCAGTGTGTGGCGCTCAGTTACGGCTATAACCATGGCCGGCCGATCGCCGAAGAATCACCGGCACTGGTGATTGATGACCTGCGACGGCTAATCCCCGGTTGCTTGGGAGCGGGCGCTGAGATAACGTTGGCCGACATCGAACCAACCCCTTCTGGAAACGCCATCGTGGTGGTCACTCGCAAACTCTGGATGAAAGTCATCAAGGCCCTGGCCCGCTGGCGTTGGCGCGCCTGACTGATCCTGGCCGCGCTGCGGCACGTTTGCACACCTGACCGTTTGACCCTCATGCCACGAGGCACCTCATGATCCGCGAAGAATTCCTGCGTTTGGCCGCTGCCGGCTATAACCGTATCCCCTTGGCCTGCGAAACCCTGGCCGACTTCGATACGCCGCTGTCGATCTATTTGAAGCTGGCCGACGAGCCCAACTCCTACCTGCTGGAATCGGTACAAGGCGGCGAGAAGTGGGGCCGTTACTCGATCATCGGCTTGCCGTGCCGCACCGTGCTGCGGGTGCATGATCACCACGTGAGCATCACGCTGGATGGCGTCGAGATCGAAAGCCACGACGTTGAAGACCCTCTGGCTTTCGTCGAGGCATTCAAAGCGCGTTACAACGTGCCGACCATCGCTGGCCTGCCGCGCTTCAACGGTGGCCTGGTGGGGTATTTCGGCTACGACTGCGTGCGCTACGTGGAAAAACGCTTGGGCAAATGCCCGAACCCGGACCCGCTGGGCGTGCCGGACATTCTGTTGATGGTCTCTGACGCGGTGGTGGTGTTCGACAACCTTGCCGGCAAGATGCACGCGATTGTACTCGCTGACCCTTCCCAGGCGGGCGCCTTCGAGCAAGGCCAGGCCAGCCTCGAAGCGCTGCTGGAAAAACTGCGCCAGCCTATCACCCCACGTCGTGGCCTGGACCTCAGCCGCCCTCCGGCCGCCGACCCGATATTCCGCTCCAGCTTTACCCAAAACGACTACGAACGCGCCGTCGACACCATCAAGGAATACATCCTCGCCGGTGACTGCATGCAGGTGGTGCCGTCGCAACGCATGTCCATCGACTTCAAGGCCGCGCCGATTGACCTGTACCGCGCGCTGCGTTGCTTCAACCCGACGCCATACATGTACTTCTTCAACTTCGGCGACTTCCACGTGGTGGGCAGTTCGCCGGAAGTGCTGGTGCGGGTCGAAGACAACCTGATCACCGTGCGCCCGATCGCCGGGACGCGCCCGCGTGGCGCCACCGAAGAAGCTGACCTTGCGCTGGAAGAAGACCTGCTGAGCGACGACAAGGAAATCGCCGAGCACTTGATGCTGATCGACCTGGGCCGTAATGACACCGGCCGCGTTTCGGAAATCGGCTCGGTGAAGCTGACCGAGAAGATGGTCATCGAGCGGTATTCCAACGTGATGCACATTGTGTCCAACGTCACCGGCGAGCTGAAAGAAGGGTTGACCGCCATGGACGCGCTGCGGGCGATTCTGCCGGCGGGCACCTTGTCGGGCGCGCCGAAGATTCGCGCGATGGAGATCATCGACGAACTGGAGCCGGTCAAACGCGGTGTGTATGGCGGTGCCGTGGGCTATTTCGCCTGGAACGGCAACATGGATACCGCGATTGCGATCCGCACCGCCGTGATCAAGGACGGCGAACTGCATGTGCAGGCCGGCGGCGGGATTGTGGCTGACTCGGTGCCAGCGCTGGAATGGGAAGAAACCCTGAACAAGCGCCGCGCGATGTTCCGTGCGGTGGCGTTGGCCGAGCAAACTCCGCAAAACTGAGATCAAAATGTGGGAGCGGGCTTGCCTGCGATAGCATCACCTCGGTCTACCTGATACACCGAGGTGTCTGCATCGCAGGCACGCCAGCTCCCACATTGGGTTTGCGCTGGTTTCAAGACCGCATCAGAAATCCAGACTCACCCCCACACTCACCCCTTGCTGGGTCAGGCTGTCATCCTTCCTCACGTTATACGCCGCCCGTAACGCCAGCTCCTGAGTCAGCTTATGGCTGACACCCACACTCAAGCGATCCGAATTGCTGCGTGGCGTGTAGCCATCCAGTTTGAAATCGATCCCTTGCACGCTGTTGAGCGACATCTTCACCTTTTGGGTGTCGTTTTCGAACTCATGCTCGTGAGCCACTTCGCCAAACACCTGGGTTTGCGGGGTGACGCGGTAGCTGCCCTGCAGGCCTACGCCCAGGCGCTTGGAGTCGCGTTGTTGATCATCGAAGGTCAGCGCGGTAGAGCGGTTGTCTTTTTCCGAATAGCCGTTCACTTCGACCCGCGCATAGTCGGCGCTGACGAACGGTGACAAGTGCCAGTCGCTGCCGGCCCCGGCGATGTCATAACCCACGCGGCCGCTCAAGGCCCAGAGCCAGCCGTCGGTGTCGCCTTTTTCCGAGCCTTCGCCGACGCCCAGGGCGAACTTGCGCTTAAGGCTGTCGAAGTCCAGCTTGCCGCCGGTCAGTGCGGCATCGGCCCACCAGTGATTTTGCTGATATTGCGCGAACGCGGTGCCCATGTAGCTGTTGAGCTTGTAGTTTGAATCGCTGGCGCCTGCTTCGAGTGTCTGTCGATACAGGCCGGCGGCCACGCCGACGCGCCAGTTTTCGTCGAGCCGGTAGCTGCCGCCGACGTTCAGGTTATAGCCACTGCCGTCACCGCTGGCCGAGCTGCTTTGATCATCGAAGTCCAGGTGCTGGCCGCCGCCGGCCACAATCGCGCGCCATTGGCCGACCGCTTGCCAGCTACCGTTGTCGGCCTGCCACTGGTTGCGCAGTTCATCTTGGTGGGCGCGCAAGGTGCCTTGGGCCATCTCCGGCAGCAAGGTCAGTTCCCATGGCGCTGCCAGCAGTGAATAGGCGTAGTCGGCGATCAAGCGTTGCCCGGCGATGGTGGGGTGGACCGAGTCGTTGTAGATCAGCTTGGTTGGGTCCGGGTGGGTGCCGCCAATGCCGTAGGTCGGGTTGGCGGTGCAGCTGTTACCGCTGAAGCAGGTGCCGGTGAGGTTTTGCCCGGTGGCCAGGCCGAAGCGGGCAGGGTCGGCGAAGGTTTCCTTCAGCAGCAGCGGAATATTCAGCGGGATGATCTGCGCGTCGATCTGTGACAGGCGCTGCACCAGTGACTGGTTGAAAATGTTACTCAGGGCCGAGCTTGCTGCCTGCGCCGGCGTGCCATTGATGGCTGGGGTCAGGCCCAGGTCAGGCAGCATCCACACCATGATGTAGCGCGCGCCGGCTTGTTGCAGGGCTTGGGCGCTGTCTGCCAGCCGGCCGCCGGCGGCAACAGCCTGGCCCGGGCTGAGAACGCGCCCTTGCAGGAAGTCGTTACCGCCACCGGAGAGGAAGTACAGCGCGTTCGGGTCGGCCCGCCCGCCGTTTGCTGGCAGATAACCCTGGCGGCTGCGCAAAACAGTGCCGCCACCTGGGTTGCCCGGCGGAATCGCCGCGTTGGAGACTGAGGTGATGGAGTCCAGAATGTTGTCGGTGCGGTAGCCGCCCACTGCCCAGTTGTTGCCGTCAGGCAAGCCTTGGGCTGCGCGAACCGGCGAGGTGGAGGCGTTCAGGTCGTTTGGCGCTACGCCCAGTTTCGAACCCAGTAAGGTCGATGAAACCAGGCCGTAGTCGCCCTGAAACGTGGGGCCGGTGCGGTTGGTAAAGCGCAGGGTGGCGCCGTTCGAACCATCCGGGAACTGGCCGGCGTCAGCCAGGCTGTCGCCAAAGACGATCATGGTTGAGTACGGCGAAGGGGCTGCCAATGCCTGCGCGCAGGCCAGTGACAGGAGACAGCCGGCCAGGGGCGCGAAAAACGGTGGTCTGAGCATGCGAAATTCCATTTAGTTGTTTTTGTATCGGAAGCGAAACACTAGCAATGTATTGCGAGAATTCGACGAAGAAAACCGTTTTTTCCTATAAAGATTCCGTCGTGATTTCCCCGTATTCGCTGCTCCATATTGCACCGCTGGCGAGGCTACGTTACTGTGCCTGAACGTATGAATGAGACCCTCCCCGTGTTGATCATCAGCAAACTCTTGATGCGAGTAGTCAAGGCACACGCCCGTTGGCGTTGGCGCGCCTGACATTTTTCTCTGCCGGCCCGGCCGGACCTGTACCGATTTGCCTTCTTCACCCGTTGTTTGACGCCCCTTGTCGGCTAACCCTGGCAACCGGAACGTGCGTCTGGCAGCGGGTCACTCTCTTGGAAGGCGGTCATTTGAAATCAGTGAATTCAAGAGGTTTGAACCCACATGTTGCTGATGATTGATAACTACGACTCCTTTACCTACAACGTTGTGCAGTACCTGGGTGAACTCGGTGCCGAGGTCAAGGTGGTGCGCAACGATGAACTGACGGTCGCCGAAATCGCCGCCCTGAACCCGGAGCGCATCGTGGTTTCGCCTGGCCCTTGCACGCCGACTGAAGCCGGTGTGTCCCTGGAAGCGATCAAATATTTCGCCGGCAAGTTGCCGATCCTGGGCGTGTGCCTGGGCCACCAATCCATCGGCCAAGCCTTTGGCGGTGATGTGGTGCGCGCGCGCCAGGTGATGCATGGCAAGACCAGCCCGGTGTTCCATAAGGACCTCGGTGTATTCCACGGCCTTAACCTGCCGGTGACGGTAACCCGCTACCACTCGCTGGTGGTCAAGCGTGAGACCCTGCCGGAGTGCCTGGAACTCACCGCCTGGACCCAACTGGAAGACGGCTCGGTCGATGAGATCATGGGCCTGCGCCACAAAACACTGAATATCGAAGGGGTGCAATTTCACCCCGAGTCAATCCTGACCGAGCAGGGCTACGAGCTGTTCGCTAACTTTCTCAAGCAGAGCGGCGGCACGCGCTAAGGACTTTCCATGGATATCAAGACTGCCCTGAGCCGTATCGTCGGCCACCTGGACCTGAGCACCGCTGAAATGAGCGATGTGATGCGCGAGATCATGACCGGCCAATGCACGGACGCGCAGATCGGCGCGTTCATGATGGCGATGCGCATGAAGAGCGAAAGCATCGACGAAATCGTCGGCGCCGTGTCGGTGATGCGTGAGCTGGCTGACAAGGTCGAACTCAAGACCCTCGACGGTGTGGTCGATGTGGTCGGCACCGGCGGTGACGGTGCGAATATTTTCAACGTGTCGACGGCGTCCTCCTTTGTGGTCGCGGCCGCCGGCTGCACCGTGGCCAAGCACGGTAACCGTGCGGTCTCCGGCAAGAGCGGCAGCGCCGACTTGCTGGAGGCGGCCGGCATCTACCTGAACCTGACGCCGGTACAAGTGGCGCGCTGCATCGACAGCGTCGGAATTGGCTTCATGTTTGCCCAGTCCCACCACGGCGCGATGAAACACGCCGCCGGCCCGCGCAAGGACCTTGGCTTGCGCACCCTGTTCAACATGCTCGGCCCGCTTACGAATCCGGCCGGTGTGAAACATCAGGTGGTCGGCGTGTTCAGCCAGGCGCTGTGCCGCCCGCTGGCCGAAGTGTTGCAACGCCTGGGCAGCAAGCATGTGCTGGTGGTGCACTCCAAAGACGGCCTGGACGAATTCAGCCTGGCGGCCCCGACCTTTGTGGCGGAGCTGAAGAACGACGAAGTCACCGAATATTGGGTTGAGCCCGAAGACCTCGGCATGAGAAGCCAGAGTTTGCATGGCCTGTCGGTGGAAAGCCCGGCGGCCTCGCTGGAGCTGATTCGTGATGCCTTGGGGCGTCGCAAAACAGAAAACGGCCAGAAAGCTGCCGAAATGATCGTACTGAATGCCGGTGCGGCACTCTATGCGGCAGACCATGCCTATAGTCTTAAAGAAGGTGTCGCGTTGGCTCATGATGCGCTGCACACCGGCCTGGCTCGCGAGAAGCTCGAAGAACTCGGGGCATTCACCGCAGTATTCAAGATGGAGAATGAAGGATGAGTGTGCCGACCGTTCTGGAAAAGATCCTGGCCCGCAAGGCTGAAGAAGTCGCTGAGCGCCGCGCACGCGTCAGCCTGGCTGAGTTGGAAGGCCTGGCGAAAAGTGCCGATGCACCGCGTGGTTTTGCCAATGCCCTGATTGCCCAGGCCAAGCTCAAGCAGCCGGCCGTGATCGCCGAGGTCAAGAAGGCCTCGCCGAGCAAAGGTGTGATCCGTGAGCACTTTGTGCCGGCTGACATTGCCGTCAGCTATGAGAGGGGCGGCGCAACCTGTCTGTCGGTACTGACCGACATCGACTTCTTCCAGGGTTCCGACCTGTTCCTGCAACAGGCCCGCGCTGCGTGCAAGTTGCCGGTAATCCGCAAGGACTTCATGGTCGACCCCTATCAAATCGTCGAAGCCCGTGCCTTGGGCGCCGATTGCGTGCTGCTGATCGTCTCCGCACTGGATGACGTGAAGATGGCTGAGCTTGCGGCCGTGGCCAAAAGCGTCGGCCTGGATGTGCTGGTGGAAGTGCACGACGGCGATGAGCTGGAGCGTGCACTGAAAACCCTCGACACACCGTTGGTGGGGGTCAATAACCGTAACCTGCACACGTTTGAAGTCAGCCTGGAAAACACGCTGGACCTGCTGCCGCGTATTCCACGTGACCGCCTGGTGATTACCGAGAGTGGCATCGTCAACCGCGCTGATGTGGAGCTGATGGAAATCAGCGGTGTGTATTCGTTCCTGGTGGGCGAGACCTTTATGCGCGCCGAGAACCCGGGGGCGGAACTGCAGCGTTTGTTCTTCCCGGAGCGCGGTGTGGCGGTTAGCGGCTCCACCCTGGATTAATTTGAAACACAGTCAATGTGGCAGCTGGCTTGTGTGGGAGCTGGCTTGCCTGCGATAGCATCACCTGGGGAACCCGGCTCCCACACTTGCCGGCTCCCACATTTGGAATGGGTTTGCGCAGTGAGGATGGCGCAATGATTAAGCCAGTCGCGATGACCGTTGAAGCAGGCCTCGCCGCCGAGCAAGAACTGCTGGCAGCTGTTTGCGCCGGTGAGCAGGCATTTGGACTGTTGTTCTGGCAGCCCAGTGATCAAGCATTGGTGATGCCGCGCCGCTTGAGCCGCCTGCCGGCGTTCGACGCCGCCAGCCAAGTATCAGACGAAGCCGGCTGGCCGGTATTGCTACGGGAAACCGGCGGTGAGCCGGTGCCGCAATCTGCCGCGACCGTCAATATCGCCTTGGTGTACGCGCCGCCGCGCAGCGAAGGCGATCAGGGCCGCATCGAAACCGGCTACCAGCGTTTGTGCCAGCCGATTTGTGACTTGCTGATCGAGTTGGGCGGCGATGCGTCCGTCGGTGAAATCGACGGTGCGTTCTGCGACGGTCGCTACAACGTCAACCTCAATGGCCGAAAAATGGTGGGCACTGCCCAGCGCTGGCGGCAGAGCGGTGGCCGCCCGGTGGGGTTGGTGCACGGTGCGTTGTTGCTGGATAACGACCGCGAGGCGTTGATTGCGGCAGTCAATCGCTTCAATGAAGCGTGTGGCCTCGACCAGCGAGTGCGTGCCGACAGCCATATCGCACTGCACGAAGCATTCCCCGCGCCGGATGCGATCAGCCGGCTGGATACCTTGTACCGGCAGATGCTGGCCGGTTTTGTGCCGGGTTAACGCGTCCCGAACACCACCATTGTCTTGCCTTTGACGTGCACCAGGTTGCGTTCTTCCAAGTCTTTGAGCACGCGCCCGACCATTTCCCGTGAGCAGCCGACAATACGCCCGATTTCCTGGCGTGTGACTTTGATCTGCATGCCGTCCGGGTGGGTCATTGCGTCAGGCTGTTTGCACAGTTCCAGCAGGCAACGCGCCACGCGGCCGGTGACGTCAAAGAACGCTAGGTCGCCGACTTTGCGTGTGGTGTCGCGCAGACGTTGGGCAATCTGACCGCTCAGCGCGTAGAGAATGTCGGGATCATGTTGGGCCAATTCGCGAAATTTCGCGTAACTGATTTCGGCAACTTCGCACTCAATCTTGGCGCGCACCCAGGCGCTGCGTTCCTGCTCTTTACCGGCTTGTTCGAATAGCCCTAGTTCGCCGAAGAAATCCCCGGTATTGAGGTAGGCGATGATCATCTCGCGGCCGTCTTCGTCCTCGATCAGGATGGTGACCGAGCCCTTGATGATGAAGAACAGTGTTTCGGAGCGTTCACCCGCGCAGATGATGTTGTGCTTAGCCGGATAACGTCGGCGTTGGCAGTGCATCAGCAGCTTGTCGAGGTTCTTGATCTTGGGTGTGGGAGTAAGAGCAACCATGGTTGTATCCCGAAAAGACTGCACGGTGTGGTTGGATTTATTTTTATCCAGCGGGGTGGGCATTGATACACGCTGTACAAAGGATGGCAATGCGCCATTGAATTGGCGCCAGCTTACCAGACACATTCTGCCTCGATTAAGGAATTTACCCGGCAAACGTTGTCATTGATCGTTTTCAGGAAGAAAGCTGCTGCTTCGAGGCTCTGTGCTAAGCTGGCGACCCTTTTTTAGCAGTGGAGTCTGGGCGATGAAGGCACGCATCCAATGGGCGGGCGAAGCCATGTTCCTCGGTGAATCGGGCAGTGGCCATGTAGTGGTCATGGACGGCCCGCCGGAAGCCGGTGGCCGTAACCTAGGCGTACGCCCGATGGAAATGCTCCTGCTGGGTGTTGGCGGTTGCAGCAATTTCGACGTGGTCAGCATCCTGAAGAAATCCCGACAGGCTGTGGAAAGCTGCGAAGCTTTTCTGGAAGCCGAGCGCGCCACTGAAGATCCCAAGGTGTTTACCAAGATCCATATGCATTTTGTGGTGAAGGGCAGGGCGCTGAAAGAAGCTCAGGTCAAGCGTGCCATTGAGCTGTCAGCTGAGAAGTATTGCTCGGCGTCGATCATGCTCGGCGCAGCTGGTGTGGTCATTACTCATGATTACGAGATCATCGAGTTGGGTTGATCGCCAGTCGGCAAAAAAAGAAGGGCGCCTCGATGGCGCCCTTTTTTGTGGATCAGATTCGATGCACCTAAATTCGATAGGTGCTTTTGGTCATGACCTTGGCCAAAAGGCTCATGCCAAACCTGACCGGCGCCGGGAAGCGGAAACCGCCCGCATCCAGTGCGCTTTCGGCGTGGTGTTCTTCATCAATGCGCATCTGCTCAAGGATGGCGCGGGACTTTTCGTCTTCGGCCGGCAGTTGCTCAAGGTGCTCATCCAGGTGTTTGCACACCTGATGTTCGGTCGCGGCGACAAACCCGAGGCTGACCTTGTCGCTTATCAAGCCGGCAGCCGCACCGATACCGAACGACAAACCGTAAAACAGTGGGTTCAGCACACTGGGATGGCTACCCAGCTGGCGAATGCGCTGCTCGCACCAGGCCAAGTGGTCAATTTCTTCCTCGGCGGCATGTTCCATCGCTGCACGTACTTGCGGCAGCTTGGCAGTCAGCGCCTGGCCCTGGTACAGCGCCTGGGCACAGACTTCGCCGGTATGGTTGATACGCATCAGGCCGGCGACGTGGCGGGTGTCGGTTTCGCTCATCTGCGCGTCAGGCTGCACGATGGCGGGCGATGGGCGGTACGGTTGGCCGCTGAACGGCAACAGCGTGCGCATGGCCATGTCGGCTTGCAGCAACAGGCGGTCAATCGGCGAGTAGTGACGTTGGGTAGTCATGCTGACCTCCGGGAAGAATCTCGGCGGCCAGTTTACCGCAAGAGAGGGCGAAGCGTTTGCGCTGAGTCAAGGGCATGAGGTCGCAGCCTGGGGCCACGACCTATGCAGCAAGGCTGATCAGCCCGGTGGCCAGTTCATCTGGCGCTGACCCAGTACGTGCATGTGGATGTGGTAAACGGTCTGGCCGCCATCCTCATTGCAGTTCATGACCACGCGAAAGCCTTTCTCGCAGCCTTGCTCCACCGCCAGCCGCTGAGCGGTGAACAGAATGTGGCCGGCCAGGGCTTTGTCTTCTTCGGTGAGGTCATTGAGGGTGCGAATCGGCTTTTTTGGAATGACCAAAAAATGCACGGGCGCCATTGGGGCAATGTCGTGGAAGGCGAGGACCTGGTCATCTTCGTAGATGATCTTCGCCGGTATTTCCCTGTTGATGATCTTGGTGAACAGAGTATCCACAGCTGTTTCTCCATTGTGAAAGTGCAGGGGAGTGTACCCAGCCAGTCAGCGTGGGCAATAGGCCTTGTTGATCGCGCCGGCAATCTTGCGCGTCAGCCAGCGTGGGCTAAAACGCGGGCTGAATGCCAGCCAGCGGTTGCGTCGGCCGGGAATGATGATGGCTTTGTTTTTTTCCAGTGCGCGAACGGTGTAGAGCGCGACTTCTTCCGGGCTCATCAACTGTTGGCTGCGGTCGAGCTTGGCGGTGTCCATTTGCGCGGTGCCGAAGAACGCGGTGCGCGTAGGGCCAGGGCACAGCACCGATACCTGGATGCCGCAGGTCTTCAGCTCTTCGCGCAGGCCTTCGGAAAAGTGCAGCACATACGCCTTGCTGGCGTAATAGCTGCTCATCCAGGGGCCGGGCTGGAAGGCTGCAACCGAGGCAACATTGAGAATATGCCCGCCGCCCTGCAACGCCATGGCATTGCCCAGGGCATGGCACATGCGGGTCAGGGCGAGGATGTTGACTTCGATCAGGTCTTGTTCGGTCATCCAGTCCTGGGCCAGGAAGGGCCCGCTGGTGCCCATGCCGGCGCAGTTGACCAGCAGGTCGATCTGGCGCTCACCCTCTTCAAGTTCCAGCAGAAACCCGGACAAACGCAATGGCTCACCCAAGTCGCAGGCTCGAAACAGCACCTCGACGCCGAAGCGTTGAGTCAGTTCGATTGCAATGCTTTCCAACTGATCACGCTGGCGGGCTACCAGAATCAAGCTGCGGCCGCGACGGGCCAGTGCTTCGGCCAAGGCCAGGCCGATGCCGCTGGAGGCACCGGTGATCAGAGCGTAACGGGTCATGCCTTTCTCCATCGCAACGCCGCCGGGCCTGTGACAGAGGCATCACAGGCGGCGGGCGTTTCTTCACTGTTCTGGAGAGTCTACAGGTTCGGCCGCGTCGTCAGCACTTTGCGCGCCTTCTTCTTCATCAACGGTGACGCTTTGATCGGTGGCGTCATCGGAGGTGATGGAGCTGCTTTCGTAGCTGCTGTCTATGTTGGCTTCGAGCTGATTCAGGTAGCCGTTCATGCCCAGCGTCACCAGAATGGCGAGCATCACCGGAATGAACGCCAGCCACAGCGCGGCCAGCACTTTTACCGCTGTGGAGTTGCGCGGCGGTGGCGGGCCGTACTGGTTGGCGCCGGTATTGCCCGGCAGTACCAGCAACAGCAGTGGGAAAATGCTGTTTACGAACGGCACCAGGTTCAGGAAGTACAGCCAGCCTGACCACCCGAGGTCGTGCAGGCGCTGCACACCGATTTGCACACTGACCCAGACAATCGCTACAAACAATGCGAAACCCAGCAGCGAGCCAAGAATGACGCCCGCTGTTGGCGAGGCGGTCGCCACGGCGAAGCTAGCGGTGGAGATGATCCCCCCGATGACCAGCATCGCGATGGTCAGTACCAGCGTCCAGGCCAGGTAGCGCAGGCGGCCGATACGCCCGTGGATGGTGAAGACTTTGAGCGTCGAGTACTCCGCAGTGTTGTCACCCACAGCGGCACGCGGCGGTGCATAGGGCGAAGCGGCAGGACGTGAGAAGTCCGAGGCGCCGGAATCGGTCTCGTGCGCTTCGGCCAAGCTGAAGGCCACAGGTTGTTCAGGCTCGATACGGGCATCGACACCGGCGTTTTGCAGCGCGGTGAGGTAGGTTTCGGCGTCGGAACGCGACAGGTCACGCTTGAGCGCTACCGAGCGGCCGGTGAAGAGTTTCTCGATGGCTTCCACATCGCTTTTGAATAGCTCGGCGAGGTTCAATTTGGCGGTTGTGCTTTCGACACCCGGGAGCAAGGCTCCGTCAAACACAATCTTGAAACGGTTGTCGCTCATGCGGGCATCCTTGTCACTTAATCAGGAAGGGGAGTGCAGGTCGGCTTAATCAGCAGACCTGGCGGTGATCAACGCGGCCATTGTAACTGGGTGGCCTGCTCGCGCGCTTTGCGATATTCGGCATCCAGGCGCGCAATCAGTTCATCGACGCTGGGCAAGTCATCAATTTCACCGACGCCTTGGCCGGCGGACCATACCGTTTTCCAGGCCTTGGCCTCCTCGCTCAACGGCTTGAGCTTGGAACCAAAATTGACTTCACCTTTGCCCTGCAGGGCGGCGAGGTCGAAACCGGCGTTTTCCAGGCTCTGGCGCATAAAGCTGGCGGGCACGCCAGAGACTGCCGGAGTGTGCACGATGTCGGCAGCGCGCGATGTGAGCAGCATCTCTTTATACGCATCCGGGGCATGGCTTTCGGTGGTGCCGATAAAGCGTGTGCCGAAATAAGCCAGGTCTGCGCCCAGCAATTGGGCGGCGAGGATCTCGTGCCCATGGTTGAGGCAGCCGGCCAACAGCAGGGTTTTGTCGAAGAATTGGCGAATCTCTGCAATTAATGCGAATGGGCTCCAGGTGCCGGCATGGCCGCCTGCGCCTGCGGCCACGGCGATCAGGCCATCAACACCTGCTTGCGCGGCTTTTTCGGCATGGCGCCGGGTGGTGACATCGTGAAACACCAGGCCGCCGTAACTGTGCACGGCATCCACCAGTTCCTTCACCGCGCCCAGGCTGGTAATCACGATCGGCACCTTGTGCTCGACGCAGATCGCCAGGTCGGCTTCCAGGCGTGGGTTACTGTTGTGCACGATCAGGTTAACGGCATAGGGCGCGGGGTTGTCCAGTTGTGCCAGGCCCGCTTCGATTTCTTCCAGCCAGGCTTTGAAACCACTGCTTTCGCGCTGGTTGAGCGCTGGGAAACTCCCGACCACGCCATTGCGACAGCAGGCTAGGACCAGCTGCGGGTTGGAAATCAGGAACATCGGCGCAGCCACTACGGGCAGGCGCAGACGTTGTTCAAGCAAAGCGGGCAATGACATTGGAGGTACCCCGAGTGATTGAAGTTAAAACGGTTTGACCACGACCAAAATTACGATAGCCAGCAATATCAGAACCGGCACTTCATTGAACCAGCGATAAAAGACATGGCTGCGGGTGTTTTCGCCACGGGCGAAGCGTTTTACCTGCGCGCCGCACATATGGTGGTAGCCGATCAGCAGTACGACCAAGGTCAGCTTGGCATGGAGCCAGGCGCCGGATTGAAAGATGGCAGGGTTGAGGTAGATCAGCCAGCCGCCGAATATCAGGGTGGCGATCATCGCCGGGCCCATGATGCCGCGATAGAGCTTGCGCTCCATGATGCAGAAGCGTTCTTTGCTGACGGTGTCCTCACTTTGCGCGTGGTAGACGAACAGGCGTGGCAGGTAGAACAGCGCGGCAAACCAGCAGACGACGCTGACGATGTGGAAGGCTTTGATCCATAGATAGAGCATTTCTAATTATTCCCAGGTTCACGGTAACTGGAGATAGTAGTGGCTCATGCGCCCGTACGTCACGTTGACGGTTGTCGCAGGACGATACGGCCCCTATTATCGACGGCTTTCCAGTGGGTTCGTTGAGGGCAGGTTTATGGTCAAGGTCGGTATCGTCGGCGGCACGGGTTACACCGGTGTCGAATTGCTGCGTCTGTTGGCTCAGCATCCGCAAGCAGAGGTGGTGGTCATCACTTCCCGATCCGAGGCCGGGCTGGCCGTGGCCGATATGTACCCGAACCTGCGAGGCCACTATGATGGCCTGGCGTTCAGCGTGCCGGACATCAAGACCCTGGGTGCCTGTGACGTGGTGTTCTTTGCCACGCCTCACGGTGTTGCGCATGCGTTGGCTGGCGAACTGTTGGCGGCGGGCACCAAGGTCATCGACCTGTCTGCCGACTTCCGCTTGCAGGATGCTGATGAGTGGGCCAAGTGGTACGGCCAGCCACATGGCGCGCCTGAGTTGTTGGAAGAGGCGGTGTACGGCCTGCCGGAAGTCAATCGCGAGCAGATCAAGCAAGCGCGCCTGATTGCCGTGCCGGGTTGCTATCCGACCGCAACGCAGCTGGGTTTCCTGCCATTGCTGGAGGCCGGCTTGGCAGATACTTCGCGCCTGATCGCCGACTGTAAGTCGGGTGTGAGCGGTGCCGGTCGTGGGGCAGCGGTAGGTTCGCTGTACTCTGAGACGTCGGAAAGCATGAAGGCCTATGCGGTAAAAGGGCATCGTCACTTGCCGGAGATTCGCCAGGGGCTGCGTCGCGCCGCCGGTAAAGACGTGGGCCTTACCTTCGTGCCGCACCTGACGCCGATGATCCGTGGCATTCACTCCACGTTGTACGCCACCGTGGTGGATCGCTCGGTAGACCTGCAAGCCTTGTTTGAAAAACGCTACGCCAACGAACCGTTCGTCGATGTAATGCCTGCCGGCAGCCACCCGGAAACCCGTAGCGTGCGCGGTGCCAACGTATGCCGGATTGCCGTGCATCGTCCGCAGGATGGCGACCTGGTGGTGGTGCTGTCGGTGATCGACAATCTGGTTAAAGGCGCTTCGGGCCAGGCTGTGCAGAACATGAACATCCTCTTCGGCCTGGATGAGAAGTTGGGCCTGTCCCACGCTGGAATGCTGCCGTAAGGCTTGGCGACTGATTACAAAAGGCCCGTTGATCGGGCCTTTTGTGTTTTTAAGGGCCGCAGCGCAGATTGATATACCGTAACAATAGTTGACCGCTTTTCTAGGAGAAGCGGATAATGCCCGTCATTACGCATATGGCGGCGGTACGCCGGGAGATTATCAGCATGAGCGTTGAGTCCTTCACCCCCACGGCTTTGCAATTCACCCACGGTGCTGCGCACAAGGTGAAGAGCCTGGTCGATGAAGAGGGTAATGATCGCTTGAAGCTGCGCGTATTTGTTACGGGCGGCGGTTGTTCAGGGTTTCAGTACGGTTTTACCTTCGATGAAGATGTGGCCGATGACGACACCATCGTCGAGCGCGAGGGCGTCAGCCTGGTCGTGGACCCGATGAGCTTCCAATACCTGGCAGGTGCCGAGGTGGATTACCAGGAAGGTCTGGAAGGCTCGCGTTTCGTGATCAAGAACCCTAATGCCACCACGACGTGTGGCTGCGGGTCTTCGTTCTCGATCTGATCGACTGCGCGATACAAGAACGCCGCTTGGCTTTGATCGGCCAAGCGGCGTTTTGCTGTCTGCGAATTATGAAGACGTCAGGCCGGGTAGATCGCGCCCAGTACCCGCAGCCCGAGTGCGCCGGTGACGCTGGGGCGGTTGGCGGCTATGCCTTCGAGGCAGCAATGCGCCAGCCAGGCGAAGGCCATGGCTTCGACCCAGTCAGGATCGACGCCATAAGTGGCGGTGCTGCTGACCTGGGTGGAAGGCAACAGTGCCGCCAGACGACTCATCAGTGCGGCGTTATGTGCGCCGCCGCCACAGATCAGCAGGGTTTCGGTGTCGGTCTGTGCGGCTTGCAGGGACTCGACGATGGTGAGTGCCGTCAGTTCAAGCAGGGTTGCTTGCACATCCTGGGGTTGCAGTGCTGGCAATCGACCGAGGTGGAGTTGCAGCCATCCCAGGTTGAAGACTTCTCGGCCGGTGCTTTTTGGGCCTTTAGTCAGGAAGAAGGGATCGCTGAGCAGGGCGTTGAGTAGTTGAGCCTCGACCTTGCCACTGGCCGCCCATTGGCCGTCGCGATCAAAGTGCTCACCACGTTGATGGTGAATCCAGGCATCCAGCAGCACGTTGCCCGGCCCGCAGTCAAAGCCGGCTACGGGCTTGCCCGTCTCGATCAGGCTGAGGTTACTGAACCCGCCGACGTTCAATACGGCACGGTTGCCGCTGTGTTCGCCAAATAATGCTTCATGAAAGGCGGGTACCAGCGGCGCGCCTTGGCCGCCAGCGGCCACATCACGGCTGCGGAAATCGCTGACGACGGTAATGCCTGTCAGTTCGGTCAGCAGGGCGGGGTTGCCAATCTGCACGGTAAAACCTCGAGCAGGTTCATGGCGGATGGTTTGGCCGTGGCTGCCAATCGCGCGGATGTCCTGAGGCTTGAGGTTCTGTTGTTCCAGCAAAGCATGGATGCCCTGGGCGGCAAGTGTCACCCAGTGCTGCTGGACGATTGCCGAGCGGGCGATCTCGTCCGGGCCGCTGGCGCATAGGTTCAGCAACTCAGCACGCAGGCTGTCGGGCATCGGGATGTAGTGCGTGGCGATCAGTTTGATCGCCGGGTCTTGTTCGATCAGGGCGATATCCAGGCCATCAAGGCTGGTCCCGGACATCACACCTATATAGCGCGGCATACCTTAGCGCTTCGCCGAGGCCAGCAGGGTAGAGCGCTCCTGGTCCATGCGTGCCATCAGCGGCTGGCTTTGCTGCAGGAAGCGGGCCCGCTCGGCTTTGGCGATCGGGTCGGCCATCGGCAGCTTCTGGCCCAGTGGGTCAACGTGGACGCCATTCACCTGGAACTCATAGTGCAAGTGCGGACCGGTGGACAGGCCGGTGGTACCGATATAACCGATTACTTGGCCTTGCTTAACGTTGCCGCCCGTCGACACGCCCTTGGCGAACCCTTGCATGTGGCCATACAGCGTACGGTAGGTGTTGCCGTGCTGGATGATCACAGTATTGCCGTAGCCGCCGCGACGCCCGGCCAGCAGAACCTTGCCGTCACCGGCCGCCTTGATTGGCGTGCCACGTGGGGCGGCATAGTCGACGCCTTTGTGGGCGCGGATCTTGTTCAGGATCGGATGCTTGCGCCCCATCGAGAAGCGCGAGCTGATGCGGGCGAAGTCCACTGGCGTGCGGATGAAGGCCTTGCGCATGCTGTTGCCATCAGCCGTGTAGTAGCTGCTATTGCCTTGTTTGTTGGTGTAGCGCACTGCGGTGTAGGTCTTGCCGCGGTTGGTGAAGCGTGCGGACAGGATATTGCCAGTGCCGACGACTTTGCCGTTGGCGACTTTCTGCTCGTAGATCACGTCGAATTCGTCACCCTGGCGGATGTCCTGGGCGAAGTCGATGTCGTAGCCAAACACACTGGCCATGTCCATGGTCATGCTGTGAGACAGGCCCGCGCGGGCGGCCGATTGCGACAGGGAGCTGTTGATCACGCCGTGTACGTAGGCGGAGCGCATAACCGGTTTGGTGGTGGTGCGGTTGAAAGCGAAGCCTTTGGCGCCCTTGGTCAGGGTGATGCTTTCGAGGTCGCTGACACTGCTGTGCAGGTTGTTCAACTGGCCGTTGGGCGACAATTCGAATTCAAGTTTCTGGCCGTGTTTGAGCTGAGTGAATTGTTTGGCTTGTTTATCGCTGGCCAGCACCTCATTAACAGTGGCAGCTGGCAGGCCGACCTTCTCGAACAGGGTCGACAGCGTGTCGCCTTTGGCCACGATCACTTCGCGGTGCAGCGGGTTCTTGGCCGCGGGCGGCTCTTGGGTGGCTTGTTGAGTGTCCCCAGGCGTGCTTTCTATCTGTGCGAACGGCGACTCAACAGGTGCATTTGTGGCTTGTTGCACGTCGGCAGCGTCTTGATCTTGTGTCAGTTGGTCAACTGGACTTTCCAAGTCAAGGCTCAGGGACGTTCGTTTGGCTTCTACGTCACTGGAAGGGAATACCAGGAGTGCCAGGCTGAGAAGGGCGGCGATACCACTTGCGGCGAGCAGGTGGGTCTTCGGGTAAAGCGGCGGCGCTTTAGACGGTTCTGTGGTCATAAGTAGTTTTTGACTTTAAAGATGAAATGGAAAAGATGAATGACATGATGAAGATGAAATAACTGTATAAAATATAACCAAATCATCTGTGGCGCAAGCTCGCGAACGCTGGGCTTGCTGAACGGTGTCCGTGCGCAGGGCAAAACTTGTAATTAGTCCCTGATCTTGTATGGTTGGTTCCCTTTTGAATCTGAGCCTTGCGGGTCTGTTATGAAGTCGGTTGAAGAGCAGCTAGCGCTGATAAAACGTGGTGCGGAAGAACTGTTGGTCGAGGCCGAGCTGATCGAAAAGCTCAAGCGTGGCCAATCCCTGCGTATTAAGGCTGGCTTCGATCCTACGGCGCCGGACCTGCACCTGGGTCATACCGTGCTTATTAATAAGCTGCGTCAGTTCCAGGAGCTGGGGCATCAGGTCATCTTCCTTATAGGTGACTTCACTGGGATGATCGGCGATCCGAGCGGCAAGAGCGCGACGCGTCCGCCGTTGACCCGTGAACAGGTTCTCGATAATGCCGAGACCTATAAGACCCAAGTGTTCAAGATTCTCGATCCAGCCAAGACCGAGGTGGCGTTCAACTCCACCTGGATGGACCAGATGGGCCCGGCGGACTTCATTCGCCTGACATCCCAGTACACCGTGGCGCGCATGCTTGAGCGTGACGACTTCGACAAGCGTTACTCCACCAACCAGCCAATTGCGATTCACGAGTTCTTGTACCCGCTGGTTCAAGGGTATGACTCGGTGGCGTTGCGCGCGGACGTTGAGCTGGGTGGCACTGATCAGAAGTTCAACCTGCTGATGGGGCGTGAACTGCAGCGTGCATACGGGCAAGAGGCTCAGTGCATTCTGACCATGCCGTTGCTGGAAGGGTTGGATGGCGTCAAGAAGATGTCCAAGTCTTTGGGTAACTATGTCGGTATCCAGGAAGCGCCGGGTGTGATGTACGGCAAGCTGGTTTCTATTCCTGATGCGCTGATGTGGCGTTACTTCGAGCTGTTGAGCTTCCGCTCGATGGACGAGATCAATGCGCTGCGCGCTGAAGTCGAGGCGGGCGCCAATCCGCGCGACGTGAAGATCAAGCTGGCGGAAGAAA